>JAADIM010000050.1 GCA_013151345.1 Gammaproteobacteria bacterium
TTTGTTTGTATTAAAAACTTGATAAAAATAGATTAAGTTTCAAAAATAGTTGGTGATTTTTCGCCGAGTAGGAGATTTCGACTGATTTTTTAGGATAAATCCATCAGCTGATCTTGCGGTATTATTATACTAGTCTTGTCAAGGTGGGTAAAACGCACCCTACATTGGGTTTATCTATTCTATCCTCTACGTCAGTTTTCGTGTTATTATTCTGCACTTTGAAATTACATGCTCTAATTTTATTGCTTGACTATTGCTTGACTATTGCTTGACTAGGCGTTTCTAATCATTTTTCATGTTTAAACCACTACCTCTTTTTATAGGCTTGCGCTATACCCGCGCTAAACGCCGTAATCACTTTATTTCATTTATCTCGTTAATATCCATGATGGGTATCGCATTAGGTGTTACCGCCCTTATTACCGTGTTGTCTGTGATGAATGGGTTTGAAAAAGAGTTACGTGAACGAATCCTTGGTATGGCGTCACATGCGATGGTATTAGGCTATGATGGAAAATTGCGTAACTGGTCTGAGTTGGCAGATATTGCAATAAAGCGTGACGACGTATTGGGGGTTGCGCCCTATATAAAGGCTGAAGGGATGCTGACCACTGGTCAGCAAGTCAGCGGTACATTAATTCGAGGTATATCACCAAAAAACGAACCTGATGTTTCGGAAGTCGGTAAAAAAATGTTGTTCGGTTCGATTGATGATTTGTTACCGGGTGAATTTGGCATCATCTTAGGTAAAGATCTGGCGCGTTCTCTTGGCGTGTTGCTCGGCGATAAAGTCACCCTAGTTGCACCACAAGCCAATATTACGCCAGCGGGTATCCTGCCACGTTTAAAACGTTTCACGGTAGTGGGTATTTTTGAAGTAGGGATGTATGAGTATGATAATGCATTAGCGTTATTGCATATTGACGATGCCGCACGCTTGTTTCGTATGGGAGATGCGGTATCGGGCATTCGTTTAAAATTAGTTGATATTTTTTCTGCACCTGAAGTAGCGCGTGAGTTAGTAAAGGATTTACCCGGGGATTATCTGGTCAGTGACTGGACACGGCAACACGCGAATTTTTTTCGCGCTTTAAAAATAGAAAAACGCATGATGTTTTTAATTCTGATGCTGATTGTTGCGGTCGCCGCGTTTAATCTCGTATCAACAATAGTCATGTTAGTAACGGATAAGCTGACAGAAATTGCGATATTACGCACATTGGGTGCATCACCAAATAGTGTGATGGCAATTTTTATGATTCAGGGTACTGTGATAGGTACGTTGGGAACAATTATGGGGATGGTGGGCGGGGTTTCCCTGGCACTGAATGTTGATACGGTTGTTCCTTTTATAGAGAGTCTATTCGAAACGAAGTTTTTACCTGGTGATGTATATTATATTAGTGAATTTCCATCAGATTTGCATTGGGACGATGTGATATTGATATCCACTGTCGCGTTTTCCTTAAGTTTGCTTGCTACTATCTATCCAGCCTGGCGTGCTTCTAAAACACAACCGGCGGAGGCATTGCGGTATGAATAGTCAGATACCGGTGTTGAAATGCAACGGGTTGGTTAAAACCTTTGACGAAGGTGGGCTAAATGTCAATGTATTAAAAGATATTAACATGGAGATCAATCCGGGCGAACGTGTCGCGATAGTTGGCAGCTCAGGATCCGGAAAATCGACTTTGTTGCACCTGTTGGGTGGACTTGATTTGCCCACTAGAGGAACGGTCGAAGTCAATGGTCAGGCATTTTCTACCATGGGTGAAGCGCAACGAGGCCTTGTTCGCAACAAAGTCTTGGGCTTTGTTTATCAGTTTCATCACTTGTTGCCAGAATTTACTGCATTAGAGAATGTTTGCATGCCATTGCTTATTCGTGGTGTATCAACAATTGAAGCAAAGAAAAAAGCAACTGATGTGTTGGCTCGTGTTGAGTTAGGTAAGCGGCTGGAACATAAGCCCGGTGAGTTATCCGGTGGTGAACGTCAACGCACAGCGGTGGCCAGAGCATTGGTCACAGACCCGCTTTGTATTCTGGCAGATGAGCCTACCGGTAATCTCGACCACAAAACGGCCGAACGTGTTTACGACTTAATGTTAGAGCTGCATAAGGAATTGGGTACCAGTTTTGTCGTCGTTACACATGACCAAACATTGGCATCGCGTATGGACAGGGTGTTGACAATCGAGGATGGAGCCATAACAGCGATTAATTGAATGAAAGCAGGGTGCGTTTCATGTACCAGCTCATTTATGCGAGAGTGAGCACACCCAAATATTTTTTAAACCTTTGTATCCTGCGGGTTTTTGACTTCCGCTAATTTTTTCAGTTTTTTTGCCTTACGTAATTTCCAGCTTTTGATGACATGCATTCGCCAGAAAATTCTGACCACTATGTTTCCAACGACGGCGCAAATTAGCCCGACTAGCAACGACCCCAACAAAAGTGGTTCCCAAATAGCCCCAAATTCCTGCATAAACCATTCAGTAGTGAATTCAAATTGAATATCGGGCAACGGTACTTGTAAAATCTTCGCACCTACCAAGTAGGTAAAATAGAAGATAGGTGGCATGGTGATAGGGTTGCTAACCCACACTACTATCACTGAAATGGGCAAATTCACCCTGATAAACAGCGCCATTACTGCCGCCATCAGCATTTGAAACGGAGCGGGTACCAGCGCGACGAATAACCCAACGCTGACTGCCCCAGATACCGAGTACCGATTTAAATGTAGCAGGTTTGGGTCTTCCAATAGTTTACCTAACCAACGCAACTTTTTGTGGTCACGTATTTTGTTTTGATCGGGTATTAAACGTTTTATAAGTCTTTTCGGCATTGCTGTAAGTCGAGTGTGTTGGTAATTATGCGATCGTTATATGGGTAATGTAGGCCTAAATCTATCATTTTGTCAAAAAGCGGTTTAACAATATTAATGCGTCTTTACGCCATTGCATTTCTAGTCGGAATCTTCATTTTTCTGCAATTGCCTGCTTTGCCAGATAGCCGATGGTCTTTGGCGATATTTCTAATATCACCGATTATTTTTTATACATGTCGACAACTTTCCTCAAAGGGATTGCCCCTTTTATTTATATTGATATGCTTTTTAGGGTTCCTATGGGCTTTATTACGGGCCAGTCTATTTTTTTCTTTAGGCGGATTAACAACAGATCAGGAAGGTAAGGAATTAATTGCAGAAGGTGTTGTTGTGTCGATGCCCATATTGACTAATCATAAACCTCGGTTCGAGTTTGATATTCATTCATTAAATTATCAGGGTAAGAAAATAAAACCAATCGGACGCGTGCAATTGAGCTGGTATAATGGTTTTCGCGAGGTAAAATTGGGTGAAAGATGGCGTTTTCTTGTTAAATTAAAACGACCACATGGTTTTATGAACCCGGGTGGATTTGACTATGAGGCCTGGCTATTTCACAAAGGAATACACGCGACGGGTTACATCAAGAATAAACTAAGTAAAAAAGAGGAAGAATTTTATCCAGGTACAGCCGACAAAATAAATAAACGGCTTGCTACAGTCGAACATGCATCGTTAATCAAGCAGTTCAGACAGCATTTATCTGAAAAAATATCTTTAGTATTAGCTTCAAATTCGAGTAAAGGTCTTATAAAAGCCCTCGCCATTGGTGATCGACAGGATATTACACCAGCGCAATGGCGTGTACTTACCCGAACTGGTACAAACCATTTGATGGCTATTTCCGGGTTGCACATAGGGCTCGTTGCAGGTTTTGTTTTTTTTCTGATGAAGTGGGGTTGGCGCTGGGTCGGTTATGTTTGTAATTTTTGGTTGTTGCCGCGCTGTTGTTTATACTTACCAGCAAATAAATTTGCGGCTGTATTTGCGCTAGTCGCCGCAGCATTTTATGCGATGCTAGCGGGATTTTCCATCCCGACACAACGTGCGCTGGTGATGGTTGCTTTGGTCATGCTATCTATTTTTTTTCAACGTGTGTTCAGACCAAGCGTTATATTGGCAGTGGCGTTAATGGTTATATTAATCATCGATCCTTTTTCAGTGATGGACGCGGGGTTTTGGCTTTCATTCAGTGCTGTTGCTATCATATTATTTTGCATGTCCTCACGTCTATACCAAAAAAGCATTTGGTGGAAATGGGGGCGAGTTCAATGGATAGTGGCGATAGGGTTGACGCCACTGTTGCTGATTTTGTTTCAAAAGACCACGTTGATTTCACCCGTGGCAAATTTAATCGCGGTTCCCTGGGTGAGCTTGATTATCGTACCATTGACATTAATTGGTAGTTTGGTTGTTTCTATTACAAGTGATATTTCCGATGCAGTGGGTGCGCTACTTTTAAATTTGGCTGCACGTTCATTTGACCTGCTATGGTTTGCCCTTGATGGGTTAGCGAATTTGCCGTTTGCAACTTGGCATCAGCACGCCCCAGTTGCTTGGACAGTAATACCAGGATTACTTGGTATTCTCTGGCTACTCATGCCGCGTGGCGTACCCGTGCGATGGGTAGGTGTGATAGGGCTCATGCCGATGGTTCTTGTTAAACCGCCGGTGCCGAAGGACGGTGATTTTTTGTTTACATTACTTGATGTTGGTCAGGGATTATCTGCCGTAGTGCAAACGCGTCACCATGTGCTTGTCTATGATACGGGACCACGATTTAGTGAGCGATTTAATACGGGTAGTGCGGTTGTTGTGCCATTCTTGAACCATCGTGGTATCGACGTGGTCGACATGTTGTTAATCAGCCATGGTGATAATGATCACATTGGGGGAATGGAGTCCATAATGGAAGAGATGGATGTGAAAACGATTTTGACTAGTGTGCCGCAGGAAATAACGTATTCAAATAAAAAACGCTGTGCAAACTTACAATCGTGGCACTGGGATAACGTTAAATTCGATATAATATCACCACCCACTGAATGGGAGGGCGGTTTACAAATGAATAGCAAAAGGAGTAAAGCGTTACGAAATCAATACATTGGGAACAATGGATCATGTGTTTTAAAAATAACCAATATGACAGGCAGCGTGTTATTAACTGGAGATATTGAAAAATCTGCCGAAAACTATTTACTAAGGGATTATATAAATGCTGAAGGGTCAGCAATGTTATCAACGACGTTATCAGCAGATGTGCTAGTGGTACCACACCATGGCAGTAAAACATCGTCGACGCTACCGTTTGTTACGGCAGTATGGCCAAAATATGCTTTATTTCCAGTGGGTTATAGAAACAGGTTTGGCTTGCCCCGGACTGAAGTTGTTGATCGGTATAGGGCCGTCGGTGCCAGGGTAATCGATACAGCGAAAAGCGGCGCAATTGAGTTTTCATTTTTTCAGAATAAGAATCAAAATCAGGATCAAAATACGAACCTAAATTCACCAATTCTTTATAGAAAGGAAAATAGAAGATTTTTTAATCAATAAGAAACATGCGTTAATCGATGAATTATGGTTTCCGTTAGAGGGTGTCTTTGGTACATTGTCTTGGCGTTACAGTCTAGACGTTACAGCACAGAAAAAAGTTACGTTACATGGTATTAAGTAATCTTGTTAACGCTCATTAGGAAGGAAAAATACAGTGTTTGAAATAGTACAAGCCGGCGGCTGGTTAATGTTTCCGATCATTCTTTGCTCAATCGCAGCAATTGCTATTATTGGGGAAAGGATTTGGTTTTTGCAGAAAAAGAAAGTGGCGCCGAAGCACCTGGTCGCGCAAATTTGGCATTGGCACAAGAACAACGAACTCACTTTAGAAAACATTAAATATCTTCAGGCAAGCACACCGCTGGGTCGTGTCCTTGCGTCGGGGTTAGTCAATCGCCACCATAGCCGGGATATAATGAAGGAAGCCATTGAAGATACCGGTAGACATGTCGCACAGGATCTTGAAAAGTTTTTAAATTCGCTGGGTACCGTTGCGGCTGTGACGCCTTTGTTAGGCTTATTAGGTACCGTAATTGGTATGATCAAGGTATTTGCAGCAATTACCTCTCAAGGTATTGGAGATCCAGCCGTGTTGGCAGGCGGTATCTCCGAAGCCTTGATAACAACGGCCTCTGGATTATCGGTTGCTATTCCAGCCTTGATGTTTCATCGTTTTTTTCGAGGACGTGTTGACGAGTTGGTCATTGATATGGAAAAAGAAGCCTTGAAAATGGTCGAAATCATGGCGGGCGATCGGGAGAAAGGTAACTTACAAGTGACGGCAGCTAATCCAACAAAACCCTCAAGAGCGGCTAATAAGTGAACATTCGGCCCTCAAAAAAAGAAGAACTGGACGTAAATATTACGCCGCTTATTGATGTGGTGTTTTTATTATTGATTTTTTTCATGGTATCGACCACGTTTAAGCATGAAAATGAAATCACCATTAGCCTTCCGGAATCATCGTCAAAATCCCCTCCGAAAGAAAACAATATTATCGAGATCGCCATCGACGCCAAAGGCACCTATTACATAGATAAGCGTCAGGTAGTGAATACTGAGTTAAAAACGGTAATGCTTGCGTTGGAAAAAATTGCAGGTGACCGTAAAGCACCGACCATTCTTATCAGCGCAGATGCGCAAACACCTCACCAATCGGTTATAGTAGCGATGGATGCGGCGCGACAATTGGGTTTTGTAAACCTAAGTATTGCGACCAAGCAAAATCGATCTGCTGAGGAATAATGTCGGATATAGAAGATCCTAAAGCGGTTAAAGAGATTTACCGCCGCTTTTTTCGTTATATCGTGCCCTATTGGCGTGTATTTGTGGTCGCTATTATAGGCATGGTGATGGTGGCAGTAACAGATACCGGTTTTGTTGCACTCATCAAGCCGGTGCTAGATGGTGGTTTTGTTGATAAAGATCCTGATATTATTCGATTAATCCCCCTTGTCGCGATTGGTATTTTTATTTTTCGTGGTGTGGGCACATTTATTGAAAACTATTATATGGCCTGGATTGGCCGTAGCATAGTGCGCGACTTACGAAAACAAATGTTTACACATTTGTTACAACTGCCTACATCGTATTATGATTCATTGCCATCCGGGCAGCTCACATCAAAATTAATATATGACGTTGAACAAATCGCACTAGCTTCGACTCGTGCGATAACCGTTATTATTCGAGATAGTCTCACTATTTTTTGTTTGGTTGTCTATTTGATTTATATTAATTGGGTGCTATCAATTTTTATACTGGTGATGGGGCCGATGCTTGTGCTAATCGTTAGTTACGTGAGCAAGCGGTTTCGAAAAATAAGCAAAAATATTCAAGGCACCATGAGTGAAGTAACTGGTGTTACGCAGGAAGCAGTTGATAGTCATCGCGTCGTTAAAGCGTTTGGTGGGCAAAAGTATGAATTAGAGCGGTTTGGTGAATCGAATTCATTAAATTTTCGTCAGAATATGAAAATGGTGGTGACCACATCACTTTCTGTTACAGCGATACAACTAATGGCAGGGGTAGCATTCACAGCCATTTTATATGTGGCGACACTCGAGTCGACTTTGGAGACAGTGTCTGTGGGTATCTTTATGTCTTTCTTATTGGCATTGACATTATTATTTGCTCCGTTAAAAAGATTATCCAGTGTAAACGCAGTGTTGCAAAAAGGTATCGCTGCAGCGCAAAGTATTTTTCTTTTACTCGATTCTGAAGTAGAAAAAGATTTGGGCACTGAGAAGATTGAAAAAGTAGACGGCGAAATAATTTATCAAAACGTCTCCTTTTCTTACGATGATGAGAAAGGGTGTGTATTGCACGAAATTTCATTCAAGGCCAGCTACGGGCAGACCATTGCCTTTGTTGGTCGATCGGGAAGTGGTAAGACCAGTCTGTTAGGTTTGCTACCACGTTATTATGATGTATCTTCCGGTCAAATATTGTTGGGTGGTCATGATATCCAGAACCTGACGCTGGCATGTTTGCGCAATCAAATTGCATTGGTTAGTCAAAATGTAATTTTGTTTGACGATACGATTGCAAATAATATTGCATATGGGCAATTAGAAAATTTTAGTAAAGAAGATATCATTAAAGCGGCCGAAGCAGCTCATGCAACAGATTTTATTAATGCGCTACCTAATGGTTTAGATACCCGGGTAGGTGCAGATGGAATTATGCTATCAGGCGGGCAGCGACAACGCATCGCAATCGCAAGAGCCTTGTTAAAAAATGCACCTATATTAATATTGGATGAAGCAACATCTGCTCTGGATAACGAATCCGAAAGGCACATACAGGCTGCATTGGAACAGGTAATGGCAAACCGGACAACCTTGGTTATTGCCCATCGCTTGTCGACTATTGAAAAGGCAGATTTAATAATTGTAATGGATCAAGGGAAGATTGTTGAACAGGGCACACATATGAACCTGCTTGCCAAAAAGGGGGTGTACGACAGTTTGTATCAATCACAATTCAGGGAAAGCCCCGATTAAGTCCTAAATTAGGCTATCTATTAGCCTCTTAATTAGTCTCTTAATTAGTCTCTTAATTAGTCTCTTAATTAGATAATGTTACCCAATTAGGTTATTATTAGACCAATTCAACTTATTCTAAAAAATAGTCCTTGCTGGACCGCTTGGGGTAACGGGTTCATCGCTTGTGAAACGACTTGACACGTATTGGTATAGTAGAAGTTTTATAGTACTTTTGCTTCTCCCGCTTTCCTGGTTTTTTCGTATTATCACCATCCTGCGCCGTTTGTTATATCGGATAGGTTTGCTAAGAACACATCGATTACCCGTCCCCGTTATTATTGTGGGTAACATAAATGTAGGCGGAACGGGAAAATCCCCGCTAGTCATCTGGTTGGCTGAATTTCTGAAAAATGAGGGTTATTTGCCTGGAATAATCAGCCGTGGTTATGGTGGTAATTCTGATATCTGGCCACAACAGGTTGTCGAAGGAAGCAATGTGGAAGTGGTGGGTGAAGAGGGGGTCATGATTTATCAACGCAGTCAGTGTCCTATGGTCGTCGGTCCTGATCGTGTTGCGGCGGCAAGATCACTTCTGAAATATACCGATTGTGATGTTATTATTTCAGATGATGGATTACAACATTATGCACTTGCTCGTGACATAGAGATAGCAGTGATTGACGGTATCAGGCGATTCGGCAATGGTCATTTTTTGCCTGCAGGCCCGTTGCGTGAATCTAGAAAACGCCTCAATGAAGTGGATCTGATTGTTGTAAATGGCACCGCCGGCCTAAACGAATATCGAATGAAACTCGTTAGTGATAAGATTCAAAATTGTAAAGATAGTTCGATTAGCTGCGATTTGAGTGATTTTAAACAAGAGGAAATTCATGCGGTTGCCGCAATAGGCCATCCAAAACGGTTTTTTAATGAGCTAAAAAAATCGGGTTTAAAAGTGATTGAGCATTCCTTTAGGGACCACTATTTTTTCAAATTAGAAGATATTAGTTTTAATGACGGTAAAGCCGTTTTGATGACTGAAAAAGACGCAGTGAAATGTAAAATGTTTGCAGAGTCCCATCATTGGTTTGTGCCGGTGGATGCGAAGTTAGATGAGAGATTTGGTCAACGTTTGTTGGCTTTGTTGGAGAGGAAAATAAATCGTGGATAATAAATTGTTAGATATTCTGGTATGCCCTTTATGTAAAAGTCCGCTTGTATATAAAAAAGATGAGAATGAACTTATTTGTAAAGCAGATCGATTGGCCTATCCTATAAAAAATGACATTCCGGTTATGTTAAAAGAAGAGGCGCGTCAACTTCCGGCGGATGAGGAAGTGTAATGGTTGGAAGAGTTCTAGTCGATAATACAATGGTAAAAGTGGTTTTTGTTTGTATGGGCAACATTTGCCGCTCACCGACAGCCGATGGTGTGTTCACACAAATCGTTGAAACAGCTGGCTTGAGCGAAGTAATTAAAATCGATTCCGCAGGCACACACGCTTATCATATTGGCAACCCAGCTGATCCAAGATCCCAGGAATGCGCATTAAGGAGAGGGATTGATCTTGGCCAATTACGAGCAAGGCGTGTTACAGAGCGTGATTTTCAGGAATTCGATTATGTGATTGCGATGGATCTGGACAATTACACTAATTTGGAAGATCTGTGTCCTGATGGTTTACTACATAAACTTAAATTATTTATGGACTATGCGCCGCATTTGAAAATTAAAGAAGTACCCGATCCTTATTATGGTGGGGTAAATGGATTTGAACGGGTATTTGATATGGTTGAAGAAGCATCGAAAGGATTATTGGAAGACATTAAAAAAGCGATGTAGGTTAGAGAAATTCGTGCCTCACTCCAACCTACAGGAAATTATAAGTAGAGATAAATTCGTGTAGGTTAGACTTTTTCTTCAGTTTATTACGAAGACGATTCTTTCGATGATTGCTTACCGTCCGTGTGCCTACTTTCATTATTATTGTTCACAGTGGTCGGTGATGGTGAATTATACGACTGATTTGAGGCTGGTTTAAAACCATTACCTTGCTCTCTTATTGTTTGCGCATTGTTGTGCGTTGTCTGTTGAGTTTGTTTTTCGTTTCCTGATTGAGTAGTAGGTGTTGGTGTTACGTTATTCTGTGTCGCATTATCACCGTTTTTGTTATCGTTCCCAGCCTCCTTTTTTTCAGCAGATGCTTTTGTTTCTATCTGTTGATATTTTTTTTCTACTAATTTTTCAATAGGTTTCGAAGCAGATGTAGGCTCAATATTTTTCGCTTGTGAAGTAGTAGTGTTATCTGAACTCAGAGTAGATAATGGTGTATCTGTATTTGGCGATGGAGTAGGTTTAGGTTTAGGTGTCAATGTAGGTGTGCGTTCGTTTTTAATATTGGAGCCTATATTGGGGTCTATTTTGGATTCAGCCTTGTTTTCATTTTTAGTTTCGATTTGTACGAAATCTGTCTTAGCTTCCGATTGATTGCCAGCTGACCGGTCTTTAAATGGCGTAACATTATTTGCAATAGGTGCAGCTAATGGCGATGACGTCGCTGCTATCGGGATCGGTGCGGTAGCAAAAGTACTGTTCTGGCGAGATATTTTTTGTTCGGCAACAGGCTGTTCAGGAATCGGTACAGGTGTCCTAGATGGTCCAGTAGATTGAATGTTGACGCCTGTATTGGTCGCTACATTTGATTGAGGTTCACCAGTAGCCGGACCGGTTGTTTGAGAAGTGCCGTTAGCTTGAGAAGTGCTGTCAGTCGCAGAAGACCCCCCGCGCGTATCGCGTGGCGCTCTTCGTCTGCCACCACGTTTTCCTCGTCGTTGACCGGCGGCGGTGTTTGGGCGTTGCTGGTTAGTTGATTGTTGATTAGCTGATGGCTGCTGAGTGCTGTTCTGTTGAGTCTGCGTATCAATTTGTTGTTGTGGCTGTGTATTTTGCTGTTCTGTTTTTTGCTCTACATTAACTTTTGCAACATTTTCGTTCGTGTTTTGCGGATCTCTAGGTTTTGAATCTTGCGTGCGAGGACGTTGTGTATTCTTATCTTTTACAGCTCCGCGGCTTGAGCTCTGGTTGCGAGAATCTGGACGACGACGACTTTGGTCTTGGCTTCTTGGACGCGTGTTCCTGGACGATGTGTTCCTAGGTCTGGCATGCTGCGTTTTTTGTGACGTTGGTTTTTCTTCCGGTTGAACCTGTACTTCCGCTCCTCCGGTCAGACTTGACCATAACCGTTTGATTATGCCTTCGCCATTTTTCTTTTTTGCCTGGTTTGGTACAGGGCTAGCTGGTGTTACAGATTTTACCATTGGTTCTTCAGGCGTTATCACAGGTTTATCGATTTTATCTGTTGGCGCTTCAAACTGGGTAGCTAATCGATAGCTTGATTTGTTTGACAGATGAAGATCATTCGTTTTGATGCGCTGCACTTCATAATGTGGTGTTTCCAGATTAGGATTGGGAACCAGTACGACAGCGATCTGGTGACGTTCTTCGATATCATTAATTGAACTTCGTTTTTCATTTAACAGAAATGTCGAAACGCTGACAGGCAACTGCACGACGACTTTTGCAGAACCGTCTTTTAAGGCTTCTTCTTCTATCAATCTTAAAATTGAAAGTGCAAGTGATTCTGTCGTACGTATCGTGCCTTGCCCCGTGCAGCGTGGACAAACGATCTGACTTGCTTCACCCAGAGAGGGGCGTAATCGTTGTCGCGACATTTCCAGTAAGCCAAATCTTGAGATTCGGCCAATTTGTACTCTAGCTCTGTCTGCTTTGAGAGATTCTCTTAATTTATTTTCGACTTCCCGCTGATTGCGAGGGGATGTCATGTCGATAAAATCAATAACTAGCAGGCCACCCAAGTCACGTAAGCGCAATTGTCTGGAAATTTCTGCTGCCGCTTCTAGGTTTGTATGTAAAGCGGTTTCTTCGATGTCGCCACCCGATGTGGATTGGGCAGAGTTAATATCTATCGAGGTGAGTGCTTCTGTATGATCAATGACAATTGAACCACCTGACGGCAGGCGTACGTCTCGGTTAAACGCTGTTTCAATTTGACTTTCTATCTGATACCGAGTGAAAAGTGAAACGGGGTCTTTGTAATGTTTTACTTTATGTAAATTATGCGGCATGACCATTTTCATAAAGTCACTGGCTTGATTATAGACCTCTTCAGAATCTATGAGTATTTCACTAATATCATTACGTAGATAATCGCGAATAGCGCGAATGATGATGTTGCTTTCCTGATAGATGAGAAACGGTGCCGGTTTTTCTATTGATGCTTTTTCTATGGCTGCCCATAAGCTCAACAAATAATCCAGGTCCCACTGTAATTCTTCTGCGTTTTTGCCCACACCGGCTGTGCGTAAAATAAGACCCATGCCCTCTGGTGCGGTGAGTGAATTCATTGCTTCACGGGCATCGGTTCTGTCATCACCCATAATGCGTCTTGAAACACCACCCGCACGCGGGTTATTTGGCATCAAGACCATACAGCGACCAGCCAGGCTAATGAAGGTGGTTAATGCAGCGCCTTTATTGCCGCGCTCGGCTTTATCAACCTGGACGATAAGCTCCTGGCCTTCTTTGAGTGCGTCCTTGATATTGACGCGGCCAGCTCTGAGATTGACGGAAGGGTCAAAGTAGATTTTAGATATTTCTTTTAAGGAGAGAAATCCGTGACGTTCTGAACCAAAATCCACGAATGCGGCTTCCAGGCTCGGTTCGATACGAGTGATTTTTCCTTTATAGATGTTTGCCTTTTTCTTTTCGCGACTTGTTGATTCTATGTCTAAATCGTAAAGCTGCTGGCCATCAACCATGGCAACGCGCAGCTCTTCCTTTTGAGCCGCGTTTATTAACATTCTTTTCATTTTACCTGCTCTCTCAACAGGCGCTCAACCAACCACTTTTGCGTTCTTAGCGGATATCACACACCCTTATCATCGTAACCAAAAGAAGTCGTAACTATTAAGTCGTAACTATAAGTCGTAACTATAAGTCGTAGCTAAAGTCGCAACTTACACTTTCAGTCAGTGCGTATGTTGAATTCTATTTCAATCAAATTTTATTAGTTATGCTAAATCAATTTGTTTAAATATCGTTCGCTTTCCGTTTGGAATGCGTGGGAGCGCCCATTATATTAATTGTTGTTTATTGATTGGGCCTCTTAATCTGAAACTTAATCTGAATCTTAATCCCAATCCCACTCATCTAACCTGGTTGTTCTGCCTTTATTAGATTAGTCCTTAAGCTCTTCCAGGTTAATATATTTGTTGTTTGTCTTCTTTCTAAGACTTCCCTTATTTGGTATGCCGATGCATTTAATATTAATTAGTACGACAATGGCACCCAAAAACTGATAAATGCATCGTTACTTACATTCGGTTACGTCAGTTTGGTTTGGATAATGTACTGAATCCATTCAGTTACACGTTAAGCTTTTACCCGAAAAAATAAACAGTTATATACTGCTTTTTGTCAATCGTTAAAACAATAATTTGCTACCATTACAAACTAACCACAATTCTATAAAACCTATAAAAATTGCTGGCTGGCATTTGTATTGTGAGTGGGTAATACCTTATATTTACCCTATCTTTAAACCATAGTATAGCCGTATTGAACATATATTACATCATTTCAATAATATTAAACGCTTAAGTTATTAATTTATATATAAAAGCCGGACAGGAAATGGTGCTAAAATGGCAGGCTGGCCAATAATTTAACGCGTTTTTATGGGGTGCGACACGAACGTGCAGGCGAAAGTACAAAAGCCGGTTGTTGAATTTATTGAGATCGACGATGACCTGGCAGGTCAAAGAATTGACAATTTTTTACTCGCGAAGTTAAAGGGGGTACCGAAAAGCCATGTCTATCGAATATTAAGAAAAGGGGAAGTCAGGGTAAATAAAGGCCGTTCCAAGCCAATTTATCGGCTTAAAGCTGGTGATATAGTGCGCATACCGCCCGTGAGGCAAGGCGGAAAATCAGACGAAACCATACCCAGTGATCGCGTGCTTGAACGTCTTGAGAGCAGCATATTGTACGAAGATAAGTCGATGCTTATTCTCAATAAACCTTCTGGTATTGCCGTACACGGCGGCAGTGGCGTTTCATATGGCGTTATTGAAGGATTAAGAGCGCTTAAATCTGAGGAAAAATACTTAGAATTGGTGCATCGACTCGACCGGGAAACCTCCGGTTGTTTACTTATTGCGAAAAAGCGTCGTTTTTTGCGCTCATTACATGAGCAATTGCGAAATAAGCAGACTGAAAAACGTTATTTGGCACTGGTTCGAGGTCGCTGGGTTGATGCTGAGCGGCGAGTTGAAGCGCCTTTGCATAAAAACGTGATGCAATCTGGTGAAAGAATTGTGCGTGTTAGCCCGCAAGGTAAGCAGGCTTGCAGCGTATTTAGGGGAAAAATTTGCAATAAAATGGCTAGTCTGCTTGAACTCAGTCCCGTTACCGGGCGCACACATCAGTTGCGGGTTCACGCTGCGTTTATTGAGTACCCTATTGCTGGCGATGAAAAGTATGGTGATAACGACTTCAATAAGAACATGCGTTCGTTGGGGCTGAAACGTTTGTTCCTGCATGCAAACTATATTAGATTCAATACGCCAGATGGAGAGACCATGCAGTTCAGGGCAGATTTACCCGCAGAATTACAGAAAATCATTGATCAGGTTTCTAATGATAACGGTACGAGCGCTTCGAGTACCCGTGTTTCAAGTACACGTGTTTCAAGTACAAAGGCTAATGGCTGATGAAATATAAGTTATTTGTGTTTGATTGGGACGGTACTTTAATGGATTCACAGGCACATATCGTTGCTAGCTTTCAATCATCGATACGCGATCTTGCATTACCGCCTAAAGACGATAATGAGATTAAAAACATCATTGGTTTAGGGATGAAAGAAGCTATAAATGCCTTGTTTCCGCAAGGCGATGATTCATTCCATGTACTGCTGATGGAACGCTATCGATATCATTATTTGATTGATAGTCAGTCCCGGTCAGAACTTTATCCGGGTGCGCATGAAGCGCTTGAAAAGTTGACCCAGTTGGGTCACCTTTTAGCGGTTGCGACAGGAAAGGGTAAAACTGGTTTGAAAAGGGTATTGAAAGAAACAGGTTTGGGTCCGTTTTTTCATAGTACGCGTTGTGCAGATGAAACAAGCTCTAAACCGCATCCACAAATGTTACTGGAAATCATGGAAGAACTCGACATGCAGCCAGACGAAACCCTGATGATCGGAGATACTGAATACGACCTGGAAATGGCGAGTAACGCAGGTGTGGCCTCATTGGCTGTCAGTACCGGTGTGCACGAACGTGAACGCTTACTGAGCCATAATCCAGTCGCTTGTATCGCTCATATTGGCGAAATGCTGGGTTGGTTACAAGATACCCAGTAATTTAATGTATTCTTATTTTTGTCGTTATTGTTAGTAACTGCCTATTTAACGTCGAATACAGTAATATGTATTCTTTTAAATTTATAATTGTAAGGAACCTTTGATTTAATCAGAGAGTTCTTAAGGATCAGAAAAATGTCAGACAATGACGATAAATCGAATTCTACTAACGGCTCTAAACTGGCTGATGGTTCTAATGCTGCTGAAGGCTCTAACGTCGCTGAAGGCTCTAACGTCGCTGAAGGCTCCAATACTGGCAACGCTGGAGGTGCCTGGACCGAAGCAAAAGAAATAAAGCAACCTGAATCACTCTTAGAAGGAAAAACAAAAGAAAAAGATGAAAACTGGCAGCGCGATGTTATCAGCAAACTCGCAATGAGTGCGCTGGATGAACAACGCAAAACGCGCCGCTGGGGTATTTTCTTTAAATCACTGGTTTTTATCTACTTGTTTGCGTTAATAGTAATACTCCCCAATGATTGGGGTGGCGAGTCTAGCTCTTCAACGGGTACAAATGGCGGTAAGCATGCAGCGCTTATAGAAATCAAGGGCATAATTGCAGATGATTCGCAGGCAAATGCAGTAACAGTCATAAATGGTTTAAAAACGGCATTCAAGGACAAAAACACAAAGGGCGTTATTATCGAGATTAACAGTCCCGGAGGTAGTCCGGTGCAGTCCGGTTATATCAACGATGAAATTATGCGGCTTAGGGAAAAATACCCGGACATTCCTCTCTACGCAGTTATAACAGATATATGTGCATCGGGTGGCTACTATATTGCCTCAGCCGCAGATGAAATTTATGCAGATAAAGCCAGCATCGTTGGTTCAATTGGTGTAGTAATGGATGGGTTTGGTTTTGTCGATTCTATGAAAAAATTAGGCGTGGAACGACGTTTATTAACTGCAGGAGAACACAAGGGGTTTCTAGACCCATTTTCTCCAACACAACAAGAAGAGGTCATGCATGTCAAAGCCTTGTTATCAAATATTCATAAACAATTTATCGAGACAGTAAAACAGGGTAGGGGTGCGCGACTAAAAGAATCGCCCGATTTATTTAGTGGGCTTGTATGGACAGGCGAACAAGGCGTAGAGTTAGGGCTCGTTGATGCATTAGGGGGGAGTAGCTATGTCGCCAGAGAAGTAATGGGCGTGGAGTCAATCGTTGATTTCACCCACCGACCTAATTTTGTCAATCGCCTGGTTGATCGATTAGGCGTGGGAATTGCAAAAGCATTAAGTGCCAATCTTGGAATAGGGGCTGGGCAAATTAGATAATTCGAAATTCAGATAATAAATGTAGGGTGTGATCCTCTCATCGTTTCAAGATAGGTAGGGCGCACCCTAGATCTACAGTACGTTAACTCCCTCATGCGCCAACATGTCAGTCAACCTTACTAACGGCAAACCAATTAACGCATTCGGGTCATCACCCTCCATTTTCTCAAATAGTGCGACACCCAGCCCTTCGGATTTAAAGCTGCCTGCGCAGTCGTATGGTTGTTCTCGTTTCAGATAATGTTCAATTTGATTTTGAGTGAGTGTGCGGAATGTGACGGAATACGTGATGACATCTATCTGCAAATTGTTGGTTTCGCTATTTAAAAGACAAAGGCCGGTATAAAAGATCACTTTTCTACCGGAAGCCTTTGTCAACTGTTCTAAGGCATTTTTATGATTTCCGGGCTTAGTCAAAATGTGTTTGTCCAACGTAGCAACTTGGTCCGAGCCGATGATTAATGAGTTTGGGTGTTGGTTTTCTAATGCACGCGCTTTTGCTTCTGATAATCGGCACACTAACTGTTCCGGTGTTTCGCCTTCCTGGGAAGATTCATCGATATCTGGAGATTGGCATTCGAATTCGATGTTTAATCGTAGTAATAATTCCCTCCTATATACAGAGGATGAAGCGAGTATAAGTCGTGCCATTAGGTGTATTCCATGTTTCAACAG
>JAADIM010000038.1 GCA_013151345.1 Gammaproteobacteria bacterium
TTCTTATGTTGATCACTCCCCGGCGATAGTAATATTGTCTATCAGAATCGAACCGGTTTGAATATTCTGGCGTAGGTCAATGTCATTTCCAATGTCTACAATGCCTTGATACATTTCTTTTAGATTGCCTGCGATAGTTATTTCTTCGACGGGGAATTGAATTTCGCCGTTTTCTATCCAAAACCCGGTCGCGCCGCGTGAATAATGGCCAGTGACGCGATTTATACCTTGCCCCATGAGTTCGGTCACCAGAAGGCCCTTGCCCATTTTTTTAATCATGTCATCCAGGGACAGGTTGCTGGTATCGATTTTCAAATTATGCACACCGCCTGCATTACCTGTGCTTGTCATCCCCAGTTTGCGCGCTGAGTATGAACTGAGTATGTAACTTTTTACTGTTCCATCGAGTACAATATCGCGTTGTTGTGTCGCGACCCCTTCGCCATCAAACGGCGCGCTGCCCAGGCCTTTTTTAATATGCGGTTGTTCGTAGATATGGATATTCTTGGGAAACACCTGTTCGTCCAGGCTATCGAGCAAGAAAGATGTTTTGCGATATAAGCTGCCGCCACTGATAGCGGAGATAAAACTGGAAAATATTCCGCTTGCCAGGTGAGACTTAAAAATGACAGGTGACTGGCATGTGGGAATTTTACGTGCATTTAAGCGATTAATCGCGTTTTCTGCGGCTATTATGCCAATGTTTTTACTTGGCTCCAGGTCATTGCTATCACGGGCAACGCTATACCAGTAGTCGCGTTGCATTTGGTCATTTTCTTGTGCTATCACAGAGCAACTCAAGCTGTGGCGCGTTGTTGGATAGGCTTCTATAAAATTATCCGTATTTCCATAAATGCGTAAACCTTGTTGGGTAGATAAACTACCGCCCTCGGAGTTTTTAATTTTTGGGTCAAATGATAATGCGGCTTCTTCGCACTCTTGTGCCAAGCTAATAGCATCGTCTATGTGAAGGTCCCAATTGAAATAGAGATCCAGGTCCGGAATATTTTTCGCTAAGAGGGTCTTGTCAGCTAATCCTGAACAATCATCTTCTGCGGTATATTTTGCAACTCGACAGGCGGCTGCGACGGCATCTTTGCATGCTTGCGGGCTTAAATCTGTGGTGCTGGCCGATCCTTTTTTGTGATCGAAATAGACAGTGATGCTTAAGCCCTTATCTTGATTGTGTTCAATCGTTTCAACTTTCCCCATGCGCACGGTCGTAGACAGCCCTGAGCCAACGCTCAAGCCTGCTTCTGCAGAGCTGGCGCCCATTGCTTTGGATTCCTTCAATAGATCGTCGATAATATTTTTGTAATTATCTGCGTTTAGATTGACGGAGCGTGCTTTGTCTATATTTGTTGCATTTGTCATTATTTGTAAGCCTTTGTCGATTTTTTTACCTTGGGGGCACGCGGCGAAATATCTTATTCCTTTAATGTAAGGAAATAATGCAAAGAAAGTTTTTCCCCAGTGTTCCCTGTGTATTCCGTGGTTAAATAAGCTTTTATTATGTGTTCGTCCCGCCGACGGTGAGCTCGTCGATTTTCAATGTAGGTTGCCCGACACCGACCGGTACACTTTGTCCTTCTTTGCCGCAGGTGCCCACACCATCATCCAGTTTTAAATCATTTCCTACCATACTGACACGCGTCAGCACATCCGGGCCATTTCCTATCAGGGTGGCGCCTTTCACTGGCCGGGTTATTTTGCCGTTTTCAATTAAATAAGCTTCACTGGCTGAGAAAACAAATTTTCCTGAGGTAATGTCTACTTGTCCGCCACCGAAATTAGCGGCATAGAGACCTTTGTCTACTGACTTAATAATTTCAGCCGGATCATACTTGCCCGCTAACATGTAGGTATTGGTCATGCGGGGTAAGGGGAGATGGGCGTAGGATTCGCGCCGGCCATTTCCTGTTGGTGGAACTCCCATCAAACGCGCATTCAGTTTATCTTGCAGGTAACTTTTTAAGATGCCATTTTCAATTAAGACGTTATTTTGAGTCGGTACACCTTCATCATCAATATTGAGTGATCCGCGACGTTTGTCGATAGTGCCATTATCAACGACTGTGCATTGCTCTGATGCAACACGTTCGCCAATTCGGCCGGTAAATGCGGAACTGCCTTTGCGATTAAAATCACCTTCCAGGCCATGTCCAATAGCTTCATGAAGTAACACGCCTGGCCATCCAGGTCCAAGAACAACGGGCATAGTGCCGGCTGGCGCGTCGACAGCATCCAGGTTGACTAGGGCTGTTCTGACGGCTTCTTGTGCATATTTTAATGATTGGTCGTTGTCGATGAAATATTGATAACCGAAACGGCCACCACCGCCGGAAGAGCCTTGTTCTCTTTTTCCATCTTGTTCCGCGACCACGGAAACGCTCATGCGGACAAGTGGCCTGACATCCGCTGCAAATGTGCCGTCGCTGGCCGCGACCAGTATTACTTCATGTTCAGCTGCAAGACTAACAACTACCTGTTTGATTCTAGAGTCAAGGCGTCGTGCTTCTTTGTCGACGCATTCTAACAGGTTTATTTTTTCCTGTTCACTGAGTGAGTCTAATGGGTTGTCAGTCTTATATAATACTTGTCCTGTTTTGGCCGACCATGCTTGTACTTGTTTTTGCTGGCCCAGTTTGGCAATAGCGCGTGCGGTAGTCGCAGCCTGATTAAGCGCGGGTAACAATATTTCATCTGAATATGCGAAACCTGTTTTATCACCGCTTATAGCACGCACTCCTACGCCTTGTTCTATATTGTAACTGCCATCCTTGACGATGCCGTCTTCAAGCACCCATGACTCATAGCGACTGGCTTGAAAATACAAATCTGCATTATCTATATCATGGCGCAGTACCTGATCCAGAATTTTTTGAAGATCGTTTTGATCTAATCCTGCTGGGGCAAGTAGTAGTTCTTGCGCCAGGCTAATGGGGGAAGCCGTCATAGAATTTTGCATTAAATTAGTCATAATATTTAATTTATGTTTATCAGGTCAAAAGAGGTTATTTAAGTTTTCTGTGTTTAATCGCCGGGAAGTTTTTGCGTGTAACGGCAATAAATTCAGGGTCAATTTTGGCAGTTACAAAGCCCGAGCCTCGAGGGAGTCGGTCTAACACCGTTCCCCATGGGTCAACTATCATACTATCTCCATAGGTTTCGCGTCCATTTATATGATAACCACCTTGAGCAGCTGCTATAATATAACACAAATTTTCGATTGCCCTGGCTCTTACCAATGATTCCCAGTGTGCTTTCCCTGTGATCGCTGTAAAGGCAGCGGGCAGTGCAATTATTTCAACGTTTTTATCCAGCATCAACCGGTACAGTTCAGGAAAGCGTAGATCATAACAAATAGATAAGCCTAGTTTTCCAAAGGGTGTATCAACAACAACAATTTTGTCATCTGCCTCTATCGTTTCTGATTCGTTATAGTTTTCACTGGTTTCTTCAATATGTACGTCAAATAGATGAATTTTATCGTACCTTGCGACGCACTTGCCCTTGTCATTATATAATAGCGAAGCTGCGCGTACTTTATCTTTATGGTCTGCGGTGAGTGGTACAGTGCCACCCACTATCCATATTTTGTTTTTTGCCGCCTGGTCTGACAAAAAATTCTGTATTTGCCCGTTGCCTGGCGACTCTTTGATTTTTACTTTATCTACTTCATCCAGACCCATTATCGCGAAATTTTCCGGAAGTACTGCCAGGCTCGTACCTGAATCAACTGCGAGTGTTATGAGTCTTTCAGCTTCAATTAAGTTCGCATGTACATTGGGCCCAGAAGCCATTTGAATAGCAGCTACTTGCATTAATTAATTTCCTTGTATCTTAATTTTGTACTTTTAGTTCTATGGTATCTTCAATGTAACTATCTGGTGCCAATATAATGCGATCAGATTTTAGTCCAAGTGATATTAGCCAACCACGTAAACTGTTTGCCGATTTAGTGCCTTTGTCATCCCCATGGTATAAAACATTTAATTTTGCTTTAGGATTGCTTGTTAGCTTTCGCATAATGGAAATCAGCGGTTGTATTTGCAAAACTTCTTCACCGCTCTGCGGGTTGCCCCAAATATCGGCACTTAATTTTGTATTTATTTCATTGCTCAACACTGCCTTAGGACTAACGACAAACAAAATGCATAGACAGGCCAGATAAGTTTTGATTTTGAACATTAACCTTAATCTACCGCTATAAAATTGTAGTTTTTCATAATGGCTTTTCACAGTAGCTTTTCACGATAGCTTTCCAGCGTTGGGTAGATGATATTTTATCAGTTTTATCAGAGGTTCCTTAATATAACCTATTGATTAGAGGTGCGTCTAGTGGGGTATGGCGAAATGATTAAATGTTAATAGTTGAAAAGAAACACACTTTTTTTGTGCTTCATGGTTCTTCTTCATCTTCGATTTGCGGATCGAGTTTAGGCGATTGCGGTTTTCCAATTTTAACAATCTTCGGATTATCCCAATTGCCGGTGATTGTATATTGGAAGCTTAATGCCTTATCAATCTGAGATTGGAAAACATTTTTTAATGTCCATGTTACTAACGCTGTGATAGGTTCGGCGCCTGCCAACACGGTTAATAGGGGTACACTTGCAGCGGCATCCGGTATGACGGTCACAAGCTGGTCATAGTCTTCATCGACGAATCCAGTTCGCCCGGAGACTTCTATGCGACCGGCAGGCCCAAGCAAATGCAAGTCACTGGTGTACGCATCACCTTTTTCCAGGTTGAACTTGCCCTTAATTTGGTCGAAACTGAAGCCTTTTGAGAAAACATCCCTGAAATCAAGCATGAGGCGCCGGGGTAATGATTGCAGGCTAAGTAGCCCAAATATACGGCCTGCGCCAGGGTTAATATCAAGTAATTGGCCATTTTTGAAATCCAGGTTAACGGTTCCATTAATGATGCTTGCAGAAACATCACTTGGTATGGATGGCCAGTTTAAATCCATCGAAAGGTTGCCTTGGCCATTTTTAATCGTATCGGCGAATCCCATATTGGCCATGGTTTTGCCAATGTTGTTGATCGCGCTTTTCAATTCAATTTGTGTTTTATGCTTAGTGCCATCATAAATCCACGTGCCAGTACCCGTGATACTGTTGGTGGGTGTGGTCAGCTCTAAGTTATCCATATGCAGACCATTGTTTCTCTTGCTAATAGAGGTTAACAGTTGGCCGTATTCTGTATCATCTAAAACAAAGCGTTTGCTATTAATTATCATTGCTGGCCAGTCTCGCGGGTCTTGGTCTGAGTGGTCTGTTTGTGAATTTTTGTCAGCTTCTTCTTTCTCCTTTTTATCGTCGCTAAATAGCATTAGTTTATCTAGCTTCATTGATATAGGCGCAATAGACAGATCTATAGGTAATGAAATTTTTCCAGACAATTCATCGCTAGTGATAATGGCTTCCCATTTTCTGTCTGTTTTTATCGCATCTAGATTAACGGAGTGGTAGGTTTGATGAAAAGCTTTTAGTTCGCCAATATTTGCTTTAATTTTTGAAAGCCAGTTTAGCGGATTTGAGTTTTCATCTTTTGTGTCAGAATTAAATTCCGGTGTTTTTTCAAGTAGAGAAACCCAGTGATCAAATAAAAACCTTTTAACGTTATTGCTTACCACGCTTATACCTGACAAGGGAAGAGGGTTCGCCTCATTGTTGTTGATATTAATTGTGCCTCTGCTTAAAGATATGTCATCACTATCATTAATGGAGAATTCCATAATCGAGCTTATCGATGGCCCGTATTGGATGTCAAAAGTGTGTTTTGTTTTTGAAAATTCGACACCGACGTTAAGATAGACTTTTTCATCGAGTTTTTTATTTAGAGGTTCCAGCAAGTCAATCTCAATATTTTCCAATTGAGTTTGTATTCGTAAAACAGGTTTGGTGAAAGTGGTATTGTCGCTATGAGGAATATCCAGATTAACAGCCCATTTTGTATTACCGTGAAAAAATTTTCCCCAAGAAGGAATAAATTGTTTTACAAATAATTGCGGATTTAACGTGCTTTTTGTTTTAAATCGTGTAAGAGAGCCCGTTTGAGTATGTTTGGTTAAAATTTCAAGTTTGGCGGGGTAGTTGAAGAATAATCCTGATAAATTTTCTGCCGTCAGGTCATTTTTTGAGAAGAACAAGTGGCCATTGAGATTGCTCCAGACTTCGCCTAGCTGTCCTTTTATATTTATTGAGTTATTGGTTAGCGCAACGTTGCCCTTTGTTTTTGTTGTGTAACGTGGGTTGTTGGTTAACGGAATAGATAAGTCCAATTCAAGCAGACTTTGACCATTTATGGATATTTTTTTTAGACTGTCTTCGAAGTTATTTTTCAATTTAGGTGCGCTGCGAAGAAAATCAAGTTTGTCTTTTGTCGGGCCTTCTATTTTGCTGGTTATATTCATTATGGCCGGTTTTTCAGCTAGGTTTTCGATTCGCGCGACTGTGTCAAATAAATTAGATGAAAGTATTTTTCCGGCGTGCCCTATTACGGTCATTCCCTTATTAAGAAAATCTAGCTCAAGTTCTAGTTTCTTTAAGGCTGGCCAATGAGGCGCATAATCAATTTCGACATTTTTCGTATTAGCGTGTAGTTCGAATTTTCCTTCTCCTTTTTCAAAAGGGAAGTCAGCGAGTCTTCCATGAAAAACAGCGTTGCCAGAAATAATTTCACCGCCAAGAATTGATCTGTCAATCCAGTCAATAGCAAGTTTAGGCGTGAGTTTGTAGGGAACATATCGCGAAACGTTGTCTCCCTTGCCTTCCCTGAAGGAGGTTGCAAGACTCAAAAAAGGTGATAACCCATTTGCAGGGAAATCAAATGTTAGTTTAACGGTAGTATTAAGGTCTTCATTTATTATCTGCATATTTTCAGATGAAAGTCGCCACGAAGAACTGTATTTCGACCAGTCTAACACTCCAGTTAGCTTGTCAATCGGGATTGGTGCCCTGAATAGCTGTGGCATAAATAATGTCGCGCTATTTGTATCCAGAGCAAGTGAACCCGAATTATTGTTTGTTGTTATCGATCCGCTAAAATTGTGTATTCCAGGTATGGTCTCATTGGGGAAAAGTGTAACGCCATTAAAATTAGCTTCAAAATTAAACTCAGGATTTTCGGGATTGCTACCCCGGTAGTTAATGAAAACATCTTTTAGTTCACCAGAGGGGTTCTGGCTTACTAAAGCGGCTCTATTTGTGTCATTCGTATCAGCAGCAAAAAGCGCCAGATAAGCAATGTCTTCGATACGAAGAAAGCTAAATTTGGCCTCTACCGCAGAGCTAATATCGGGTCGGAGCGAGCTGCTTTTTATAGTGGCGCTTGTGGGTGGCCAAGCAGTGCCATTTCGGTTAATTGAAAAATTACTGATATTTAGCTTCCAACCGTCTTCATTGCGTTGCCAGACCGCTTGACCGGACATTCTTTGCAGCTTTAGTTCTTTTCCGTTGTTGGCAACTGTGGTGTTACTTAAATGAATAGCTTTTGCGTCTATATCTCCTGTTATCTTTACAAGTGCACCTTTTTCCCAAGTGCTCCAAAGCTCAAAGTCTGTTGAAAGCGATTTTATATTAAATTTTTTGCTGGAACTGTATTGCAGAAATTGAGATAGTTTTATAGCGGTTCCTTTTATATAAAACTTCCCCTCCCTGTTGATATCTGTATGTAATGGGTTGCCGTACATGTCTAACGCAAAGGTGATTTTTTTTCCTATATTTTTAGGTAAATTGATGGTTCCCTGTAATTGATGTCTATCGTTATCGTTTTTAAGCGATATATCAACGTCTGAAAAAAGAACGGGTTTATTCCCCAATTTACGATCGTGCCAATAAAAATTGGTTTCAGAAATATTTAATCTGACTTGCTTTAGTACCCAGTCTTCCAGTTTTTTATTGTTAACTGTGTCATCCGTATCGTCACTTTTTTTGGCGCCCGCTATGGAAAAAGTGCCATCAAGATGTCTTTCAACATAAAGATTTACGCCAGAAACCGAAATATTGTTAAGCCCAAGTTGACCATGAAAAATGAGTGAAAAAAGGTCGAACCCTAGAAAGGCTTTATCAAAATTAGCAATTGCACTCCCGTTCTGTTCGTTTAACAAAACAACATTTTGTAATACGAGTTTTGGTCCAAAACCGCGCCATTCTGCGTCCAGGCCGCCTATTTTTATTGGTTGGCCAATGAGAGTGCTGATTTCTGATTCTATTTGATTATTGTAGTCTTTGACGAAAGGTAACAAGAATCTCGCAGAGCTTAAACCGACAGCAGAAATAACAATAAAAATGGCGAATGAATACCATCCTGTTATCCAGAGAAAACGAATAAGTCGGTGCATAGAAATCACTTTTTTGAGCGATGCGGTATCTAGTAAGTTCCCGAATGCAGAACGTTATTATGGGTCTCTAGGAGGCTGTCCGAGAATAGAGGAGCCTACTGCGGAAAAGCCATTTCAGTCAGATTTTTCGATAAAATGCGTTAAATATACCCAATATTATGCGTTAAATATACCCAATATTCGCCTTATTTTATCGAAAAATCTGATTGAAATGACTTCCCCTCGCGACGGCTTCTATTCTCGGACGGCCTCCTAGTACAATAAATATCACATAAGGATAATGTCATACTGCTCTTGGGAATATTGTGTTTCCACTTGGAGTTTGACCGGTGTTCCGATAAATGCCTCTAATTCCGCCAAATTAGCTGATTCTTCATCCAGCATCAAGTCTATAACTTTTTGTGAGGCAAGTAGAAGAAGTTTATTGGCTTCAAATTGCCGAGCTTCTCGCAAAATTTCTCTAAAGATCTCATAACATAACGTTTCTGCTGTTTTCACAGTGCCTCTGCCACTACAAGTGTGGCAGGTTTCACACAAAATATGCTCCAAACTCTCGCGTGTTCTCTTGCGCGTCATTTGAACTAACCCAAGAGAAGACACTTCGCTGATGTTGTTTTTTGCGTTGTCACGTTCCAGGTTTTTTTCTAATGTGCGTAATACCTGGTCGCGATGATCCTGATCTGACATATCTATAAAATCTATGATTATCATGCCACCCAAATTGCGCAAACGAAGCTGTCGAACAATGGCTTGTGTGGCCTCAAGGTTGGTTTTGAAAATGGTCTCTTCCAAATTACGATGACCGACGAAACCACCGGTGTTTACATCGATAGTGGTCATTGCTTCTGTTTGATCAATTATTAAATATCCACCAGACTTAAGCTTCACTTTTCTTTCCAGCGCTTTTTGTATTTCGTCTTCAACACCGTATAGATCGAATATTGGACGTTCGCCAGGATAATGTTCAATACGTGGGGCAACTTCGGGTATGAATTTATTTGCAAATCTAAATATTCGCTGCAAAGTTTCTCTAGAGTCAATTCTAATTTTTTCAAGTTCGCTGCCAGTGAGATCGCGCATCATACGCATCACCAAATGTAAATCTTCATGGATAAGCGTTGTTGCGGGTGCGGATTTGCTTCGTTCTTGAATTGATATCCATAATTTTTGTAAAAAAAGGGCATCGGCTTTTAGTGTTTCTTCGTCGATACCCTCAGCAGCAGTTCGTACGATATAGCCACCTGATGTGAATTCGATTGCAATTTCTTCCACCGCATTGATAAGGCGGGCACGTTCTGGTTCATCCTCAATTTTTTGCGAAATACCGATATGGTGAAGTCGGGGCATGAACACAAGAAATCGGGCGGGTATCGAAATTTCTGTCGTAAGGCGTGCGCCTTTTGTTCCTAATGGGTCTTTAATTACTTGTGTAAGAATAGTCTGGCCTTCTTTAAGAAGCTCAGTAATGGGTGGAATGTCAGTTTTTTGGTAGGTTTCATCTTTTGTTTTGTCCTCACTGGCTTGCTCTGCAGGAATGATATCTGACGCATGCAGGAATGCTGTACGTTCGAGGCCAATGTCAATGAATGCGGCTTGCATACCCGGTAAAACCCGGGAAACCTTGCCGTTGTATATATTACCGACTAAACCCAGGCGACTAGTTCTTTCAACATAGATTTCCTGCAACACTCCATTTTCTAAAATGGCGACACGCGTTTCTCTTGGTGTTACGTTTATTAATATTTCTTTGCTTGTCATTATCTACTTCTAAATCTACTTCTTAGTTAAAGGTTTCATATTAAATAATCTTAATACCAGATTCCTGTAGTATATTTGCTGTTTCAAACAACGGTAATCCCATAACGCCTGAGTAACTTCCGGACAAGTTACTGATAAAAATTGCCCCCATACCCTGGATTGCGTAACTGCCTGCCTTGTCTTGTGGTTCCTTGCTTGACCAATATCTTTCACGTTCTTCTGTTGTTATTTGTCTGAAAGTGACGGTACTTGTACTAACGACAGAGCGACAGACAACAGAGTGTTCCTTTTTTTCCGTGACTAACGCAACCGCTGTAATAACATCATGGCTTTTACCGGATAATTGCTCAAGTATATTTAAACTATCGGCTTTGTGCCTGGGTTTGCCAATTATCTTGTTTTTCAGGGCGATCACAGTATCGGCGCCCAATACGGGTAACTTGTGTTGCGAAAACTTGTACTGGGAGAACATGTGCTGCGAATGGTTTGACTCATTCAGCATGTTCAATCCGTATCTGGCTTTTCCAATCGCAATGCGTATAGCATAGTCTACAGGTGATTCTCGTGTCTGGGGAGACTCTTTTATGATGGGAAGTAAAACTTTATATCTGATGTTTATCTGGTCTAGTAGTAACTGGCGCCTGGGTGACGATGAAGCAAGATAAATTTGTGGTTTATATATATTCATTAACTTAGCTGGATTTATATTTTAGTCGCCGCGATGATAAGGATGGTTATTTAGAATGCTCCAGGCGCGATAGAGTTGTTCCGCTAGTAGCACCCTCACCAAGGGGTGGGGCAACGTGAGGGGTGATAATGACCAGGATGATTCTGATTTTTGTTTGCAAGCCAGGTCTAAACCATCTGCTCCGCCGACGATGAGTGTTATGTCTCGACCATCATGCATCCAGTTATTTAAGCGTTCGGCGAGTTGAGGGGTGTCCCAGTATTGACCTTTAATGTCCATTACAATAACAAGTGTGTTTTTGGGAATTGCAGACAAAATTCGTTCTCCCTCTTTTTGCAGCGCCTTTTTAATGTTAGTGCTTTTATTTCTTTTTTCGGCCGGAATTTCAATGAGTTTTAAAGTGCATTCCGGGGGTAAGCGTTGCGCATAATCACTGTAGCCTGTAGATATCCACAACGGCATTTTTTGACCGACTGCGATAAGATATATTTGCATATCTATTCATCCAGACTTAATCATGGGGCTTTCACTGGGCCTTCTCGGGACCATAAGCTTAGGCCAATTCTGTTTAATGTTTATCGGTGGAGGTGGCATCGGCTGATGCGTCAAGGGCGCTATTCAACTCTGACGCTTCTGTATCAACGCTCCATAATCTTTCCAGCCCGTAAAATTCACGAACAGAAGGCAGCATGACATGGACAACTACATCGCCCAGATCGATCAATATCCACTCTGCTTCACGTTCTCCTTCTACACCTAGAGGCGGTACGCCTTTTTCCTTGGACTCTACAATAACATTATTTGCCAGTGCTTTAACGTGTCGATTGGACGTGCCGCAGGCAACGATCATGATGTCGGTGATGTCCAGTTTCCCTCTTACATCAATAACGCCGATATCAACGGCCTTAAGGTCATCCAATGCTTGAATCGCAATTTTTGATAATTGTTCCGTATCTATCAATGTTTATGTTTCCTGTTTGGTTATGAAGCTCGCTATATATACAATTTTTCCGAAGAGATAAAATTTAAAACATCCTGTGGTAATAAATAACGCGGGCTTTTTCCATTTTTAATTAGATTACGTATTGCGCTAGAGGAGATATCCAGTTTTCTTATGGGAAAAAACATTATATTTCCAGCTTGCGCTTGATTCAAAGCAAATTTGTCGCTTACCAATGTTGCATCAAGTATCAATTTTAATTCTTTGTTTAAATTCCGGTCTAAGTCCGGAGAATTGATTTTCCACCCTGGCCTGTGAATAACGATTATGTGTGCAAGTGTAAGTATATCTCGCCAACGGTGCCAACGATTCAGTCCTAAAAAGGCATCTGTGCCCAGAATTAAATAAAGTGGAGTTTGTGGTGATTTTTCTTTAATTGCAGTTAATGTATCTACTGTATACGAAGGTCCGTCACGGTGTGTTTCAATATCATCAATGATTACATTTTGTTGATTGCTGACCGCTAGCCGAAGCATGTCCAGTCGTTGATTGGGCGTTGCAATTGGTGCTTCTTTTATTGGTGGTGTTCCACAGGGAATAATGCGCAGTTCATCCAGCTCAAAGTTTTCAATAACCTCCAATACAACTCGTAAATGTCCAAAGTGGACAGGATCAAACGTGCCGCCAAAAATACCGATGGGTTTCATTGATGAAGTACAATCAGCTATTTAAGCACGGATTTGTCCGTCTCCGATCACGACGAATTTTTGAGATGTCAGTCCTTCAACGCCAACTGGCCCTCTGACGTGGAGCTTGTCAGTACTGGTGCCAATTTCCGCTCCCAGGCCGTATTCGTATCCATCGGCAAAACGGGTTGACGCGTTGATTATCACCGAGCTCGAATCAACTTCTGATATAAATTTTCGTGCACGTGTAATATCTTCAGTAACAATGCTTTCAGTATGACCAGAGCTATGCGCGTGTATATGCTCGATAGCGCCTGCTAATCCGTTGGTTATTTTTATAGATAAAATAGGCGCAAGATATTCTGTGTCCCAGTCTTCATCAGATGCAGGATTGATATTGGTAAGAATATCTCTGGTTTGTTCGCAGCCTCGTAACTCGACACCTTTTTCATTAAAGCGTTCTTGTAATTTAGGTAAAATTTGTTCTGCTATGTCTTTCGCTATGAGTAGCGTTTCCATTGCATTGCACACGCCGTAGCGATGTGTTTTAGAGTTAATTGCAATATCGATGGCCTTTTGTATATCAGCTTTGTCGTCAATATAGACATGGCATATGCCGTCTAAATGTTTGATGATTGGCACGCGTGCTTCATTACTAATGTTTTCGATCAAACCCTTGCCACCGCGTGGCACGATGACATCAATGTATTCTTTCATGCGTACAAGTTCCATTACCGCTGCGCGATCGATTGTTTTAACAACCTGAACCGAGGTTGTGGGTAACCCGGCTTTTTCCAGCCCAGTCTTGATATAACTTTCAATCGCCTGGTTTGAATTTATTGCTTCTGATCCGCCACGCAATATGGTGGCATTACCTGATTTCAGGCAAAGCCCCGCCGCATCAGCCGTTACATTAGGTCTTGATTCGTAGATGATGCCAATGACACCTAATGGCACACGCATTTTCCCAACCTGGATACCGGAAGGTCGGTAGGAAAGATTGCTGATCTCGCCAATCGGATCAGGTAACGCAGCGATTTCTCTAAGGCCTTGTGCCATAGCGAGGATGCGTTCTTCGTTTAATTCCAGGCGATCAAGCAAGGCGGCATCCAGGCCGTGTTTTTTGCCTGCTTCAAGGTCTTTTTTATTTATTTCAACCAAGCTGCCTTTATTTTCGATAATAATGTCAGCGATAGCGAGTAAGGCGCTATTTTTTGCATTTGTTGAAGCTTGCGATAATACACGTGATGCGCTGAGGGCTTGTTGTCCTAATTCGGATATATACTTTCTTACGTCCATTTGATTATTGCTCTACCTGTCTATTTAATAGCTAGTCACTAGCTGAATTTAATTTAAAAAATATTTAAAAAACAGCCTGTTAGGCTATTTTTATGTGTGGTTTTATGCCCGGTTCTGTTTTCAGGGCTTTTATTAACAGCTCAGGGCTGTTTTCCATCAGGGCTGTTCACTCGCTCAGGGCTGTTCTTAACCCGCTTTGAGCTGGTTTGAAAACAGTTTAATTCCTGTGATTAGAAGGCATAATTGTAACAGTTCATCCCAAATATTGCCCGTTTCTACTCCTTTTATTACCTTATCAATATGCCCAGATTTGATAAGTAAATGCTGCCAGAATAAAACGTGTCGCTGTTGTAAGTTTTTTCTAAAGTACGGTTTGCGCTTTTCCCAAACGCGATATTTGTTTAGGACCGGCTCAATAGAGGCGCCTTTTGCGATTTCTGCGCTCATCACGCTCAGTTCTCGAATTTCTCTGCTTAATGCCCACAGTACTAAAATCGGTTCAACACCTTCGCCGCGCAGCACTTGCAAAATTCGCGTAACCCGTGCTGCATTCCCATCGAGGGCGGCATCTGCCAGTTCGAAAACAGAAAAACGTGAATTATCCGAAACGCTGTCCAGTACATCATCGACATCGATATTTTTTTTACCGTGCATCAAAAATAACTTATTGATCTCTTGCGCGGCTGCGAGCAGGTTTCCCTCAACGCGTTCAGATAATAAAGAGATGGCGTCATTGGTCGGTGTTAGGCCTGCTGCGCGCAAGCGTTGGGCGATCCATTCGGGCATTTGTTTGAGGTCAATAGGCCATATCTGGCAAATCACGCCGACTTTGTCGATGTGCGTAAACCATTTGCTTTTTTGTGATTGTGCTTCGATTTTTCCGCCTATAATTAATAAAACAGTATCAACAGGAAGATTATTTATGTACTCAATGATCGCTTTGCTCCCCTTGTCTCCAGGTTTTCCGCTAGAAATGCGCAGTTCAATCAGACGTTTTTCGGAAAATAACGATAATGTGTTGGCGGCAGCGAGCAGTGTGTCCCAGTCAAAGCTTGCTCCAACATAAAATACCTGACGCTCATCATAACCGCACCGACGAGCGGTTTGGCGTATATTGTCGCATGCTTCATTTAACTGTAAAGGTTCATCGCCGCTAACAAAATAAATGGGCGATAAATTGTCTTTGCAGTTACTTAGGTGTGCATCGAGTTGGTTGGCTTTAATGCGCATAACTTTATCTGGCGTTCCGTATTGATTGTAGTCGTCTTAATATTTGCCTGACTGCATCACTGATCATTTCTTGGCGGAGTTTTTGTTGTTCAGTTGTTTTAGATAATACCTCCGCTTCATCAAATGTTTGCTCTCTGGTGATATTTATTGTTTGCTCGGGAAGCAAGATATTATTTTCATTATTGTTCTTATTCTTATTATGGTTATAGTCGCGTAAAGAAAAAGTAACAGCGTAATTCAGTTGATATTCTTTAACTAAAGTGGTTGAGCCTGAGGATAACAGTCGTCGATTGAAGTTCTCATTGAAGATTTGCAGGATGGCGACTGATTTGTATTCAGGCGCATCGACTGTAACGTTGTCTGTAACACTGTCTGTAACATCGTTAATATGATCAATTACATTCACATCATTTTTCGTGAGTGCGCGTTTTAGTTTGGGTAATATCATGCTGGCTGGGATGCCATCCTGAATAAAAGTCGTTGTCATTATCTCAGGTAGAATAACTGAGCCACGTAAATGAAATCCGCACCCGGCCAAGCTGGTTATCAGACCAGTCATTAGAGAAATAGTAAAAAATTTTCTAAGCAACAACGATATTCACCAATTTTCCCGGCACAACAATAATTTTCCTGACCTTTTTGCCATCGATAAAGCGTTTAACGTTGTCGTCACTGATGGCAATATTTTCAATTTCAGATTTATCGTGGTTTGCAGTAACCTGTATGCGTCCGCGTAATTTGCCGTTCACCTGCACAATTATTTCAATATTGTCTTTAACCAGGGCGGTTTCATCGATAGTTGGCCAGGGTGTGTCGATAACGCCATCTTGGTGTCCCAGGGCATGCCATAACGTATGGGTAACATGAGGGATGATGGGTGATAACATCAGTATGCAGGTATCCAATGCTTCCTGCATAATCGCTTGGCCTATATCTGACTTGTCATCAAATTTATAAAGCGCATTTATTAATTCCATTACGGCTGCGATCGCAGTATTAAATGTAAATCGACGCTGGATATCGTCAGTCACTTTGCGCAGGGTTTCATGTGTTAATCGGCGGATACCTTTTTGTATATCAGAGAGTTGTATATCAGAGAGTTGTGTATCAGTAAGTTGCTGAAAAAGTGCCTCTGGATTGGTTTTAATTGTTGTTTTCCGTGAAACATGTTCATGCACCAATTTCCATAAACGTTTAAGAAATCGAAAAGCGCCTTCCACGCCTGAGTCCGACCATTCCAGAGATTGTTCTGGAGGGGATGCAAACATCATAAATAAACGTGTGGTGTCTGCGCCGTATTTCTCGATTAACCCCTGCGGGTCGACAGTGTTGCCTTTTGATTTGGACATTTTTGCACCGTCTTTTAGCACCATGCCTTGAGTGAGCAGATTAGTAATGGGTTCATCGTGTTCTATCAGGCCGGCATCGCGCATTAACCTTTGAAAAAAACGCGCATAGAGTAAATGCAATACTGCGTGTTCGATGCCGCCAACATATTGATCGACAGGGAGCCAGTATTTGGCACGCTCGTCCAGCATAGCGGTGTCGTTATCAAAACTACAAAAACGTGCGTAATACCAGGATGATTCCATAAATGTATCAAAAGTGTCGGTTTCACGTTCGGCGTCGCCGCCACACTTAGGACATTGGGTTTTATAAAATTCCGGCATAGTTTTGAGTGGCGAGCCAACGCCTTTAAGCGCAATATTTTCCGGTAGAATGACCGGCAAATCTTTTTCCGGAACCGGGACTGTGCCACATTGTTGGCAATAAATAATTGGGATAGGGTCGCCCCAGTAACGTTGACGTGAAACGCCCCAGTCGCGTAGTCGATAATTTATTTGTTTCTTCCCTTGTTTGTTTTTTTCCAGATAAGCGGCTATTGCGTTAAATGCTTGTTTGGATGTAAGTTCAGAGAATGGCCCAGAGTTTTGCAATTTTCCTTTTTCTGTAAAGGCGCCCTCTTGCAGATTTATTTTTGTGCCATCTGCAGGGGCGATGACTTGTTTGATGGGTAATCCATATTTTTTTGCAAACTCCCAATCTCGTTGGTCATGCGCGGGTACTGACATAACCGCGCCTTCGCCATAACCCATTAAAACGAAGTTTGCCGTGAAAACGGCTAGTTGATCGCCGGTGACGGGATGTATCGCTTGCAAACCGGTGTCCATCCCCTTTTTTTCCATCGTTTCCAGCGCGGCTTCACTGGTATCGATTGCTTTACATTCTTCCAGGAAAGTGGCCAATGCTGGGTTGGATTTTGCAGCTCGGGTTGCAAACGGGTGTTCTGGTGCAACTGCCAAATAGGTGACACCCAACAGCGTGTCGGGTCGGGTGGTAAAGACTTTTAAGGGTGTTTCCATCCCGGTGACAATAAACTGAATTTCGACACCCTCTGAGCGGCCAATCCAGTTTCTCTGCATGGTGCGTACCTGATCGGGCCAACCGTCAAGTTTGTCCAGTCCGGCCAGAAGTTCCTCGGCGTACTGGGTGATTTTTAAAAACCATTGCGAGATTTCTTTTTTGATTACCTGTGTGCCACAGCGCCAGCAGCAACCGTCTTCGACTTGTTCGTTTGCAAGTACAGTTTGGTCGACAGGACACCAGTTCACCGGTGAAACTTTTTTATATGCGAGTCCTTTTTCGAAAAGTTTGGTAAATAACCATTGTTCCCAGTGATAATAATCAGGATCACAGGTGGCGATTTCCCGAGACCAATCATAACCAAACCCAAGGCGCTTGAGTTGGTTGCGCATATACGTGATATTTTCACGTGTCCATTTTGCGGGTGCTACCTTGTTTTGTATCGCCGCATTTTCCGCCGGTAAGCCGAATGCATCCCAGCCCATGGGTTGCAATACGTTTTTACCCTGCATGCGTTGGAAGCGGGAAATAACGTCACCGATGGTGTAATTTCGTACATGTCCCATATGAAAGCGGCCACTGGGGTACGGGAACATGGACAGGCAATAGTATTTTTCGCGAGCAGGATCTTCGGTCACAGTGAAGCTGTTGTTTTCCTGCCAATAAGCTTGGGCAGATTGTTCTATTTTTTTCGGGTGATACTGTTCTTGCATGTTTTTCTCAACTATTGTCTTAAGGCGCTATTGTTTCAAAGTGCTTTTGTCTAAAGGACCTACGCTCAATGAGCGGTCATTATAAAAAGTCCAGGCCGGGGGCTAAGGATACAGCAGGACAATAAGCTCGAACAATAAAATAGAGAGATTAAACGCATTGTTTCGGCGGCATGTTAGGCGCAAAATAAAACAAAGCTCTGAATTGTTTTAGGGGATATAGAAGGAGCCAGAGGAAAACGAGTTATACATTAGTTTGTGATAGGGGCGCTATATGACTGACCAGAAAGACAAACATGTTAATGCCTATAATCGAATGCTTGAAAATGCAAAAACCTTCATTGATGAGGCAGAGAAGGAATTCGGCCCGAAAGTCCAGTTCGGGATAGACGCCGCAAAGGACAAAATTTCAGAATTAGGCGAATTAACCAGGGAAGAGGTAGATAAAATTGGCGATTATCTACATCGAGACCTGGATGATGCCGGGAAATTTCTGCAAGAAAATGGTAAAGAACTGTCGGATTGGCTGAAATTTGACATCGAGTTAATAGAAGACAGATTTATCGATACGTTTTCGGTTGTGGCAGACCAGACCAAGGTGGAACTGGCACTATTGGCAGACCGGGCCAATAAAGTTGGCGTATGGAAAACAGGTGAAATTACCGGAATAGGGACATTAGTCTGTAAGTCCTGTGGAGAAGAGTTGCATTTCCACAAACCGGGGCATATACCGCCTTGTCCTAAATGCAAAGCGAGTGAATTCAAGCGTCCCGCGTCCAGCTAGCTTGCCTGAAGTGTCGCGGGAATAGATTGCACCATAGCTTAGGTGTGTTTGTGGCATTTAGCGCATTTTTCGACACAAATCGCGTAGATAGGGGGCAAAGTAGGTGTTTGTATGTCATGAGTTGTCTTTTGCTGCTTATAATCCGCCATTTAATATTGTTAACTCGCCATTGTTGGCGAAAAGCAATGGTTTATATCAATAACTCGCTATAAATGACGATTTAAAATAAGTATGTAAATAGGATATAACTCGTCAAATATAACGAAATAATATACTTATTAGCTGTTAGTCGTTAAAATTGGCGACTATGAAAATATCCAAGCTGCTCACAGATGATGCCATTCTTGCTGAAATAGGTGGGCGTGTTGCGCGCCGCCGACTCGATCTTCAATTAACACAGGCGGATGTGGCTGAGCAAGCGGGCATCGCCAAGCGGACGGTCGAGCGGACTGAATCCGGGGCTTCAGCACAGATGTCGAGCATGATCCGCATCCTGAGGGTGCTGGATCTCTTGCCCGGTCTGGACGGGTTGATCCCTGATGCCGGGCCAAGGCCGATGGACTTACTAAAGCGCAAGGGAAAAGTGCGTCAACGTGCTTCGTCCCGCCGCCGGACGGATCGACCCGATAAGCCCTGGTCCTGGGATGAGGGCACATGAGCAACGTTGTCGAGGTCAGGCTTTGGGGGCGGACCATTGGCGCGGTTTCGTTGGATGAGGGCAAAGATGTGGCTGCCTTCGAGTACGATCCGGCATTTGCCAGAAGTGGCATCGAAATTTCGCCGCTTACAATGCCGCTTTCCAACCGCGTCTATACCTTTCCAGAGTTATCCCGAAAGACCTTTTATGGCCTGCCCGGATTACTGGCGGACTCGCTGCCAGACAAGTTCGGTAACGCGCTGATTGATACCTGGTTGGCCATGCAGGGCCGCCGACCGGATTCGTTCACTGCCATCGAGCGGCTTTGCTATATGGGGGAGCGGGGTATGGGTGGATTGGAATTTGTCCCCACGATTGGACCGAAAGCTCGGCAGGCAAACCAGATACAAATCGACAAACTGGTTGAGCTGGCATCGGAGGTGCTCACACATCGTAATGACCTTCGTGTTTCATTTGTTGACGGAAGCAATGAACGCGCACTGAGCGATATCTTGCGGGTCGGCACCTCAGCAGGTGGTGCAAGGGCGAAGGCGGTGATTGCCTGGAACCCGTCGACCAACGAAGTCTGTTCGGGTCAGATTCCGGCAGGTGAAGGATTTGAATACTGGTTGCTAAAATTTGACGGCGTCAAAGGCAATAAAGACAAGGAACTGGAAGACCCGCAAGGTTTCGGCGCGATTGAATACGCCTATTACAGGATGGCACGGGTTTGTGGTATTGATATCAGCGAATGCCGACTGTTTGAAGAAAACGGCAGGCGGCATTTTATGACCCGGCGTTTTGATCGTCTCCCAGGCGGTGAGAAACTTCATATGCAATCGCTTTGTGCGCTGGCGCACTATGATTTCAATATAGCGGGTGCCTACGCCTATGAACAGGCGCTGTTGGTGATTCGAAGGTTGGGCTTGCCGATGCGTGCAATTGAGGAACAGTTTCGCCGTATGGTATTTAATATCGCCGTGCGTAATCAGGACGACCATGTAAAGAACATCGCCTTCTTGATGGACAAGTTCGGGGATTGGTCGCTTTCGCCTGCCTTTGATATGACCTACAGTTTTAATCCTTCCGGTGCATGGACGGCCAGCCACCAAATGACCCTGAACGGTAAAAGGGATGATTTCACCATGGAAGACTTCAAGGCTTGCGCGAAGGCTGCCTCGATGAAGCGCGGGCGAGCGCAGGCCATTGTTAACGAGGTGTTTGAAGTAATATCGCGATGGGAAGATTATGCCGATGACGCAGGCGTTCCGGCTATGTTGCGCGACCAGATCCAGCGAAGCCTTCGGTTGAGCCTACCTCTCAGTTAAATCAGTTAAACCTAAACTCATCAGATTTAAATATAAAAAAAGCCGCAGTTTTTGCTGCGGCGTATATCCTTGTCGGGATATGAAGGAGGTTGGTAAGGGGGTATGGTTCTAATCTACACAATAATCTTTATAAAATAAAATAATAAAAAAAAATATAATTATACGATTAACTTATAATTGTTGATCGCACTTACGCTCCCCCTGCGTCAGCCCGGTCGCCGCCTGTCGGAGAAACCAAGGTAAGCCAGGGCGATGAAGACTATGCTTATGACCAGCCAATTTCCGACCATACTATAGGGTGTCGAACCTGACATCGGTTGAGTTGCCCCGCTCAGTGCTTGAGCGACGAACTGAGGTAATTTCGACTGGATATGTCCATTGTGGTCAATAATGGCAGTTACCCCTGTGTTCGTTGCTCTTAATAATGGCCGGCCCGTTTCAATTGCGCGCATTTGTGCAATTTGCAAATGTTGGTGTGGCGCAATGGAGTCGCCAAACCAGGCGTCATTGCTGACATTCACCAGCAGATCAACATCGGGTAACGCGAGAATAGCTTCTTCACCGAAGGCATCCTCATAACAAATCGATATGCCCACTTGGTGATTTGCGATACGTAGAATCCGGTTTGTATTGTCACTTTGGCTGAAATTAGGCAATGGTACGTTTAAAATTTTCAAAACGTCGCCTAACAAAGCTTTAAACGGTATATATTCACCAAAGGGCACCATGTGTTGTTTGTGATAGACGTCTTGTTGTTTGCCCAAACTGATCACGCCATTGTAATAACGTACGCCATCATCATCCATGAAGGGTAGGCCAATAAGTAAGTCAGTATTAGTTTGCCGGGCTTCTTGATGCAGCCGATCCAAAAAACCTTTCGCCTGGTGATAGAAAGCGGGTAAAGCAGTTTCCGGCCAGATAATTAAATCGCTTGACCAGTTTTCCCTGGTTAATTTTGTATACAGGTCGATAGTCGGCTGGCGTTGCTCAGCAAGCCATTTTTTATCCTGAGAGACATTACCTTGTATCAGTGTGACGTTAAGGGGGTTGCCTTTGGGCTGCGTCCATTCAACTAAATCAAGCAGTGCGCCACAAAAATAGATCGTAAATAACGCGACCAAGCCAAATTTTAATGCCGGTTTCCCGTTGCATAGAATATAAGTAATTAGTGCCGAGCAAATTAACGCTATCCATGAAAGGCCGTAAACCCCCATGACAGGTGCAAAACCAATGAGGGGTGAATCAAGCTGGCTGTAACCGATTAACAGCCACGGAAATCCAGTAAAAATCCAGCCTCGAATCCATTCAAAGAGTACGAACAAGCTGGGTAGTATAATTATCCAGGATTTATTTAAATTGTTTGTGTGAAAAAAACGACGAAAAACAGCACCCGCTATCGCCGGGAATAAGGCCAAGAAAAGTACCAGTAACGCGGTGAGAAAAATCGCCAAAGCTGGCGGTACACCACCGAATTTGCTCATGCTCACATAAACCCAGGAAACACCAGTAGCAAATAGACCCACGCCAAAAAGATAACCATGCCTGAATGCTTTGTTAACGGATGAGTTGAGCCACAAATAGAATAACAGGCTGAGTGTAACGAGACTTATCGGGAATAAATAAAAAGGCGCAAATGCCAGCGTCGTCAATGCACCGCAAGACAAGGCCAGAATGTCGGCGTGCCATCGATGTTGCGAAATATTTTTTAGAACGGAGAGAGCATTCACGTATTATTGCTTACTGTCTTCTTTTTTTAGCCTAAATGCTTGTAATAAATGTATGCGACGATTGTCCGCACGCAAAACTTGAAAACGAAACTGCCCTATTATTATTGTTTCACCCCGTTTAGGTACGTGGCCAAATTTACGCATGAGCAATCCGCCAATCGTATCGATTTCATCTTCTTCATATTTTAAACCAAAATACTCATTGAATTCTTCTAATGGTGTTAATGCTTTAACGGTATAGGTTGAATCGCTGTATTTGTGGATAAAAACATCTTCATCAATGTCAGATTCGTCTTCAATCTCGCCTACGATTTGTTCCAGTACGTCTTCAATCGTAATCAGGCCGGATACACCGCCATACTCATCGACAACAATCGCCATGTGATTTCGGTTGGAACGAAACTCGGTTAATAACACATTTAGTCGCTTACTTTCGGGAATAAATACTGCGGGACGCAGTATGTCACGTATATTGAACTCTTCGATCCCGTTGTTTGCGTAATAAGTTAGCAGATCTTTGGCAAGCAATATTCCGGTGACTTCATGTTGAGAGTCACCCAGCACCGGAAATCGTGAATGGGCTGATTCAATTATAGTCGGTAAAAAATCTGCGGGTTTTTGGCCCTGGTCAATGACAATCATTTGAGTACGAGGGATCATGACTTCCCGAACCTGCATATCAGATACTTGAATGACCCCTTCGATCATAGAAAGTGCATCCGGGTTGATGATGTGCCGTTGTTCGCTTTCGCGTAGCAAATAAATCAGTTGTTCACGTGTTTTTGGTTCTCTTAGCAAGACTTCACTGAGACGCTCCAATAGCGAGGGCTGTTGGGCTTGCTCAGATTCGTTGTCTTGAGTCTCCGGCTTGAGTGGGTTTTCGTTCATTGCTTTTTATTTGAAGAGGTGTATGACTTAATCAGAGGTTCTTTGGATGTACGGGTTAGTAAAGCCAATTTGTTTTAATATGTTTATTTCACACGATTCCATTTCACTTGCGTCCTGTTCATTAGTGTGATCATACCCTAATAGATGTAGGATACCATGTACTGTCAAGTGAGCCCAATGCGCCTTGGGGTCTTTGTTTTGGGTTTTCGCCTCATTAAAAACGATGGGAGAGCAGATAACAATGTCGCCAATGTGTGAGACAGGAATATCTTCGGCGTATTCTGCCGGAAATGACAATACATTTGTAGGCCCATTTTTATGTCTATAATGCTCATTTAAATAAGTACTTTCTTTTTCATGGACAACACGAATAGTGAGTTGCGCACCTTCCTTTTTGCCGGCTAACGCAGCACTTGCCCATTTTTTAAAATCAGATGCGGGTGGAGGCTTAGTTTCTTTAGCATTTGTTTCTTTAACACTTGTTCCATCAACATTTGCTTCATTATGTGCATATTGCACGTCTATGTCCAAGTCAGCCTTTCTCTATTCCGGGTTGGTCGGTTTCCTGATTATTGCCGTTCTCATTATAATCGTAAGCGGCAATGATGCGTTGTATCAAAGGATGTCGGACAGCATCTATTGATTTGAAGAAGGTGAAGCCTATTTTCTCTTCATTTTTCAGCACTTCGACAGCGTGGTTTAAACCTGATTGTGTGCCACGTGATAAATCTATTTGGGTAACATCACCGGTGATAACCACAGTGGAGCCCATGCCGATACGTGTCAAAAACATTTTCATTTGTTCCGTCGTGGTGTTTTGTGCTTCGTCAAGAATTATAAATGCATCATTCAGTGTTCGGCCGCGCATGAAGGCGAGCGGGGCGATTTCAATGATATTTTGACTTATAAGCTTTGCTACATTATCAAACCCGATTAGTTCATATAACGCATCATAAAGTGGGCGTAAATATGGATCAATTTTTTGTGCCATATCGCCAGGCAGAAAACCCAGGTGTTCGCCAGCTTCAACTGCCGGGCGAGTCAATACTAATCGATGTACGTTGCTATTTTCCAACGCGATAACGGCGCATGCAACTGCCAAGAAAGTTTTTCCCGTACCTGCTGGCCCTATACCAAAAGTGATGTCGTGTGTGCTGATGCTGTCGAGGTATTTTCTTTGGTTTTCTCCTCGGCCTTTGACGGTTGCAATTTTTGTTTTAATGATTATTTCTTTTGCTGCATTTTTAATATCTGATGATTGATTTGTCTCTCCGTTTGCGTACGTATCCTCGCTTGCGTTGGCATCCTGTATATGGAGATGAACAATGTCAGGTGTAAGGGATTCTTTTGACGTTTCACTGTAAAGCGTTTTAAGGATCTGGCTCGCCGACTTAACGGCGGCAACGTCACCAATTATTCTCAATGCGTTGCCGCGAATGTTTATTTTGACATTTAAGCGTTGTTCAATTTGACGTAAGTGTTCATCGAATTGTCCACACAAATTGGCCAGACGAGAATTATCTACCGGCTGTAGAACAAAATCGCTGGATGTTGGCTGGCTGTTCAAGATGGGTTCTGTACTGCCAGTCTGTTCGGCGCGCCAATATTAGGCTGCGAAAACGAAGACTCGACCAGCTCGCCCCGTAGTGAATTCGGGAGGGCTTGTGTGATAGTGGCAGTAATGAATTTTCCAATCAAATCAGCACTTCCTTTTAAATTAACTATACGATTATTATCGGTTCTGCCAGAGATTTGTTTAGAGTCTTTTTTTGATGGACCACTGACCAGGACCCGCTGCTGACTACCGACCATGGACTGGCTGATAGCGTCAGTAAGTTCGATTATACGATTTTGCAGCGTTTTTAGCCTTGTTTTTTTAGTGTCCAGCGAACTGGAATCAGTCAAATTAGCGGCGGGTGTTCCCGGCCTTGCGCTATAAATAAAGCTGTATGAGTGATCAAATTCGATCTCATTAATTAAGTCCATAGTAGCCTGAAAATCGTCATCCGTTTCACCTGGAAATCCTATTATAAAGTCAGACGATAAGCTGATGTCGGGGCGAATTTCGCGTAAACGACGCAGTTTGGATTTGTATTCCAAAATGGTGTGGCCTCTTTTCATGGCGCTTAAAATACGGTCAGATCCACTTTGGACCGGCAAGTGCACATGGCTGACGAGCTGTGGGATGTCGCGATAGGTCTCAATCAACGAGTCAGAAAATTCCACTGGATGTGAGGTGGTATAACGTATGCGCTCAATGCCGTCGATTGTCGCTATATAACGAATAAGTAACGCGAAATCGCCGATATCGCCATCTTGCATGACACCTTGGTAGGCATTTACATTCTGTCCTAGCAGTGTGATTTCTTTAACACCTTGGGCTGCAAGTTGTGTAATTTCGACGAGTACACTATCAAAAGGCCGGCTGATTTCTTCCCCACGTGTATAAGGAACAACACAAAATGTACAGTATTTACTGCAACCTTCCATAATGGAGACGAGCGCAGCTGGTCCGTTAGCACTCGGTTGTGGCAGACAATCAAATTTTTCAATTTCAGGAAAGGTGATATCGATAGACGGTTGCTTTAATTTTTTTACACGATCAAGCATGCCCGGCAGCCGGTGCAGTGTTTGTGGGCCAAACACGATATCCACATAAGGTGCCCGCTTGAGAATGGCGTCACCTTCCTGGCTTGCTACACAGCCGCCGACACCAATGATTAGATCCGGGCGGGTTTTTTTGATGTCGCGCCAGCGGCCCAAGTGGGAAAATACTTTTTCTTGTGCTTTTTCTCTTATGGAACAAGTGTTTAACAAAACAATGTCAGCTTCTTCCGGGGTGTTTGCCAGTTCAACGTTGTGCGATGCTTTAAGCACATCCGCCATTTTTGACGAGTCATACTCGTTCATTTGGCAACCAAATGTTTTAATAAACAGCTTTTTAGGCATGCTCAATCCGATGAAAAAAGGGACACAAAATTACACCTTATAGAGCAATATTTCCAGTCCCGATTTTCGTATAGTGTGTTTTTATACAGCACAATTTTTAACCATGGGCGCTCCTGTCCGTATGACGTCTGTGATAACAAGTAAGCTATATTGGATAAACTAACGCGTATACTGCATGAATTTTGTGCTATTTATCATATCCCGGTTCAGAGGAAATTTTGTGGATGCTTAAATCAGCGCCCAGAAATTCTTCTTCCTGGCTCAATCTGATACCTGTCGTCGCTTTGAGACCGCCGTATATGATAAATCCGCCGGCCAGCGCGATGGTCACGCCCAATAATGTACCGACGACTTGTGCTCCAAAGCTGACGCCACCCATACCGCCGAATGTCTGCAGGCCAAATATACCGGCGGCTATACCGCCCCAGGCGCCGCACAAGCCATGTAATGGCCAGACCCCGAGTACGTCGTCAATGCGCCATTTGTTCTGTGTGAGTGTGAATGTCCAGACAAACAGAGCGCCGGCTATTGCGCCAGTTGCCAATGCGCCTAAGGGATGCATTACGTCAGATCCTGCGCAGATAGCGACTAGTCCGGCTAATGGTCCATTGTGAACAAATCCTGGGTCGTTTTTACCGGCGATTAATGCGGCCAAAATACCACCTACCATGGCCATCAGCGAATTAATGGCCACCAAACCGCTCACGGCTTCCACGGTTTGGGCGGACATGACGTTGAAGCCAAACCAGCCCACCGTCAGTACCCACGCGCCCAGCGCAAGAAATGGGATGCTCGACGGTGGATGCGCGAATATTTGTCCGTCTTTTCCATAGCGTCCATGCCGCACACCCAATGTAATAACAGCGCCCAATGCCAACCAACCGCCCATTGCGTGCACCACTACCGAACCGGCGAAATCATGAAATTCGGCGCCAAATTGTTTGCCGATCCACTCTTGAATCCCGAAGTTGCCGTTCCAAACAATACCCTCAAAAAAAGGATAGATGAGCGCGACAAACAACGCCGTCGCGACTAATTGGGGGTAGAAGCTTGCACGTTCGGCGATGCCACCGGAGATAATTGCTGGAATTGCGGCTGCAAAAGTGAGCAGAAAAAAGAATTTAACTAACTCATAACCATTTTTCTGAGCAAGTGACTCGGCGCCTTGTAAAAAATCAATTCCGTAGGCAACACTATACCCGATAAAAAAATAAGCAATGGTCGAGGTTGCAAAGTCGCAGATTATTTTGACCAGAGCATTAACCTGGTTTTTTTTACGCACCGTACCCACTTCCAGAAAAGCGAAACCGGAATGCATGGCGAGTACCATAATTGCGCCTAATAGAATGAACAGTACGTCGCTGCCGGATTGTAATGTGTCCATAACCCTCCCCTTGTATAAGAGCCAAAAATAAGAGCCAAAAATATTATTAATATAGCGCAGTATACTGCAAGTTTCGCACAACAGCAGTGCGTACTTATAACTTATTGTTTGTTAGGGGCTGGATAGCCGGTTGGGAAATATTTGTATGCGCAACGATTGTGCAAAAATATATTGATGCCTTCATATGTGACATTGTGGCAATGTGGTTGTAGGTGGACTTCGCAAGCTCACTCCAATCTACGAAGAAGACTTTCGCGATACCCATCCTCATCTCTGTAACTAGTTACTCCGACGTCAGTTAGATGCCTTTTGACTAGAAGCTTTGCCATGAATTATCTTCGGCCAATAACTATCAACTTTAAAACTTGGGCTATGTGACCCTACATGGCATTGTGCGCACACTTTTTCTTTTGGCCAACCATGGTTACTTACCTTGGTTTTTCCACCACTGTTGGCGTGTTCGCGGCTGGCGCCGTGGCAAGATTCACACTGTACGTTAAGTAAATTTGCTGTGACGGTTGAGTCAATAAAACCACCCGTTTTTTCAAATCCGACGGTGTGGCATACAATACAGTCTGGATCGAATGCCTTATTGACTGCTTCGAGTTCTTCAAAAGCGCTCGCATGTTTGCTGGCTTGCCATATTTTATGTTCTTTGGCATGGCAGGTTTTGCAAATATTTTCGCCAGCGAACTGACTTTCCCCGGTTTCCAGTTTTTTTCTAATCGCAACTCGTTTCAAATAATCTTCTTTAACTTTAGCGTTGTATTGATCATACCACTGAGTAAGGTAAGCTGCATCCGCAATCGAGTCGGGCAAACGAATGACCTCCTGTTTAAACTTGTCTATTTTATTTTTTTTATTTAGTTTTATGTCCACCCTTCCAAGGCGCATGCCCCTGGAACCAGGTTGCAATACCAATGTAGATTTATGCAGTTGCGGTTCGCTATAAACTTCATGCGCTGAGCGTATAAGCAGAACATCGATATGGTCAAGCGGGATTTGTTTTAATGCTTTTTTGAGAGAAAGCGTTGTAGATAACACGGTAACGGCGTTATTATCTTTTGCTTTCTTAATTAATTCAGTTAGGGTGTTTATGTTGTCACTAACGGACTGATGTTTTCCCTGCATTTGCTGTTGTGGGGAATTTTTTGGATCGAGCCAATTGAAGAATGCCAATTTTATGTTGTTGCGCATAATAAAAAGCTGTTTATCGAAGTTATCGTTGTGCCAGTTTGAAGCAACCCAGGGTAAAGTGGTAAGGGTATCGTTTTTTAAAAACTCTTCACCATAGGCGAGGTCTCGCCACTGAACACCAATGGCGTCGTAATTCATGGTTGCGATGCCCTTTAGAATGTATTGGCTTTTGAGTTTGTCGCGTGGAGACTCGCTGGTAATCAGGCCGCCAGAGGTAATAAGAAACATCGCCGGATTTTCTTTTCTAAGTGTCTGGATCATTGATGCGCGACGTTTAATGCCACCTAAATCAGTTTCTTCCGCGCAACCGCAAGGCTCTAGCTCACCATTGAGGTTGCCAGAATATATGAGTGTAAATTTGTTTTGTTGTTCTTGTGGTGTTTGATTATCTGCAAGGCAGATATTTATTGAATAAAGTGAAAAAAAAATAATTGCGATTTTATTAGATATGGACATTGATCGAAGTCGCTTTTTCTGGCTCAAGTTATGATTCAAAGTTTTATAAATATATTTATTTAAAAGGTACGCCCGCTTTTTCATACCACTGACGCGCCAGTGGTATATCTTTAGTTAAACCGTACAAGCCATTTTGATAGGCTTTTGCTAACGCAATGCGTGCTTTTTTATCGCCGCGATTAGCCGATTCGCGTATCCACGCCATTGCGTGCGCATCACTTTGCGCAACGCCCTTGCCGGATAAGTGCAAAAGTCCAAGGTGTAATTGCGCTTTGGCAGACCCTGCTTTCGACGCGCGTGTTAGCCAATGCGCTGCTTCTTTAAAGTTTTGTTTAACACCGTCACCTTGCATCAGCATGACTCCGATATTCTCTTGGGCTTTGCGATATCCTTTTCTTGCTGCTCGTTTAAGCCAGTATGCGCCTTGTTCAGGGTTTTTTTTGACGCCTAGACCAAAGCGATACATGATGCCGAGGCTGTTTTGAGCCAATAAATGATCTTGTTCAGCGGCTTTGCGATACCAGTTAATGGCGATCTTGTCATTTTGCTGGACGCCGCGCCCGTGACGATACATAACCCCTAATCGGCGTTGTGCTTCCGCCAATCCATTCTCTGCGAGCGGTTTTAATATCTTATAGGCCCTAGAGTATTCATGGGCTTTGTAAGCGGCAATGCCTTCATCTAATTGATCTAATTGGTCAGGAGCTACCGACTCAGAGTGGGCATCAAATACCCAAATCAAGATGACTAGCCCAAAAAGCAGCGTTTTTCCTTTAAAAATTAGGCTGCTGGATTGGGTTGAATAAAAAGTGATCATTGGGCTCTGCGGCATTTTAAATTGTTAAATACAACAGTATGTTGACAAGTTTATATGCCAGATGTTCACTGATATTTAATTGGTTCATCCGGATTGGTTTCAATATGTACGGCATTGCTTGGTGGTGCACCTTCTTCTTCCGTATCTGCGGTTTTCTTAGTAGTCGTTTTCTTTTTTGTTTTGGTTTTCGGAGCAGTGTTAACGGTTGTGTTAATAAGGCTTGATGTAGGCCAGTCACTGAAGGGATAGGGTTTTTCTTCAGTACCATAACATACGAAAAGTACTATTTGTGCGATGTATTGCGCCAAATTTTGGCCAAATTCGACCAGTCGTTCATTACAGGAACCGGTGAATAAGGTGCTTAAAAACTGAAATACAACCAACGCACCAACGATAAACTTTGTAACCCCCAAAACGACGAGGAAAAGTAGCATATAAAGTCCACGAATCCAGGTGTTCGTATTAGTGAGTTTTTGTTTTATTTCGTCATCCATTTGCATTCCCCTTTGCTCCTGTATCAGGATTTATAAATGTATAAATAAGTACTGCTAATTTAACAACGGAGCCAATTGTATCCTGAAATTTGGGACAATGGAAAAATTAAGCGACCCGTGCTAAATCAGTTTGTTCAGATACACTAAAATTCATAGGTGTGGAGCCAAAGACGTCGAGCTAGGAATAGAATGAATAAAACCCTGGCGGCAGGGTGCATTATGTGAAAAAGAGCGTGAAAAAGAACGAGTGTAGGTACTAATCTCTGGATGCAGTTGCAGTTAACGCATTGATTACTCGGTCTTCCATATCTATACGGTCTGCGAGCAATTCGCCAAGTTCTGATAAATCAATATCAAGACTTTGAAAATCGATGCATTCATCTTTGCAGTCATATTTATCATTAAAATCAAGAATCTTCTGCGTTATTGAGGCAATTTGGGGGTAGATAGATTGGGCAATATCTTGTACGGGTTGGCGTCTTTCTTTTTTCTCATCGATGTGTCGATAAAGTTGAAAATGAGCCGATGCGGCGTAATCAACCAACGATTCACAGAATTCCTGCAGCAGCTTTTGGGTTGTCTTGTTGGCGCTAAACGGAGTTTTAGAGGCTAATTGTGAGTAGAGGGAAAGAGTACCAGTTCGTGAAGAGACAAGCGTTTGTATATTATTATGAGAACTACCGCGCCGTTCCTGTACTGATGTTTCTACTGACATATATCCTCCAGATTGCTTGTGAGGCCTTGGGACTTTCAGTCTTGGATCTTTCAGTCTTTGATCTTTGAGCCTTAGGACTTGTTTTACTACTTGTTGTTTTACTCTTTGTTTTACTCTTTGTTTTATTCTTTGTTTTATTCTGTAGGGCTTTAGGATCTTGGGTTTTGAGAACGGGGATCTTAGAACCTTTGTATTATTGTAATTATCAATAAACCCAGCCTATCTTAGTCAGAAAAATTTTTCAATGCATGGATGTAAAGTTTTTGTTAACAAAAGTGTTGTTCTGGGAGATATAGGAAACTGTTATATCGATATAGCTATCGATCCGCGCTTACGGTCGGTTGCGTTAGTTCCTAGCACCTATCTAAGGAATATTTGCTTAAGTCTGTTGGGCACGATGTTTGGCGGTAATAAAATCTTTATGTGAGACATAGAGTAAATCTGAAACTTTTCTAACCAAATGTTCTTCATGTTTTTCCAGTTCTTTATCTGCAAAAGCGACTAGCCACATTTGCTCGACCAGTTTTATTTTTTGTTCCTGGCTAAATTCTCGATTAATGAGTGATGTGAATTCATAATAACAAGTTGATTGCTGGGCCTCTTGTTCAGCGAGAGCGAGTAGTTCTGTAGTTTCATCGCTTGAAAGCTCAAACGTTTTTTTTATCGCATTAGTCACTATCTGCTGCTCTTCTTCCTTAATTTCGTTATCTACTTTTGTCATTTCTATTAATAAGGCAGCTGATGCCAATTGTAATGCGTGATCCTTACTTTCCTGGCTGCTCTCATGTCCGAGATTCAGGTGTGTGTCGAAAAATTGTTTGATCGTGCCAATCATTGTGTCGTTACCTGTGTAATATGTTAGAAGTGGCTAAAACGCCCAATATTTTGTAATTTTCTATTGCCTAAAATATCATACTTGAAAGCGTAAGTGATAAAAACTGTTGCCTTACACTCTTTGTGGTATTAAGGTTGTGGTAAAGGTTGTGGTATAAGGTTGTGGTGAAAAGTTCGTGATGCAAAGCTACAAGCAACAATTTTGAGAAGAAAAATTCTATGGACCTTGTGCTTCAATTTAACAAGAACTTTATTACTTTAATTATCTATATTTTTTTAATTCTGGCGCTTAGCAATTGCGCTTATTCACCATCTGTTCCTCACATATCGTCCCCCTTACTAGAGAACCTGCAGCTTTCGAAAACACAAGATTGTTCCGAATTTTTTGTGGCAATTGACCGGGCTGTGTTTGCCGCAGCGGTAGTGGATGCTGGTGAAACCCGGCTACCTGGTTTTCCGTATCTGCGTATCAATCGTTTTTTAGCCTCAATTGATAATCTGATCGAGAATAATCAACGTTTTTCAGCTTGGGTAGATCGACTGCAATTACTAGACCAGCAAGCAAGAAGGATTGAATTAGCCAATCTTCCACAACAAGTCAGCCAAGAACTTAAGACCCGATTTTATTCTACTCTCCTTATGCAGAACACCAGTAATAAAACACTCATTGATATTGTGTTTGCGTGCGGAGACATGCTTCGTAATGCAGATATGAGTGATAATAGCTTAAAAAACAAGTTGCTTAGTTTAAAGGCTTATCCCGACGAATATCAAATGGTAAATCGAGTGTTTGGTATATACCCGATAACGGCTTTATTCGTAAAGCTCGGCGTCAATTCCTACCAGCGGGAAACACATGATACGTTTAGCATACCCTTACAACAATTAGCAGTTAAAGGGCGAGTACAGCATTATGTATTAGATAATAAAACTGGCGGGTCTATGTTAATGCCGCAGGTAGAAGTGCAGAAAATTATGAACTCTTCTGCTAATAATGTATTAGACATACCAGAGCCTTCGGCAAAAGAAAAACAGAGATTATTTGCGGCTTTCGCGCCAGTTATTAAGGTCGATACTGTGGATCGATATGATCGGCTGGGCAAGCCGGTATGGCGTGAAGAGCAAGTCCCCCAGATTGATACTGACACTCCGGAGTTGTATACGCTGATTTCGCATGTTAGGTTTGGCGAACAAATATTGTTACAACTCAACTATATAATGTGGTTTCCAGGGAGGCCGTTGGACGGAACGTTTGACATTCTTGGGGGTCATATTGATGGTATTACCTGGCGTGTAACAATTGGCCGTGATGGACGGCCACTTATATATGATGTTATGCATAATTGCGGTTGTTACCACATGTTTTTTCCAACGGTGCAGCTGAGTTTAAAGGATGTTGGCGGAGTGTACCAAGAAGCGCCTTTGGTGCCGCAGCGTGGACCCGATAGATTTAATAAGAAAATTATTTTACAGATCGAAAGTAAAACGCATTATTTGCAACGTGTAATGACGGCGGAGAAAACGTATGGTATCCCTTATGTTTTGAAGGATTATAGTTTGTTGCGCTCTCTTCCATATAGTACCAGCAGACGGAAAAGTTTGTTTGAATGGAATGGTATTGTAAAGGGAACCGAGCGTGCAGAACGTTGGTTGTTGTGGCCTATGGGTGTGCCTGAGCCAGGCGCGATGCGCCAATGGGGGCGGCATGCTACCGCTTTTTTAGGGCGGAGGCATTTTGATGATCCTGGGTTGTTGGATCGATATTTTATTTATTCGAAATAAAGTTAGATGGCGTTTAAGATAAATATCGTATGCAGTTAGATCAAAATTTTAGCTGCGCGGTTATTGTATTTTTAAGGTGTTTTTTTTTGGGTCTTGTTTTGGAGGTAATAATGCCGCGTATTATTAAAGTGTTTATTTTAATGGTTTCGTTCATGATGGTGTCGCCATCTGTATATTCGAGCGTTGAGAGTGAAATTAATACCATATTGGCGCATTCCAAAGAGCCACCTGTCGGTGTGGTTTTTGAAGTTGTGGAAAGTGACGAATCCGCTCTTGCTTGGGCAATTCCTGAAATTAAAAAATACGCAAAGAAATTAAAGCAAACGTTTAAAGGAATAAATGTTGCAGTCGTCTCTCATGGTTCGGAAGAATTTGCATTAATGACAAAAAATAGCAAGAAATATGCGTCTATACATAAAGAGGTTAAGCAACTTGTAACGAATGAAGATATTCCGGTTCATGTTTGTGGTACCCATGCGTCTTGGTATGGTGAAGACGAAGAAAGTTTTCCGAGTTATGTCGATGTCTCACCTGTTGGGCCGGCTCAAATCAATGATTATGTGAATCTTGGGTATATATTGGTTGTGATGGAAAAACCTTAAATCACCGTATGTATTATGTTGCTTGTGAGGCCACATAACTTATATATTATTTAACTTAATATGGTTTCTACAAACATTGATTTACTTGTTCTTGCTTGTACCTGGATACTCTATTTTTTGCTGCACTCTTTATTAGCATCACTCGGTGTAAAACAATGGGTTGCACAAAAATACCCGTTTACGGCTCAGTTTTATCGTGCAGGGTATAATATTTTTGCAATAGTGTTGATTATTCCACCTTTATGGTTGATGTATTTCCTTGGTGGCGCGGTAGTGTGGGAATGGAAGGGAATTGGTTCCTATTTTTCGAATGCATTAGGCACGTTTGCGGTGATCGGGTTTCTTTGGAGTTTACGTTATTATGACGGGATGGCATTTCTTGGTTTACGTCAGATCAAGTCCAAAAATGCTAATGTGGAAGATCAAGAGCAATTTTGTATATCGCCATTACATCGTCTCGTCAGGCACCCCTGGTATTTTCTGGCAATAGTTTTTATCTGGAGCAGGGACATGGACACTGCATTTTTAGTCTCGTCTGTCTGCATAACATTATATTTTATTGTCGGGTCCTGGTTCGAGGAACGAAAACTGGCGGTTTATCACGGCGATATGTATCGCCGATATCAACGCTACGTACCGGGGGTATTGCCAGTGCCGTGGCGTTACCTGAACAAAGAAAAGTTAGATGATGTGCGGTCGTTGAAGTAGTTGATAGCTATTTATTGATAAGAATGGTCAAGATTTTTTGTGTTCTGCGTTAAGCTGATGTTCAGCTATTATAAAATATAATGATCAAAAAATAGAGAATAATAAAAATTGAGAATAATAGGTTATTAAAGGATGGGGAAATAAAATGAGTCAAACTGTTGCAATAACTAGAGTCAAAAAAGCAGCGGCTGATACCAAGCCATCTCCGGATGTAATGGCAAGGCTAGGCCCTGGGTGTTATGTAAAGGTAGGTGAAGAAACGGGTTTGTTTTGGGCTGAAATAACGGCGGTAGAAGGCAGTAAATTTACCGGAGTGGTGCAGCAAATTTTTGCTGGCGCAAAACAATACGGTATCGTCACTGGCAGTGAAATATGTTTTGAGAAGCAACTTGTCAGTGGTACTGGCTGCGATAAATATTGTTGGTGTTAGTGTTCTTTAGCTGTTCCCAGCCCAATGGTAGATTGTTTTGCCCGGATAAATTTAATGATGTGTCCGGTTTGGGGTGGTGAGATGCCTTTCACTGGCGGCATATTCCCGAAACGCCAATGATGTTGGTAAGTGCCGAATTGCACTGCTTTATAAAAATGCATGTCTGAGTGATGGTTGGGTTTGTAGATGTGGTGGGCCAAGGGTGGGCCTTGACGAGTTCCGTCCGCTTTAGGGCCGTGGCACGCTGAACAATATTCAGAATATAATAATTCTCCTTTTTGTTCATCGGCGACAAAGTCAATTGGTGGTACTACAACTTTTAGCCTGCTTTCCTTTCGATCTGGGAGGCTGCAAGCAGTCACTAGATAAATCGTGGCCACATAAAATGTGGCCAGACAAACAATCCTTGTTAGGGGGCGGCTAGTAAAGGGTAACTTCAACATCGATAGTCTTATCGTTACCCCAGCTTTTTCGTTTCATTGTCAGTACAACTTTATCGCCAGGTTTTTTTTCCAATAATGCAAATTTTACATCAGTCATAGATTTAATGTTTTGCCCATCTATTTTACTGAAACGATCTTCATTTTTTACACCGGCAATTTTAGCTGGACTGTGTTCTGAAAAACCGGAAACAGCGATATCGCCAGTTTTTACTTCATCCATGAGGACACCAAGCCGTCCCGCTTTAGTGAGTCTTAATGGTTCCGGTAAGAGTACAAAGTCTGCCAGGTCCGGGCTGGGTTTATTGAGAAATCCATTTAATACAATTGCGGAATCAACTTTTGGCAATCGGCGTGTCAGACGTTGTGGGATGCCATAGCCATAAACCAAGTGGCCGCCACCGGCCAATATAATCATTCGTTTCTCCGGGTGCTTGTTATAGTAATTTGCGGCACTTTGCGCCATCCCTTCATCACGTACTAATTGCACATCAATAAAATTATCAAAGCTTTTGCTGCCCGTGGTCGGGTGTCTTTTATATATTGATTCCAAAAATTCACGATATTTTTCATTAGATCGATCAATGTCTTCTGGCAAATGCTTCTTGTCTTCTTCGTTCAGGCCATCAACACCGCTCATGCCGACTTTGCGTTGAATTTCTTCCAGTACATCCAGTGCAAGCAATGGGATGGAATGTTTTTTTGCAAATTGAATAATTGGTCGGTAGTAGCGATAATCAATGCGCCAGCGTTTAAAGAACTCTGTTTTCTTAAGAAATTCACGTTCATCTATAGTGCCATTAATAAACTCATCCATATATATTTGAAATGGCTGCTGGAAAAATTCCATACCGATTACAATATTGGGATCTTCGGCGTGCATACGTTTGATAATTTCTAATTGGTTCAGATGGTGCGACATGCGGTCATGACTTTCGCCAATGAAAATTATGCGTTTGCGAAACAATTCATTTATGACGCCGTCAAAATCAGGCATATTTTTTAAATGCAATGCTGCAGGCAATTTGTAAGTGTCAGGTTTGCTCGGTTCCCAGACAGCGATATTAGATTGGCCATGATTATTGTGCTGCTTGCCTGTTACCTGATGCGGCGAAACGGATTGGCATGATGTAAGAATGCTCGCGGCAGTCAATATGAAGAAAGAAAGCATTACGAACTGCGATTTAGTAAATTTATTCTGCAATGGGTCAAACATATTAATTACCTTTCAGCTTTGATTTTAAGAGCTTTGATTTTAAGTTTTGAAAATTTAATCTGTTGAATTTTGTGTTGTGGCATTGATTAAATGCCTGATGGTGAAATTATAGCCACTACATCATGATCATGTGCGCCAAACGAACGGTATTTTACCGTCATTGTCTGAATGAAAATACACCTTATATATGCAAATAGAAATAATACTTATTGTATAGGAAGGGGCGTTAGGCATATCACTGTTATTGCTAGTAGCTAATTTATTTTCGTATAAAAATTCCCCGTATATAAATTTTCCATAAAATAAATATGGTATTAATTTATACGTATATAATATCAATGTAGCTGTGCGCCATAAATCGCGTCAGCAAAAGTGGGTGTGATCAGTTTGCATTCAAGATGATCATCCCAGGGTACCAATATTGCTGCATCACTTATTCCCAGGCTGGTTAATTGGTGAGGCACACCAAGCCTGTCAATGATATGCCAGCTACCCATGATACCAATAAACAAAGGGGCATCAGACGTGCTGGTAGCAGATGCTACGCCTTCTGCTATGGCACGGTCCCATAAAAGTTGCCCTTGTACAAACAGATGAAACTTTTCCCCCTCTTTTTTAAAACCAATAGCCGCTTGTTTGTTATTCTGAGGGCTTAATGGTGGATGGTGTCGTAAAAAGCTTGCTGCAAGTAGGTTCAAATAATCGACGCTAGGCTTGGCCGGATCAGACAGTCCTTCTTTTTCGTTTTCGGGAATGGCTTTCCAGCCATTTTTACGTACTTTTTCCATGAGTGCGCGATCTACATTCAATGCGCGCATCGGCAGATGATTGCTTTTAGCGTATTTGAAAAGAGGCATATACAAGGATATATCGAAACTCCAAAAAGAGCTCCAGTCTAGTTTTTCTACAAATTCCTTTTCAGTTAATTTACCGTTTACCCATTGGTCAAGTATTGGCTGTAAGCGGCGTGGAAACATTTCAAAGCCCAGAACCAGGTCTTTTTTTATCGAATATAAGGATTGAATAGTTTGTAAATGCCAACGATGGTGTGCTTCATTATTATGATGTTCGCCTAATAAAACAACGCGTTTTGTAGATACTTGCCTTAGCAAGTCGGATTTGGATATTGCTTTGTTTTCATTCGGCAACCACCATTGTTGTTCGGCGATGCAACTTTCTTTTGCGTTAGTAGTATCGCCATGTAATTCATTTTTTTGATTTGTTTCAATCGCTGCAAGCAATAAGGTATTTGTGTTAAGCAGTGTGAAAATAGCAACTAGCCGGATGACAAACAATATTATTTGGTTGTTGATAAATTTCATTAGCCCGGTTTATTCAATCCAATTTGCTCAATCTAATTTAAACAGAATCCCTTGTGCAAGGGGGAGTTCATTACTCCAATTAATAGTATTGGTCTGTCGTCGCATATAGGCTTTCCAGGCATCAGAACCGGCTTCGCGTCCGCCTCCAGTTTCTTTCTCACCCCCGAAAGCACCGCCTATTTCTGCACCGGATGTGCCGATATTGACGTTGGCTATACCGCAATCGCTCCCCAATGATGATAGATATATTTCCGCAACTTGTAGGTTGCGGGTAAATATTGCCGACGAAAGCCCCTGCGGGACATCGTTTTGCATTGCAATTGCGTCTTCCAAATTGTTATATGAAATAAGATAAAGAATGGGTGCAAATGTTTCCTGTTGTACTATGTCCCAATTATTCTCAGCGCGTATCAGCGTTGGCTGCACAAAATGTCCATTGCTTTTTATAGTTTCGCCACCCACTAGAATTTCGCCGCCTGCTTTGCGAATTTCGCTAATAGTGTGATTGAAAGAATCGACTGCTGTTTGATCTATGAGCGGACCAAGCAAAACATCTGGATCAAGTGGGTCACCATGGCGAATTTGAGTGTATGCATGCGTTAATTTGTTAGTCAGTTCTTTTTCTATTGATTCGTGCACGAAAAGCCTGCGAGTGCTAGTGCAGCGTTGGCCTGCGGTGCCGATAGCACCAAATAAGATGGCAGGTATCGCCAGGTTTAAGTCAGCTTCTTTATCGACGATGATCGCGTTGTTACCACCCAGCTCTAACAGGCAGCGTCCCATTCGCTTGGCGACTGTTTCATAAACATGGCGGCCAATTGAGCAAGATCCTGTGAATGAGATGAGTGGTATGCGTTTATCTGCAACAAAATTTTCTTTTACCGTCTCGTCTTTGCTTATAAACATTGTAAATATACTGGGATAGTCGTTGTCATTTAAAACTTTATTGCAAATATGTTGCACGGCAATGGCGCATAGCGGTACTTTCGTAGACGGTTTCCAGATAACCGTATTACCTGCAATGGCTGCGATAAATGCGTTCCATGCCCACACGGCAACCGGAAAGTTAAATGCGGTAATAACACCAACAATACCCACTGGGTGCCACTGTTCATACATACGGTGTTGGGGGCGCTCGGAATGCATGGTGTTACCATATAACATGCGTGATTGACCAACTGCAAAATCGGCCATGTCTATCATTTCCTGGACTTCGCCATCGCCTTCCTGTTTTATTTTGCCCATTTCCAAAGAGACCAGACTACCCAGTGCATCTTTATAGTCGCGTAATGCGTTGCCTATTTTTCGAATCAGTTCACCACGCAGTGGGGCCGGAACACTTCGCCACTGATGAAATGCCTCTTGAGAATTTTTAATGAGTTGGTCGTATTCTTTCTGGGTGCTTAACGCGATACTTGCAATACGTTCATTGGTGGCAGGGTTAAAGGATTCTAACGATTCCTTTCCATCAGTATCCATCCATTGTGATGCGCCGAGACAACTTCCCGAATTCATTTCTTGAATGCCAAGTCGTTCTAGAAAGTCCATGAAACTGATTCTCGTGTTATTTAAGTCCGGCCTGTAGAATAATACTGGCCAAAACGATTAGTTAAAAAGTCCTGTAATTGAAAGCTTTCTTGTGTAACAAACCCCTGGTGTGCTTTGGGGTTTTCTAAGACGAGATCCAACACGCCGCAAATACCTGCTGCCGTCGTGATTTGAATCGCAGACCACAAAATGCCGGCAATTTCTTGGGGGTAGATTTTTTGTACAAAATTTTTCTCGTACAATTGACCATTTCTCATGCCCGATACCGATACGTAAATAAGAACCACATCCTGGGTTGTTTTCGGAATGGCGTTTTCCAGGATTTGTTTTAAGATGCCACGGTTTTCATTTAGTCTGAGTTCGTTCATGAGTAACTGTATTTTTCCACAGTGTCCTGGGTATCGAAGCGTTTTGTAGTTCATTCTATGAATTTTGCCGACGTAAGTGTTTGCTAATGAGCCTAGCCCACCCGAAGTATTAAATGCTTCATATAATAAGCCATCAAGCGTAATGGTTTCGTAGCCTTCCAGAGGTTGGGTAACGACCGCTTCGCCATGTTCAATTGCCTGGCATGGGTTTCCATATTCATTAATTAAACCATCAGTCGACCAGGTAAGTGAATATTTCAGCACGTTGCTGGGATTGACTGGTAACGCTCCCACCCGCATTTTGACTGTATCAAGCGAGTCAAATTGTTGCATCAAGTCATTTGCAACGATGCTGATAAACCCGGGCGCGAGGCCGCATTGTGGTACGAATGCGGTTTTGGCATTTTTACTCAATGCTTTTACTTGATTAGTGACATTGACATCTTCAGTGAGGTCCAAATAGTGTGTTTCGTTATCCCGCGCGAGTTTTGCGATCATCGGATTGCAGTAATACGGGAGTGCTGAGATAATAGCCTCAGGTTTTGTTTTTTTTATATAGTTCGAAACGAGTTGCTCATTTGTTGCATCCATTGAAGTGAATGTGAGGTTCTTTAAATAAGGGGCTGAATCACTTGTTTTGCGCAAGCGACCCGATGCTTCTTCGCTACGCTCCACCAAATGAACGTCATATTCGCCTGAATCTGCGAGAAGACAGGTGATGAGTGAGCCAATTTTTCCCGCGCCTAGTACCAGAACTCGATGCATTATTAATTCCTTTTTGATTGTTTTTTAACTAAAAACCGTTGAGAAAAGAACAAATTGTCTGTTTCTAATGAATCGGCATTCCGGCCAATAATATTAGGCAGGTAATTAGTCCACGGCAGGCATGAATGGTGCTTATATTTGCGAAAAATCTATATTAACCAAGGAGAGATACTCTCTTCCATGGCGGCCGCCACTTGGTTAAAATCGACTTTAGGCCGTGTCTTTATTTCAGAAACTGCTTGTGTGTCCGCTAAATAATATGTGATAAACGATCCAAGTCAAACAATTGATCAAATTAGGTGGGTTATGTCTGATTCCTTTGGTGAATTTTCAGTTACGCTTGTTAAAAAACTCACTGAACCTAATAGTAAGCTAAAAAAGCACATCAATAATGACCACAAATTGCAAATCGCTAAAAGCAATGGTGATATTGCGAATCTGGATTTAACCCCATTTATTTCAACACCACAGCCAGTAACTGCTAACACCTTTTTTTGGGGAGTGAGCAATGTTACTGGATTGTTTAATGCCTACGACAATGCACGCGATGCATTGCCATTTGAAAAGGATGTTAGCGGGACGTATAACAACGTATGCAATTATGCGGATCAGTTCTTGAGTGCACTTTTTTCTGACGCAAAGTCTTATCTCACCAATGAGCAGGCCGCCGTAATCGCTGAGTGGGTGAGCGACCTGGATATTTATGCTGCCGTTAAAGCGACAGAGTCTTTATTGAATAGTCGTGCAGATATCGCGTTATTGATGTTGGCAAAACAAAGGGATTGGATAGTGCATTTTGATCATATGGCTATTCGCTGTGGTTCGTCTTCCAGAAAAGATGCTGAGCACGTTGTGGAATTGCTTTGCAAAGAGCATGATTATGTTTCATCGCAGGTAGAGGGTGAAGATTATTATCAGTTTCCGGAAGGTTGGAACGCTTACCCATTATATAAAATGCTTGAGAATGGGCAGGTGTTGCGAATTTTTGTGGACCAGTCCGGCGCGGGCCATCCGGAACAAATTATTCAGCACTGGAATTATGTGTATGGCTATACCGCGCATCATTTGGCAATGCGTGTGACACGGGTAGTAAATTGTCAACGCGTAGCGGTCGGTCTGGATGAGCTAATAACTGCTCTGCAGAACAAAGGTGTCAATACCATGACGCCCACAGGTATGTATACAGAGGGGTTACTTCAGCAAGTATTTACCAAGCCAGAACGAAACGAAGCAATTCCTGAAGAAATTATGCAGTCATTTCAATCGATTGACGCCATGCAAGCCAAAATCGGCAATGGGAAGCTTTTAGAACTAGTCTCACGCAAGGAAGTTGATGTGGACTTGGCAAATCAATATTTTGCACTTTATGGATTAACCTACGACGCTTCAAATCCACTCCATTCCGTGCCCATATATCATTATTTCCTACCTGCCCAGGCAGCGCATGTCATTAAAACTTCTATAGAAACTGATAACTGAATCACATTTGCGAAATTTAGAATCTGGGAAAATCCACATTCGAGGATTAAACCCGAATACATTAAAGGCTATTGTTATTTTTCCGATAATGTTTTTGTTAGTGTTGCTTGGTGTTAGTAGCGTCGTAGAGGTTTATCTCAATTAATTAAAGAATTTTCTCAGATCCAGATGTCGGTGTAACCATGTTGTCAAATTTTGCAGAGCACACGGTTGTGTATAATGAAGCTGGTGCCGACAATTATCAGGCGTCTAATCCCAGCAGCGCCCCCTACCTTGGTGCATTAGGCCTTTATATAAACCCCTTTTCTGCCCAACCTGACGACGAGTTTTATTTCGAATCACTCGCATTGCAGCAGCGATTCCAGACCCTTTTTCATATGGTTGAAAACAACAAAGCGTTGTTGTGTGTGACCTGCGATGAAGGGGGCGGCAAAACGAGTATGTTGCGGCGCTTCGTAAATTCTTCTAAAGAAACCTGGCAGCCGTTTGAAATTCATGTTGGTACAGTAAGCAATGACCGGCAAATTTTAGCAAAAGTTGCCCAGAGTATTAATGCGCCAGTATGTCGATATCAATTTACAAGTATATTAAGTCGTGTGCAATTGTTAAATGAAAATAATCGCTTCCCCGTGTTAGTGATTGATGATGCGCACAAACTCAGTCCTAACGTTGTTTCTACGCTACAGAAACTCAAGCACAAAATAATTAAAAAAGAATTGAAAATGAGTATTGTTCTTTTTGCAGATCAAAGTATAAAAACAATACTGGCCGACAAGTTGCTTCGTGATTTGTCTGACGAGTGGGTTTATTCAATTTATTTGCCACGTCTGTCAGAAAAAGATACAGCTCTTTATCTTCAACATCGTATGGCCGTGGCGGGCATGTTGATTGATAAACCATTTAAACCTGCAGATGTAAGTGTTATTTATAAGTTATCAAAAGGGTTGCCCCGAAAGACAAACGAAGTTGCGCATAGAATGTTGGTGTGTAATTTTGGCGACGGTCGCCCGGTGCGTACGATACAGTTGGCGTGGTTACAAAAATTAAAGAACATAAGTGCTGAAAATAAAATTTATTTTGTTATGGGCGTTTCTTTGCTTGTTATGTTAATGTTGGTTGAGCCGATGGCGAGTAAGCGGATTGCCGGTGTCGAATCGCCTGCACTATTATCTACAACATCATTATCTACAACATCGAGTGTAGTGCATACGAGTGATGCTTTTGCTTTGGGTGGCGATTTCAATGCAAATAAACAAATATATGGCGAAGAACAAGAAATTTCAAATTTATCGGCACACAAGTTAGGGCAGCAGTCCGGTATGTTATCTTCGGTTAATTACATGGACAAAGAATGTGATTCTAAAATATTTATTGACTGCGGAAATAAAAAGGGAAAAATAGAGAAAAATATATCCTATAAATAGCGCCTTCCTCAGTTAATTGTTTTGCTTTAACTGTGTTATATTAGTTCAGCGATATTAGTTCATCGGTGGTTAGTGTTAGTTCAATTATATATTAGTCTAGCAACGTTGGTATTTCTTTAATTAACGCATTTCTTTCTTTTGTTGCGTTCCCCGTCAATGCAAATCCTCTCATGTTGTTGTTTTTGTCAATGTACAGTGACCTGGTTCCGCTATCTGTATTTGTTGATTGCCATTGTCCCTCCAGGTCTGGTGGTGGTGGAAGGATAACGACAGGGTGGGCGGGTGTTTTAATGACTATGGGCATTGCCGGGTATGTCACTTTTGTTTCTTGTTTGGCAAGTGTTTTTGCTAACGCGCGCGCTGAATTCATTAGTGGCAGTACGTAAGGCAGCACCAAGCCGTTTATTTCTGCACAATCGCCCAGCGCATATATATTCGAAATATTTGTTCGCAAATACTGGTCAACGACGATGCCTCTATTTGCTTTGATCCCACACGCGTTCGTTAGCGCCGTCCGTGGGCGTAAACCTACAGCAGAAAGCACCAGGTCAATCTCATTTATCACCGTGGTTTCGTTCGAGTCCGTAGTAGAAAGTGACAATTCAAATTTACTACCATTGCGACTTATGGTTGTTACCGATTTCAACAAATGCCATTCAACGCCAATTTGCATTAGTGCTGAATGTAATGTTTCGGAAGCGGCTTCTGGCAACAGATTTAATAAAGGTAGTTTAGTGCGTTCTATTACTTGCACTTCCAGGCCTGACGAACACAGGTCATTTGCAAATTCACAGCCAATCAAGCCACCGCCGATAATTGCAATTTTTTTTGCTCCCTCAATACGTTTACGAAATATAGCATAATCAGCCAGGTCGTTAACGGATATTGTTTCGTCAGATGCATTGCCTTCTAGTGGAAGCTGGATTTGATCGGCGCCTACGGCTAATACCAGATTGGAATATTGCAGCTCTTGTTGTGTTTTATCTGAATTCACGGTGTAAATAATATTTTGTTGTGGGTTTATAGCAGTAACATCTGTTTTAGTTAGAATGCTGGCGTTAAGTTGATCGGCCATTTGGTTCGCATCGGATGTGGCTATGTTATTCGCTGTTATCCCTTTAGCAAGGGCATTTGACAAGATGGGTTTGGAATAGACGCTACCATCATCCGCAGTGAGAATCGTAATGGGGGATTGTTTATCGAGTTTGCGAAATTCTCTGGCCAGAGTATAACCGGCCAGTCCGGTTCCTACTATGATGGTTGGTTTTATAAGCATTTGGATTTGATCTGCTATTTTGATCTGCTAAAAGGATAGTGTGCGTAACTGTGTTTCGGCCAGATTGCGGCCCACTTACGTGTGTGCTATTTTTATTATTACCAACATCTGTTACGCAACATCTGTGATATCTACCATTTCAAAATCACTTTTGCTGACGCCGCAGTCGGGGCAGGCCCAATCATCGGGAATGTCATTCCATTTTGTACCCGCTTCAATGCCTTCATCGGGTAATCCTTCTGTTTCCTCATAAATAAATCCACATACCAAACACTGCCACTTTTTCATATCTTTAGCTCTCTCTTTATAAACGCGTGTTAATTGAAATTTACCTTACATAATACTGCTTTAACGCTAAATTGTGGTCAAGTTATCAAAATTCAAGCATTTTATTACAAAGAATGCAATTTGCATTCTCAGGAAACCTATTTATTTACATGTGAAATATTACCTAAATTAGGCTGTGTAGTGTAATGCATCCCGGCAACCTGTTTATCCAGTTATCTGACTATTCTTCAGTGGGACAAAAGGTATTGGTTTTATCCTGTTGATACTTTTGGTGTTTCTTTTTAATCAGCAGGATAATATTTTGATTGAATTTAAAAAATTACGACTGTACCTTGCATTTTCTATTAAATAAGGTTAATTTTGCAACAAATATTAAACATAAATTCTGAATTACATTTAGCTAGCTATAATTAACATATGAAAAAAGAAATGACAGTTTCAAAAGGGACGACACTTTTCGGCGAATTAAGAACCAATAATAAAATTAAGTTGGAAGGGCGTGTTGAGGGGAGCGGTATTATTAATAATACATTGCTGGTTTCTTCTGATGGTGTTTGGATTGGTAATATTATAGCTGACGTGGTTATCGTAGACGGTACGGTAGAAGGCAATATTGTCGCCAAGCAAAAACTTTTACTTTTAGCAAATGCGAAGGTTTTTGGATCTTTGTATAGTAAAAATATACATGTGGAAAAAGGTGCTGTATTGACAGGGAAGTTGCAAATGAATGCGCCGGCGCCATTAGCTCTAATTAACGACCCTTTAAATTATAAATCTGATCCCGATTTGTTAGAATCCGGTGTGTTAGAAACTGCTGCGTTAACAGATGTATTAGAGAATAATACCAGTGCAGGTTCTCGCAAACTCACGTATCCTAAGGTTGGCGTTGCGTAAATCAAAGTTCATAAACCAATGACAGATGTTAGACATAATCTGCTTCGTCTCTTAACGAAATATATCTAAGTTAATATCCGAGTTAATGGCTAGGTTAAAAAGAAAAACGTAACATTCTTTAAGCTAGCGTTAACGTGCCTTTTATACAATTCACACAGATTATGTGGTATAGTTGTCGTGACTTTATTAGTTTGACTGGAGTCTCGGATTGGTAACATTTGGTGCATGGAATCAAGGAAGTTCAAAAATGAATTTGACAAATTTCGTATCTCGAAAATCTGCTTTTCTAAAATTTGTTGGCGTGATTTTACTAATTGCTTATCTGCTGACGACGCCTTTCACGTTTGATATTATCTGGCTGATGATGGGGCTGTTGGTGTCCTTTAGTGCGTTCCTGTTTTATATCTTAACCGTTGTCACTTTTAATAATTTTAATGGCGTTGAAGGTTACAATGAACAGCAGCAATTCGTAAAAAGCAAACGTACCTGGGATGCCCGTTTAGCAGGTGCAGAAGATGGTGTTTTTTTACTGCCTTTATTGTTTATCGGGATAGATCCTTTATCTGTGGGTATCGCGTCTATATTATTTTGGGTGTATAACTATCCCAAGTTCTCCAAGCTGTATTGTACGGTTAAAACTATTGCCTTTTTTATAGTGGGGTTGTGGATATTGCCGTATGGTATCTGGCCGGTAGTTTTGTCTCATATCATCGTTGATACATTGGTGACTTACAATTTATCAAGTTGGTTGGAACTAGAAGACGAAACAGCGAAAGATGTTTAGTTGTTTGTTTTTTAATCATAAAAACCGTATGGATATGTAGGAGAGGTACGCTCCTCCCTCCCATAGAGTGATAGGAAAAGTAGAAATACCGTCGGAGCAGCAGCAGTCGAAAGCAGCGTAGGACGCTGTTGTTGAGGACACGGAGAATAGGTTTTTTTCTAATTTCTTCCTAATACATTTTTACGATCAAGCTTGTTTACACACTTCCATTCTAAATCAAAACAATAACACGATTTTTTTCTCTGTGTCCCTCGGCAACTGTGCCCTGTTCTCCTGCATTACCTAACTATCTACACCCATCTAGGTGTCCGTGTTAAACTGTCTATGCTGCCACTTAAATTTATATTTAAATTCTACTTATCCGATAACGTTAATGAAAATGAAAACGCACAAGTGATCGGATGTCCTGGAAATCGCGTACACAAAAAATCAAATCTACGATACGCCAACCTAAGATATGGCGAATTATCAAGTGGAGTTGGCGTGTTTTAATTGTGTTAGTTATCATTGATGCTGGTTATATCATTGCCATCACACCTGACTGGGATCTTTATGCAACGGGTCCAGTACAACAGTCCCGCTTTATTCAAAAATATAAGCAAGACAGCTTGCAGCACAAGCAGTGGCCCAATCTGCGATGGAATCCGGTGTCTTTGTCACGAATTCCTGATCACGTTGTTCGGGCGATTGTCGTTGCAGAAGACAGTCGTTTTTTTCAACACAATGGATTTGATGAAGAGGCATTCAAGGAAGCGATGCAATATAATTTGTCAAAAGGTCAGTTAATTCTTGGTGCTAGCACTATTTCTCAACAGACAGTAAAAAATTTATTCTTGTCCTCTTCCAGAAATCTGTTACGCAAATGGCATGAGTTTGTTCTTACTTATACAATGGAGCGGAATATCAGCAAGAAAAGGATTATCGAAATTTATTTAAACGTCGCAGAATTTGGCCTTGGTATATATGGCGTCGAGGCGGCATCACATTATTATTGGGGCAAGTCAGTAAGTGAACTTTCTTTTTCAGAGGCAGTTGAACTTGCTGCAACTCTACCTGCGCCAGTTAGACATAATCCCTCGACACAATCGAAATATTTTATTCGTCGTAAGAACAAGATTCGCAAGCATCTAGGGTATATTTAAACGAAAATTATCAGCATCGAACGGGGTCAGAGAACAATACTTTCTAATTTAGATAAGTAAGATGCGGATAAGTAAAAAATAAGTTTAAGTGAATTAGACGATGCCATTACATTTATTTAGTTGTGTAAGGATAAACCTAAATAAATCAGTTGGATCGATTGCGCGCACCTAATGCACTGAATCTATAGTGTTTTACTATTTTTTAACCGAACCCGGCCCTGATCATGGGCTAGGTAATGAGTAGTGTCTATCTCACCCTAGCGACCTGAGGTACCCTAAACGAAAATTATCAGGAATTGTTAGATACTTTTTATTTAAATAAAAGGTATTTTTGAATGATAACGTGTCACGTCGTGAATAAAATTCTCAATATTGTTTGTTTCCAGCAAGTTTTCTTCATTTTCCGTTGGAAGGCGCGGAAGCAAACGTGTAATTTCACTTGCGAAAATGCCTGAGCTATTTTTTATGTGTTGAGTTGTTGTGCTGGAAAAAACAGGCGTATTGTATAAACCACAACTGGGAGATCGGCTTTTAAAAATAAAGCCACTTAGGTCAGGATAGTTCTGTGCTATTTGTTTGGCGTATGTGGCCAACGATTGCGTTACATCTATGCATGGATCATGAATAAAGACAGCGCCGGGTTTTTCAGGTGTATCAGGGTCGTCTATCAAATGAATCGGTGCACGAGGCACGCCTAAACCGATGCCTACCTCCGGGCAGATCGCAATAAATTCAACATACTCACTTAGGCGACTAACAATAAAATCGTTGCGTTTGTCTTTGCCATCATAACGTACGTAATGACCGAGTAGGCAACTGCTGATACCTACGCGTGGCTTACGGCGGTGGTGTAAGTCGTGTTTTGTATGCGTCATTTTTTTTGCTTGCATAGCCTTTAGGGCGAATCGCGACGGTGTTGGTTACCTGCGTGCATTGCGTACCATCTTTAAGATAGAGTCCATATTTGAACGTGGGCGTACTCCGGCCGTTTTTTTCCAGGTCGTTTCTTATTTCGTTTTCCTGGGCAGGGTCAAATTTAAACCGCAATTCGAGATCAGTACTGCCTTCGCGTATGAAATCAATATGCATTGAACGTGTCCAAATAGAATAACCTGGAAATTTCTTTGCACAGGCCAATGCTGCCACGGGGTCAGCAATTGAGGCCTGGTAACCACCAAACATGCTATTCCCCATATTTCGCGAAAACAGCGTTAACGGTAGTCTTATTCTAACCGATTGCCAGTCTGTGCTTAATTCGATTACTTTTATACGCATTAGCCAAAAGGGCGGATAATATTCGATACGTTTTTTTTCAGGTAAAAAATGCAGTCTGCTGATAAACCGTAATATATTCATCGATCTCTTCGAGTTGGTAGATTTATAGGCATTGGCAGATTAGTGAACGCTAATATTGCTGCTTTTATTTGTTGTGATTTTCGGTTGATATGTAAATAAATAACCGTATTTTTAAAAGCATACCTGTGTAATTGTTGTCATATTCGGTCAATAATATGCTTGGAAATTGTAGTTGGTGTTCAGTTTAGGAGTATGTCAATAAAATGGAACAACTTCTCGTTTGTATGGTAAGCGCCATTACGCTTATCGCCGTAATTCTGTCCATTGTTCTAATCATCAATATTTATCATGATAATGATGAAGAGCCCTGAGCCAACAAGAGCCCTGAGCCAACAAGAGCCCTAAAGGTCAATGTTTTTATATCTACCCGTACTTTGAACATTAGTATCAAATTGTATCCTTCCTAAAAATTAGATTCGATCTAAGCATTATAAAGGTGTTCAAAATAAAAGCGTAACAATAGCATGTTATCTATTTTCGAAATATCAGAGGTTCCTTCAATTATGGCATTGACTTCTTCCGCATTTGGGAAATAATTGAAGACCTGATTTTCTTTTACTCCGACGGGAGATTCTTTTGTTTTCTAACCAAACAAATAAAGTTAATAATATTAGCCGCGCATTAGCTGCTCAACCATCGGCGTCGATTGGATCGACAGTATCAGATGTTGTTGCACAGGATCTTGTCGATAAAATGACAGACGGTGTGGTTGTGATTGATCGATTTGGGATAATAAAAGAAATAAATTTAGCCGCTGAATTTATATTTGGTTATCAATCGATCGAAATAATCGGATGTCATATTAGCACAATAATTCCGGACTCAATATTTGGGCAAAATGATAATAATCAATTAAATGATATTCGGGCAAATGTTCAAATAGAGAATAGTTATCCGTTTAACCAGGTTAAGGATTCTACGGCATATCGTAAAGGTGGTGCGGAATTTTCGATGGAACTGACTATCACCCAGCTATGTATCGGTAGGGATGATATTGGTAGTGGAGAATATTATTATACTGCATTGGTTCGTGATGTGACCGAGTCAAAGGTAATGCAGGAATTGTTGTGGCTGAACCATGAGGAGCTTGAGCAGCTTGTAGAGCAAAGAACGCAAGAGTTGGTTGAAACCAACAATCAGTTAAAAGCGCATATCTGCGATCATGAACGTATTCAGGGGGCATTGCGGGCCAGTAAACAGCGCCTGAGAACTATGATTACAAATGCGCCCGTGGTTTTCTATTCTTTAGATGTAAATGGCGTGTTTACTATGTCTGAGGGTAAAGGTTTGGAGCGTCTCGGGTTAAAGCCGGGTGGCTTAGTGGGCCAGTCTGCATTTGAGTTATTTGAGCATATTCCTCATTTTTATGGAGATTTTCAAAAAGTACTCAATGGCGAAAAAGTGTCTCCAATATTGGAAATTAACGATATCGTATTTGAGTGTTGGTATTCGGTAGTGCGCGAAAAAAACGGTGAGGTAACGGGGATAATTGGTGTTGCTACCGATATCACAGAACGAAAACAGGCAGAAAATCGCCTGGTCCAACTAGCAAATTTTGATTCGCTCACAGGTTTACCAAACAGATCATTATTTCGTGATCGTCTGATGCATGCAGTTGCACAGGCACATCGAAAAAATCATCTGGTGGCTGTCTTATTTTTGGACCTGGATCGGTTTAAGTTGATTAACGACAGTTTAGGACACCATGCCGGCGATGAATTGCTAAAAGCAGTATCCAAGAGATTGCTTGCCAACGCACGTGAAGAAGATACGGTTGCACGTTTAGGTGGCGATGAGTTTACGGTCATTCTAGAAGGTATTACAAATACGGAAGACGCCACAGTTGTCGCACGAAAAATTCTGGAAGTAATGAGTAAACCTTTTATTCTCGATGGGCACGAGGTTTTTGTAACCACGAGCGTCGGCATTACTATTTTTCCGATGGACGGGTTGTGCATTGATGTGCTTCTTAAGAATGCGGATACGGCGATGTACCGTGCGAAAGAGCAGGGAAGAAATAATTACCAGTTTTATACTGCGGATATGAATGCCAAAGCAGTTGAGCATTTAATACTAGAAAGCAGCTTGCGTCATGCACTGGAGCGCGATGAATTTGTATTGCATTTTCAACCACAAGTTGATCTTCACAGCCGAGAGATTACCGGTATGGAAGCGCTATTGCGATGGAATAACCCCGATCTTGGCATGTTATATCCTAATCAATTTATGTTACTTGCAGAAGAAACCGGGCTCATAATTTCAATTGGCGAATGGGTTCTAGGCCGGGCCTGTATTCAGGCTGTCGAATGGCAAAAGATGGGTCTACCACCGATGCGTATTGCGGTAAACTTATCCGCACTACAATTTCGTAAGAACGATCTTGTAGAAACAATCTCTAATATACTCGCATCTGCTGGCCTGGATCCTCAATATCTTGAGCTGGAAATAACAGAAAGCTTTTTGATGGATAATGTTGATTCGGCGATCGCCAAGTTGCAAGATTTGAGCGCGTTGGGTGTTTGTCTGGCGCTAGATGATTTTGGTACGGGGTATTCTTCACTGAGTTATTTGAAGCGGTTTCCACTTAATACGCTTAAAATAGACCAGTCCTTTGTCAAAGATATTTCCACAGACCCGGGGGATGGGGCCATTGCTGAGGCGATTGTGGCGCTTGCACAAAGTCTACATTTACGTGTGATGGCTGAAGGTGTTGAAACAGAAGGGCAGCTTAATTTTTTGCGTACGCGAGGTTGTGATCAAGTGCAAGGCTTCTTAATTAGTCATCCGGTTCCGGCGGAGGATATTTTTCCGTGGTGTATCGAAACTAGTAATAACCGATTTGCTTTTGAACAAGGTCAATTGTGGCCGGGTAACCAATAAAAAAATAAGCGCAGTCTGATGACCTGTATCTGTTTCCTCTACTTTTTAAACCCGCGTGTTTTTTAGCATTTTATTGTATAAACAATTCGAGTTTTTATATAATGGATTGTTTTCAAGATTTTGCCCAAAATATCTAAAAAATATATAGATTTATGCACTCCAGCTCATTTTACCTGTGATCATTGTCACTGTGGATTTTATTTTTTTCCACTAACCTTCTGATATACATTAGGGTTTAGTGCAATGTCATTAGATTTTTTCTGAAAAATATCGAACACAGAGATCCATACTTCAGATTCAATCAATTATTGCCTGGACTATTTAAAACACTGCTAGGATTTGCGTGTTAAGAGGCGAAAAAACGACGATGAGTGCTGTAAAAAAGCTTAATAAGCCGAGTATTGACCTAAAAATATTAAAATCATTTATTCCTCTGAATAAACTTTCTTACCAGCAACTAAAAGAAATATCTGATAAGGCAGCTGTTATTGATCTAGCGCGTGGTAGAACGCTCTTTAATCAAGGTGACAAAGATAATTGTACTTATTTTCTGATTTCTGGTGAGATGGAGTTTATTTCCAGCAATAACAAAATTACAATAAAAGGTGGGTCAAAAAACGCGAAATGCGCATTGTACGATGCAAAGCCTAGGCTCGTCACGGCAAAAGCGAAAAGCAAACTGAGTGTTTTGTACATCGATTCCGGTTTACTGGAAATCATGTTCGGTGAATATAACCAAAATAACTATGAAGTAAGCGATATTGAAGGAAAAAATGACAGGGATTGGATGACTGTTTTTGTTCGGTCATTAACAACTATGAATTTACCTGCTAGCAACTTACAGGCTTTAATGATGCGAATGCAGGAAATCAGTGTCAAGGCAGGAGACACTGTTGTAAATCAATTCGATCATGATGAGTATTACTATATTGTGAAAGAAGGAAGATGCGCCGTTAGTCGCAAAGCTTCCTTACAGGGCGCTGACGTCAGATTAGCTGAACTGGATGCGGGAGATGGTTTTGGAGAAGAATCATTGATAACCAATGAAGAACGTTCTGCCACGGTAAGGATGTTAAACGATGGCGCATTGATGCGGTTGGGGAAGCAGGATTTTCTTGAGTTGCTTGCCAGTTCGGTTCTAACTTTTGCCTCATATGATGAGGCCTCAGAAATGATCGCAAGCAATGCATGTTTTCTGGATGTTAGAAATGTTTCAGAACATGCGCGTGATGGAGTTAGTAATAGTTTAAACATTCCACTTTCCATACTGAGAATTAAACTTTCAGCGCTTGATAGTAAGAAGAAATATATTGTTTATTGCAATGATGAAGGCAAAAGTTCAGCTGCTGCCTTTTTACTGATGAGAGCAGGGTTTCAAAGTGTCATCCTTAAAGGTGGCCGGGCAAGCATACCGGATTCAGCGACACACAAGATAGAGGGTTCAAGCTCTATAGAAGGTTCAAGCTCTACTGCGTTTGGAAGTATATCAAACAACAATGCAGGTGTAGCGCCTGTTGCCGATATTGTTAGCCTTCTGCCTTATGAATCGGAGTTGCAGTCTGATTTTAATCAGAGTCAAGAATCCGCAGAGGCGAAAGGGAAATTAAAGAAACCCTCAAATATTGCCGAAAACATTCCTGTTGAGCATGGGCTTGTTGTAAACGAGCGATTAAAGGCATTAGAAGAACAGGAAAAGGCAGAAAAAGCAATTAAAGAGAAGGGGTTAGCTGAAGCTGAGGTGGGACGCTTAAGGGCTGAAATTAACGCTGTAAATGAGTGTCTCAAGCAAAAGGACATTCAGAAATTAGAAGTTGAAACGGAATTAAAGTTAAAGTTTGATCAGGAAAGAGATAGAGCCAATCTGGAACTGACGGAATATAAAAAGCGATCTCAACAAGAGCAGCAACAGGAATTAGAAAAGCATCTGGAAGTAGCGAATAGACAGTCCGAACGTGAGTTGGCTGAATTGGCAAGTAATGCGCAGCGTCTGCATGCGAAGTTTTTAGAAGAATCTCGCAAAGTGCGTGCAAATGAAGAAGCTTTGCAAAGAGCTGAACATGAACTTGACGCGGTATTGACCGAGAAGGAAAAGGTAAAGTCTGACAACGATGTGTTGTCTAAAAAGATAGAATCAGAAATGTTGAGGGCTTCCAATGTTGAGCTAGCACATAAAAAAGCGATAGAGGAAAATGAGCAATTAAAAACTGCGATTAATGAAGCACAGGTTGAAGCGAAAAAACAGTTAGATGATTTATTGGAACAAAATACAAAAAAGCTGGAAACTGAATTAAAAGAGATTAAGGAAACAATGCAGGACGAGAAAAACAAAGCATTTTTGGCTGAAAAAGCCTTGCGCAGAGCAAAGGAAAAAGAAGCCCAGCTTAAAGCGGAAGCGGAAGCGGGGCGTATTGAGGCTGAAAAAAATGCAAGAAGAATAGCAAAAATTCAAGACAAAAAAATCAGAGAGCTTGAAGAAGAAGTACAACGAGCGGAAGACGCAGAAGCTGCGCAGTTAGAAGCGGAAAGAATGGCAGTGCAATTAAAGCAAGAAGCTGACGAAGCTAAAAGACGAGCGGAAGAGGAATCAAGAAAGTATGCGGAAGCCGAAACAGCAAGATTAAGGGCGATTGAAAAAAGTCAGGAGAATTTACATACAGCCGCTGTTGCACGTGAACGTGCAGAAAAAGGTACTTCACAACTGCGGGCTGAGATTGAAGCTGCACGTAATAGTGCCGAAGATGTAATGAAAAAATCAGCCGAAGCGGAAGCCGCGCGGCGTTTGGCAGAAGAAGAAATCAGAAAACAAACCGATATTGTGGAAGCGCTTAAGAAAGCCGACACGGAAAGACAGCGGGCGGTAATGTCAGAACAAGCCAGAAAAAAAGCAGAAGACGAAGTTGGAAAATTAAAGGCGAAATTATTGGCACAAAAAAAGGCGGCGCTTGCCAAGCAAAAATCAGCTGTCAGACAGGGCGTGAAAGAGCAACAAGAGGAGCAGTTGTCTCAAGACGTTTTTGCTGCCAATGATTCAGTGGTAACAACAACCGAGCATTTATTAGGTAAACAGGAAAAAAACGGTGTGAATGTGGGTGCTGTGAGAAAATCAGGATGGATTTCTGACGCATTGCTTTGGGAAACAACTCTGGGATTGAGAGAGGATGAAGAGTCGGAAAATTATCTGGCGGCGGCTGAGCAAGAAACGTTATCCAAAAAAAGACAATCAACAAAAACTAATACTAAAAAGCCTGCTTCCAAAAAAGTTAATCCGAATAGTTCAGTATTCGAGGCGCGTGAACTGGGTAGGGACCCAACAATCACAAATCGGAATATTCAGTTTCAGGATGCGTCATCGCCAAAAAGAGAATCTTCCTTCGGGAAGAAAGTACTGGTTAGCTCATTTGTCTTAATTATTGTCACGATTGGCGCTGGCGCATATATTGCGATGTCGAGTGATAAGGATGGGTTGCCCGGCTCAATAACCAGCATGATGGATAAAACTAAAAAAGTGAGTAAAGAAAAAGTTTTGACAGATGCTTCTGATAACTCGAATACCGGTCGCAATGATAGAAAAGAAGATCCAAGAATTACCGACAATAATACAAAAATACTAAAACAACGTGCTGAATCAAACGCTAGAAATGCAGCGCAAGTTGAGTTCGCGGAACTTAAAGAAAACTCCAGGGTGATTACCAAACTGTCATCTGCATCGGAAATGGCATCTGAAGGAGAAGAAAGTGATTCGGCAGTACCTTCGGTAGTACAACGTCCTCGGGTTTCGGATGCAGAAGTGGTTGCGCCATCGGTTAATGTTTTGCCGACGGTAGAAGCTGAAAGTGGACAACTCAATACTGGTAATGCATCTATTGAAGCAACCGAAGCAACTGGGACATCTGAGGTGACTGATGCACGAGCATCGATTAGCAATTCGGCTGATGTTGATAACGGTGAGTCAAATAACGTACGACCAGTTGTTGTCGAGCGTCTCGAAGAAGCTGCAGTGGCGGGACCAGTTGACAATGTTGTGTCAGACGACGTGGTGGAGCCGGCGGTAGTAGAAGCAATAATACCGGAACCAGCCAACAACGAACCTGCAGCAGAAGTTCCAGCTTTGTCTGAACCGGTTACCGATACGTCCGCTCTGAGCTCAGTAGAAAGCTCAGTAGAAAGCTCAGTAGAAAGTTCAGTAGAAAGCGACGGAGAAGGCGCAGCAGAGGGTTCGCCGGTAAATGCTGAATCGGAAATATTCTAAAGCAACTAGTATTAGTTTATCTTGGTTGGCAGGGTTGTGGTTGTGCCGTTCGTTGTTGTCCAGGCGGATTGTCAGTAGAATTGTATGTTGGGTTATTTATTATACCCAGTGGGCGAGTTAAATCTATATATTGGATGTGTTGTTTATTTGAATCGCATCGACCCCATGTCCTGTTGTATCATCATGTACAAATACGCGGTTACGGCCCAGGTTTTTGGCTTCGTATAAGGCTTTGTCTGCCTGGGTAAGTAGAATAGGCAGTAAGGCTGACGTGTCGTGATCGCCCGGCTTTATAGAGCTGATTCCGCAGCTCACAGTCAACGCCATATCAATTCCGTTGTATGTAACAATGCTTTTTTCTGTTGCTAATCTAACTTTATCAGCAATTGATATGCTTGCTTCTATGTTTTTGTTAATGCTGATGAGTAAAAATTCTTCGCCGCCTAGTCGGAATAAAAAATCATTTAAACGTAAATGTTTTTTAAGAATATCAGAAAAATTAATTAATACCTGGTCACCTGCTAAGTGGCCATAGTCGTCATTTATTTTTTTGAAATGATCCAGGTCCAGAATAATAACTGAAATGTTTCGCCATTCGCGCCTGGCCTGCGCGCACAATTTGGGAAATATTTCCTGTAGATGTCGTCTATTGAACATGCCGGTAAGCGTATCTGTGATGGATGACATTTCCAGACGTTTGTGTACACGGTCAATTTCAGCTTGTTTTTCGCGTAGTACCTGTAACATATCTGCAAAGTTATTTGCCAATACGCCAATTTCATTTTGCGCTTCAGATTTTTCCATACGCGGCAATCTGCCTTCTGATACTTCTCGCGTGATAATCATTAGTTCAGTTATAGGTTTGCTGAAGTTTCTAAAAATCAGTATACCTAGCCAAAGAATAACGACACTGCTTGTTGCAATAAGCGTTAAGGTTATTTGGCCATGATTATTTAGAGTGTTAATTAACTGAGTTTCTGATATTGCAAACCATAACAACGGTGAGTTTTTCTCGATTTTTGGTAGTGCTATGGGGTAGGTTATAAAAATTTCTTCATTTATACTTAGTTTGTTGTCTTGTAATTTAAATTCTTTAGTATCTGTGTGCGTCAGCGTACTTATCAATATTTGTCCATTTTTTGTTAAAAATAAATGTTCGTTGCTGCTTTGTTTGTGTGCTTGCAACCAATTCTCGTCTATTCTGCGAGTTAATGCGACGAACCCAAGTTTGTCTTCTTGATAGATGATCGGTGAAATTGAAACCAGCTCTAGGCCATTTGTTGATTCAATATAATATACATTCCCCATTACCTGGCGTTTATGTTTGTTCACCCATGTAGTCAGGTCGGTGTGTTTACTGCCAATAAGCACTTCGCCGTTATCAGATACGATTACTTTTCTATCTATTGGTAACCAGCCAAAAAGTCGCTCATAAAGTTTAACAAGTGGCTTGCTGTCACTGCCCACTCTAACGACGACGAACATATATTCTTGTATTCTTAAATCATCACTGACTATATTTGAAAAGCGTTTCAGTTCACTTCGTTCGCTAATAAGTTGGCTGTTAAATAATTGCACAGTACGGTCGAGATTATTTTTTACTTCGTTTAACACAACATCATTGGTGTGTTTGTAGGAATAGATTAATGTTGCTGATAAAAATATAACGAGTAAAGCGCTGTAAAAAATAAGGCGGAAACGATATGTTTTGGCAAACATAAAGTGACCTATTGAGCCAAGAGATCTTTGATTAAGTCGTAGATGCTATCCATAACTTAATCAGAGGCCCTTGGTTTATTAGTTGGTAGCAGTTCATATTGTTTCGCTACTCGCCTAAAGGCAGAGCCAATTTGAACTTCCTTGATTATTTTTAATACGTCTTCTGATGGATTTTGGTTGGTTATAGCTGATAGTGGTCGATAAAAGGGATAACGTTTTTTTTTGAGATTATGTGCCGTTGCTTCAACATTGTCGACAGTGATTTGTTTTACGTTCATGTCTGGTTCTCTCACCCAAGTTGAGCCTGTATGGCCTATAGACCAAGGGAAATCGCTTATTCGTTGAATCATTTCGGCTGAGCTTGATACGTTTAAGCGTTTTTGCCTGAATAAGTTATGATTTGGTAAAATAGTTTTCCAGTGGCCCGGTCGTTGTTTACAATGTAATCGAGTAATGACAATGATGGATTCATCGGGTCCGCCTACTTCACTCCAATTAGTAGTTTTCCCAGAAAATATAAAACGTATTTGTTCAGTTGTTAGATTGTGAATTGGGTTATCTTTGTTTGTCATAATGACTACTGGCTCCAGAGCCAATGGATATACAATCAAATCTTCTTTATTGATTTCATCCTGGCTGAGTGGGCAACATACGAAACCAAATGTTTCATTGTCCGGCGTATTTCTTTTGGCCGTCTTAATGCCCGCATTACATCCTTGCCCTAGCATCGAGTTTTTGCCATATAGTTTAATTTCCCGGTCAACCGTCTTTTCAAGATCTTGTTTGAGCGCGTCAAAAATTGTCCAGGCAAAGTGTGCACCTGCGCCTGAAATAATTTTTTCGTCCTCTTCAAATCCAAAGGCAGGTTTTAATAAATCTAATGTGAAAACAACCAGCAATATAGAAAAAAATAGTAACGAGAATTTGCTTGTTTTGCGTATAACCAATTTGCGCCACCTTATATAGCCGCTTATTAACGCTAACGAAATAAACGTATAAAAAATTTTATTTAGATATTCGTGAAAAAAATATGTCGGTAAAATATATTTATTATTATGCTCTGCTGTATATCGGACAAAGAGGTGATTTCTTTAGGATAAAAATAGGGGAGTAACGTAATAATCGTATATTAATCAATAGGCTGAAAAGGTGTGAAGCGTGGTGTTTGGGCAGTATTGTTATACTAAACGTGGTGGTTTTGAAAAATAATATATTTGCCCACGTGGCAACCCCACTTTTGGAGGGTATCCCGCAGTTGAATTCACTTA
>JAADIM010000112.1 GCA_013151345.1 Gammaproteobacteria bacterium
GCCGGTTTTTAATTAACAAAGCGTCTCATTAAGTTTATCCAAAATACTGCCCCAACCGCCTTCATGATTTGAACGACTTTCTTCATCAGCAAACTTCACGTGAATAAGTTCTACATCAGTTGTACTATCATCAATAGACTTAAAATTTATGGTGACTGTACTGCCTACGGTTGAGAATGGCGAAATCCATGTGAAAACCAATTTACTTGGGCGGTTTATTTCAAGGTATTCACCCGTGTGTGGTATCTCATCTTCACCCACTCGCATTTTAATAACGAAACTGCCGCCTTCGCGAGGATCGTTTTCTGTTTTTGGGTTAGGCATGCCAAGCATCGGGGTCATAAATTGCGATAAGGTTTCAGCGTTTAGCCAAGCATCAAATACTTTCTCAATAGGCGCATTAATTGTTCTTGATACATTTACTTTTAAATCAGTCATTTTTATCTCCGTTATTCATAATATCATCAAGTTTATTGAGTCGTAGTTCCCATATAGATTTAAGCTCCTTAAACCAACTCTCTACCTCTGCGAGCAGTACTAAATCAGCGGCAATCCAATGCGTTCTACCGATATTCTTTCTTGTCACTAAGCCTGCCTTTTCAAGAACCTTTATGTGCTTGGATATCGCATTAAGTGACATATCGTAATAATTGGCCAAGTCAGTGACACGGCTCGGCCCTTGTTGGCAAAGCTGAGTTAAAAGCGCGCGGCGCGTAGTATCAGCCACGGCTTTTAGTATTTCTGAGAGAACCTTATCATCACTTAATTCAACCATAAGGTTTAATATATATCGACAACCAACTATTGTCAACCATTTGGTTTAATTATTTTCTACTGATAGGCTAAGTACTTAATGACACTAAAAAATAAGGAAGTGAAATAAAAATCCCCGCCGCAAGCGGACGGGATATTTCGAAGAATTCGTTCGCTTCTTATTAACCATGCAGGACACGGAGAAACACATCGCTAACAGTCTTTTGTAGGTTGGAGTGATTAGTACTGCGACCCACAGGGATATGTGGGGAGGTAGAGTAACGCAGGAGCAGTTATCGAGCGTAGCGAAGTCCAACAGACTAGGGTTAATTAAAGGCACCGCTGTTGGACTTCGCTACGCTCACTCCAACCTACGAAGAAACGTGTTTTTGTGACTCGCTTATCCGTAGACCATCTTTTGTCCTCCCTCCATTAAGCTCAAGTCACCGCGAATAATACAATCGTGGTTAGACGGAGGTACGAAATCCAGCCTACATACAGACTATTATAACGCTCGCATCAATAGGAAAGGCTATGTTGGTTTAGAGGTTGGTTTAGATATACCTAGCCAACAACCCCCATCGGCAAGCATTTTTCGATCCACACTTCAGCGGAACGTTCACACGATACCCCCCACCCGGTACAGTCTCCATCAGATTTCCTTTGTCGTCTTCCATATGTTCAAGCGTGAATGAAATATTGCCCTGTGGTGATATCAGTTCCAGTGTGTCGCCGACGTGAAATTTGTTTTTTACTTCCACCTCGGCAACAGCGTTCTTTTCATCAATGCCAACGATCTCGCCAACAAACCGTTGTTTTGCACTGGTAGAACGGGTATCCAGGTAATTTTGATAATCATGACTGTTGTGTCGCTGGAAAAATCCATCGGTATAACCGCGATTGGCAAGATTATCCAGTATCAATATCAGTTCGGGGTCAAACGGTTTACCCGATACCGCCTCGTCTATCGCACGACGATAGACTTGAGTACTGCGTGCAGCATAATAATAAGACTTAGTCCGCCCTTCTATCTTAAGACTGTCGACGCCTATCTTCACAAGTCGTGCAACATGCTCAACAGCACGTAAATCTTTTGAATTCATAATATAAGTGCCATGCTCATCTTCTTCGATCTGCATGAATTCCCCCGGGCGACCGCGTTCCTCTATCAGACAGGCCTTGTCAGAGTCTTTATGGCGAACCCCCTTCCCCAGTTTGTGAAAAGGCTGTTTGCGAACCGGCTAGCGCTTTGACCTTGATATCGCCGTTGACATCGTCCTCGACTTCATGAACATTATATTCCCAGCGGCACGAATTAGTGCAAGTACCCTGATTGGCATCACGGTGATTAAAATAGCCTGATAATAAACAGCGGCCTGAATAGGCTATACACAACGCACCATGAACAAATACTTCCAGCTCCATCTCCGGTACCTGCTGTTTGATCTCTTCAATCTCATCCAGGGAAAGCTCGCGCGATAAAATAATGCGCTCTATGCCCAGTGACTGCCAAAATTTAACTGTGGCAAAATTTACTACATTTGACTGGACTGACAAATGCACCGGTATTTCCGGCCATTGCTCACGCACCATCATAATCAATCCTGGATCTGCCATAATCAGGGCATCGGGCGCCAGTGCTATAACGGGTTTTATATCTTCGAGAAACGTATGTACCTTGCGATTATGGGGCAACACATTGCAGGCAAGATAAAACTTTTTACCCTGCTCATGTGTTTTAGAGATACCCTCGGCCAGTTTTTTCAACTCTGGAAAAATCATTTTCTCGCACCCGCAAGCTGTAACGCGGCATACCTGCATAAACAGCATCCGCGCCATAGGCTAACGCATAACCGAGATTTTTTAGTGTTCCGGCCGGAGCCAGTAATTCAGGTTTTTTCATATCGAGGTATACTGAGTTGCTGCTTAATGATCTTTAATAAAGGTTGGGTATTCTAGCGTCTTTCCGAACCGAAGAAAATACTGCGCTATCACAATACTCTTTTAACCATGGATGCCGACAAGGATAATCGCGCCATTCAGAGCTGATAATGCTTCGCTGCTAGTCAGAGGATGTACTTCAAAGTGTACTTATCCATCTCAGCCATATAGCTGCGGCGGGCATTGTGGATAACATGTTTTAGCTTGCAGTCGAGCTCAAAGGGGCATTCACGCCCATCGGTATCAAAACATTCCAGTTCGTCCAGGTTCATGCCAGTCTGACGCGCCACATCACCTAGCTTGATCAGATCCGGTGCCCGCGCCAGGTGAATACCGCCGTATTTGCCACGCACAGTAGCAATAAAGCCTGAATGAATCAGATTTTGAATCACCTTGAGCAAATGATTTTTCGGCACGAGGCATTCACGCGCAATTTCATTCACTGTCGCCAGTGACTCGCCTTTACGGGCCAGATACAAAAGAACCTTGAATGAATATTCAGTAAATAGGGTCGCTCGCATGGTACCTCAGCATCATTTCCATAACGGTTTTTCCTGCATAAAGTGAACAAAACATTCAATAACAAGGTATTCAATGTAACAAAAAGAAGCGTAATGTCAGTAAAAAAGTTTAAACAGGATCAGATTCACGCGACATGTCTTTCC
>JAADIM010000098.1 GCA_013151345.1 Gammaproteobacteria bacterium
GTAGCAATATTCAGGAATAGCGATACGTTTTTGCGCAGGTTAGCCTGATTGGCGAGTAATATCGACGAATAATCTGATCTGTTGGCCAGGATACAAATACTTGTTTTTGGGCAATCGATTCCAAAGCCGTAATTGTGAAATGGAGACTCTAAATTTTCTTGCAATGCGGGCTAAAGAGTCCCCTTTACGAACCACATAGTTAATTTTTCGTGTAATCTCATCACTCGGTGGTGCGGCACGCGGCGCAGAATAATTAGTGCGCTTGCTTTTTTTTGCGAAAGTTGAAGTGTTTGACCATATTGTGAGTTTTTGTCCGTTCTTAAGTGGGTCAGTCGGCGCCATGGCATTCCACTTCGCCAGTTGACGTACACCCACTCCGTATTTACGCGAAAGATCCCATAAGGTGTCGCCTGAAGTAACACGGTAGATAGTTTTTTTGCCTTTTCGTATGGTGTTCTGAATATTCTTTTTACGTTGGTCAGCAGTTTGCGTATACGCACTAAAATGTTTTACTGCCACGGGTATGATTAAATCTCTTCCAGCTCGGATATTATGTCCACGCAGCTTATTTACCTGTTTGATAACACTGGGGGTCGTGCGGTAACGTCGTGCAATTTGTCCTAAGTTTTCACCACTGCGTATTCGATGTTTTTCCCAGCGTGTGCGTTTTTCGGGTGGCAGGCTGGCTAGTTTTTTATTAAATTGTTTTGCATTTTCTATAGGCACCAGTAAGTAATTTGGTCCGTTGGGATCAGTTGCCCAGCGATTAAAACCGGGGTTATAGCGGTATATGTCATCTTGTGAAATACCTGCTAATTCTGCGGCAAGCGCTAAATCAATTTGTCCGTCAAAAAAGACCCGTTCTAAAAAAGGTGTATCAGAAATGCTTTTCAATGCGACATTATATTTCGACGGGTTTGCAACAATTTTTGATATTGCAAGTAGTTTTGGTACGTAACCGCGTGTTTCTTTTGGTAATTGCAGTGACCAGAAGTCTATCGGCCTGTTGGTGCGTTTATTTTTATTGATTGCTCTTTTAACTGTGCCGGGACCAGAATTATACGCGGCAAGTGCAAGTAACCAATCATTATTAAATTGTTTGTTAAGTTTTTTCAGGTATGTCATCGCAGCTTGTGTTGAGGCGTAAATATCACGACGACCGTCGTACCACCAGTTTTGTTTTAGTCCAAACATTTTACCGGTACCAGGAATAAATTGCCATATGCCTGCCGCGCGTCCGTGTGAGTATGCGAATGGCTGAAACGCACTTTCAACGATGGGCAGTAACGCGATTTCAGCGGGGATACCTCTTTGCTCTGCTTCTGATACGATAAAAAACAAGTAGGGTTGTGCTCTGTCTACTACGCGGTCGAGATACGCCTGATGTTCTGCATACCATTTCAGATCATGTCTAATACCGGGGTGGGAGTGGTCGAGTTTAAAACCCAGTCGTATTCTTTCCCAAAGATCATTTTCTGGTGAATTTTCCTGGTCTTTAATGAAAAATCGGGTTGTGGTTTGCTCGTCTACATCTGTTTCTATAATATCAACGAGGTGATTAACATTGTCTGGCGAGTTTTTAGGAAGATTATGTATTCGTTCTACAGTAGTGACTGGAAGTTGTTTTGCTTCCAAAGTGTTAATTTTTGCCGAAGATTGCGAATAGTCTTCAATAACCAGCGATTGTGCCGAGTGCATTTTTATTTCAATGCTGTTTTGTATATTAGCAGATGAACCTGGATTAGTTGCGCAACCAGTGAAAAAGAGGGTAAAAAGAACACATGTTAAGCCGTTTTGCGACGCGTTATATAACACGCAATTCGTTAATAACTTATTGATAATCATATAGTTAATAGATTGTTCCTAACATTATGTTATATATCTAAAATCGGACTGTAGCATAAAAACTTTAATCATTAAAAGTTTGATTTATTATACTTTTGTATGCCACTGTAGTTAGAAATTATGAATCTAAACATATACCTATGAAACGACGCAAAAAAAATTACCGCCATGGTTGTGGTTCAGATCCATTGACGATTGAGGGGCTTAGAGATTGGTATCGTAGCGATCTGGGGCAACGTTTGTTAAAACAGGAAAAAAGCACGCTTGAGCCGCTGCTGGCGAGTTTGTTTGGTTACCATTTGTTACAAGTCGGGGTGATGACAGAAGATGACTTATTGCGTTCGTCGTTGATTCCAAATTGCATGATTTTAGATAGTAATATTAAGAACGGTATTGATTCGCTTAATTTAAGTGCAATAACGAAAGCTAAAATAATCGGTGGTTTACCGGATGCGTTGCCCATTGCATCAGATAGCCTCGATGTTATGCTACTTCCGCATGTGCTCGAATTTAGTCGCGACCCTCATCAGGTGTTAAGAGAAGTAGATCGCGCATTAATCCCCGAGGGGCACGTAGTGATATCTGGATTTAGCCCCTGGAGTAGTTGGTTAATTTGGCGTCTACTACTAGGTTGGCGCAAACAACCACCGTGGTGCGGTCGCTTTATCAGCCTGGCGCGAGTTAAGGATTGGTTGCGGTTGCTCGGATTCGAAATCATGTCTGTACAGCATGTTTTTTATCGCCCACCGATTCAACATGATGGAATAATGAACAGGTTGTCCTTTGTTGAATCTTTCGGGAAAAAATTCTTACCGATATACGGCGCAAGTTATACGTTAGTCGCGAAGAAACGTGTGTTTACTGTTACGCCCATAAAACCAAGATGGAAACCACGGCGTTTTGTTCCCAGTAATGTTGTAGAGCCACAGAATCGCAGGAAACTATCGGAAGAACCTTAATCGCAGAGACCTTAAATCGTAGGAGCCTTTTTTGCAGAAACATAGTGAAATGAAACAAGTGGATATTTTTACTGATGGCGCGTGTAGAGGAAACCCCGGCCCCGGTGGTTGGGGTGTGTTGATGCGTTATAATGGGCAAGAAAAAAAAATACATGGTGGCGAGAAAGATACGACCAATAACAGAATGGAATTGATGGCTGCGATTATGGCGTTGGAAACATTAAAAAAACCTTGCCTTGTTAATTTAACGACAGATTCAAAGTATGTAATAGACGGTATTACTTCCTGGATGGTTGATTGGAAGAAACGCGGCTGGAAAACGGCGGCTAAGAAACCTGTAAAGAATGTTGATTTGTGGAAGCGCCTTGATAACGCGGTGAAAGAACATGAAATCCAGTGGCATTGGGTTAGGGGACATACTGGTCACGAAGAAAATGAAATGGCTGATACGTTGGCAAATAAAGGTATTGATGAATTACTTGCCAGGCGCTAATGGG
>JAADIM010000037.1 GCA_013151345.1 Gammaproteobacteria bacterium
GGTTGGATTACGGTGATGGTTACGGTTGCAGTGTCAAAACCACCCTTCTCATCGGAAATGGTGTAAGTAAACGTATCCGTGCCGATAAATCCATTGGCAGGCGTGTAAGTAAACGTACCGTTAAGGTTATTAACAACAGCACCACCTTGTGATGAAGTCTCATCAAAAGCGCTGATGCCCAAGATATCGTTATCCGGATCGCTGTCATTCAACAGGAGACTCTCGGTCCGTAAAGGCGTGTTAACCTGGGTCGTATAACTGTCAACGTTAGCGACGGGAGGCTGATTATCACTATTGGTACTACTGCCTTCAATCAGCTGCTGCCATTCTGCCACAGCCCTTTCGAGTACATCGGCATTAGTCTGACAGTCCGACCAGCAATTATGATCATCAACGGAGAGAAAGGTAACCACTGCGGAGACGACAGGATTGCTCAGATTTGCTAGTTTTTTATCCAGCGTGACATCGTGTGATGTTTGAGAATCAGGGCCGGCAAAGGCTGCCAATGCTTGGCTGCCATCGTGACAGCTTCCACAGTATTGTACGACCAGCGGGTGCAGGCTTTGGGCAAAGGCGTCGGGACTACTTATGCCTGCTGGTGGCTCTACTACTGGCGGCTCTACTACTGGTGGTTCTACTACTGGTGGCTCTATTGGGTCACCGCCTGTACCACCATCGTTGTTCCATTGTGCTATCGCAACCGCCATGGTATCGCCATCGGCTGCGCAGGATGCTGTCCAGCAATTGTGCCCGCCTTCCAGTCTGGTAACAAATCGGGAATCTGACGGCGATTGAAAATCAATAAAACCACCGCTTGTAACTACCGAATGAGCGGTTACCACGTCACTATGGGCGATGTGTGCGAGATTACCCGTTTCACTATGACATTCACTGCAATTATTGCTTAAAAGGGGAAAAACTGTTTTTTCGAATGCAGCTTGATCTTCAGTTAATACGACACTTCCAATAGGGGGGGTAACTCCAGGACCAGGATCACCACCTCCTCCACCCCCGCCACAAGCGGATAGTGTTAATGCGATTGATGAAACGAGAAAAAATGAGCGACGACTATCACGCAAATTTAGCGAATTTAATATATCCATTGCTTTCCTCCATAAATATTACTGTTACTTCTAAATCAGCGCAGTGAAGTATGTATCCGAAGATACATACTTCTACGCTATGTACTTAACTTACTTTGTTAAACTGTTTAACTACTCCACCTCCAGCGCACCGTTCGAGATCCAAGTACGAATATTGTTAATCACCGCTTCAGACAAGGGAACGAAGGGGTCAATCGCAGGCATTCTTGCACCATTAATATCGGGGAAATTCAGTTCCAGTTTTTTGATTAAATAACTGCTTTCAGGTTTGAATGGGACAACAAGAATCTGATCGTTTAAGGCATTACTCGGTTGTTCGAATAGCTGCCCATACGTTGCGGCGACACCTAGTTCCAACCCCTCCCTCGGATTGGGACTTTGGTGACAACTTTTGCAGAACTTAATGAAAACTGTTTCTTGGATGAAATCAAATGTCGGTATGAGCACTTCCACAGGAGGTGCTGCGCCGTCCGCGATCCATTGACTAATGATGCCAATATCCGTTTGTGATAAGAAAGGTCCACCCTGTGGCATTCGTAAATTAACGCTCCCATCCGCTTTCAACGCAGTTCCTTTCAGCATTTGAATTAAATAGCTGTCATTAGGATCGACGTTCGGGTCAACACGCACCACGTTGGAATTGGCTACACTGTCTTGCCCTACCAACAAGTCATAAGTACTTCCAGGTCCAATTCCAGGTTCGTCCAGTATCAATTCGTTGCGTGCATTGCTCGCAGTGTGGCAACCCTTACAGATCGGAATGAAAACCTTGGCTTGGATAGATGCAAAAGTCGGTGCGAGTCCTACAATCGGTTCGCGTACATTCGCAGGAGGTTCTTGCCCTCCTTCCGGCGGATTCTCTATTTGTCCACGAATTTCACCTTCCGGGTTATCACCAGTATGAATATTGAAATACATTTCACCTCTCAATAAAACAGCCAACTGATTTTCAGTTATCGTTTCATTCGCGACCCACACTTCTTTGTCATTGATAAATGTCCGGTTGAGCGGAACCTCGATACCACCGTTGACGCCACGTGCGCCATTATGAACATGAGCCACATTGACGACGATGTTATCAATCCGGGCATTGGCCACCAGTTCGCGACTTTCAGTATCAACGGTCACATAACCGACACCCGTGCCCTCAGTTGTAACCGGAGGAACGGACTGGTCGCCGCTTATGTTTGCGCGAATCACCTCAATGCCGCTTGGTGCGATTTGCCCGCGAAGTTCTCCCCCCTGATTAGCTTCAGAATGAATGTTGAAATACATTTCGCCGTTTAATAAGGCAGTCAACTGATCCGCGGTTAACGTGCTTGTTGTTTCCACTACTTCTTTATCAGCATTTAGATTGAGTGGCACCACAGGACTACCAATCTCTCCGGCAAATGCCTGGTGAAGATGGGCGACCTCGACCGCAACATTATCCACCAGCACATTGGTTACCATGTCACCACTGACAGTATCCAGTGTCACGTAACCTATACCACTGGCACTGGTCGTAACCGGTGGCACTTCGTTATCACCGTTTAAGTTGACTAGAACTACTTCGGTATCATCTCCGACTATTTGCCCGCGTAGCTCACCCCCGGCATTGATCTGAGTGTGGACGGTCAAATACATACCACCCGCTAACAGAGTGTCCAGTTGCGTTGCAGTCAGAACAACATCGCTAGGAATATTCCATACATTATTGGCTGCGCCTTGTTGAAGGCTTATTATGATGCCACCTTTGGTGCCTGCGAACCCTTCATGGATATGTACATTGGTGATGCTGGAAGTGGTATTATTGCTGACCGTTATCTGGCCAGTCACCGTTGAACTCTCTTGGTCGATAGTGACTTCGGCGCTGGCTGTCGCTGAACTGATTACAGGTTGCGATACCGATTGCGTGATGACTTGCTCACTGTCCAAAACCGAGCTAAGCGAAATTGTATTGGCATCCAACACATCCCCACCATTATTATCGCTATCACTATTATCGCTATCACTGCAGCCATACGTCAGCCCGAGTATTAAAATTAGAATAGGTATTTTTTGTATTATGTGCACCGTGTTTCCTCCGTCTCCATTGTAGGTGTGTGTATCGAATATTTGCCATCAGCGTGGTTAAATTATAACCACCGGGTAAGTAACCTTGTGTATTGTATCCACAGAACAAATGGCTGCCGTTTGTTATGCTGTAATGATTGAGTTCCCGTTCCTCGGATAATGGTTCAAACATAAAAAAATATTTTCGAATTGAACCGTTTGGTACCACCAGGGAACTAAATCCGTATAAGCGTCAACTCTTTATTCTGTTATGATTGGGTTCCCGTTCTACGAACAATGGTTCAAGCATAAAAAAATAATTTTCGAATTGAACCGTTTGGTCCCACTGGGGAACTAAGTTATTAAGTAAGCGTTAAGATTAAGTGCATGAGATAACCACTTTGCTTATTGACTAATTTCGAAATATGTGCACGAAGCTACCAATAAGGAATCAAAAGTTGAATATTAAGGAACGTGGACAATACATGGACGATCGTGGACAAGTGAAAGATAGTTTACTTGAAGATGACCGGAAACTGTTGCAGGTAGTAGCACAAGGTGACCGTGACGCATTTCAAAAACTCTATCATCGCTATTACGCCAAATTGAGCCGATTTGTGTTTCGTATCACTCAGCGTTCCGACTTAGTTGAAGAAATTGTTAACGACGCAATGGTAGTGGTGTGGGAAAAAGCAGCGAGTTACAATGGAACATCAAAGGTGTCAACCTGGATTTTTGGTATTGCCTATCTTAAAGCAATTAAATCCTTGCAACGATGGTCACGCGTAAACGCGCCATTAGACACTGATGCTTTGCAACTTGACTCACTGCCCGATCCGGATCAACAAATACCGAATATTCAGCTTGCACGAGATTTACAATTAATGCTAACGCAGTTACCCGCCGAACAGCGCGCGGTGATAGAGCTTACTTTTTATTATGGTTATTCTTATCAGGAAATTTCGGCCATAGTCGGTTGCCCGGTTAATACAGTAAAAACCCGCATGTTCCACGCGCGGCGCAAATTGCGAAAACTGTTGCCTGATGGCATTGAATGCCCTGAATCGTAGTCTCAGGAGATTATTGAAAATGAAACATGAAGATAATATTCGTCAATTAAAATCGGAACACGATTCCATTGATGCCTTGTTGCCTTGGTATATCAACGGCACCCTGTCGCCGGAAGAATATAGCCAGGTTGAAAAACATATGGAAACCTGTCGGCAATGCCGTACCGCCATCACGGAACTGCAAAGCATGCAGATTGTTGTCCAACAAAGCACGGATACTGCCCTTGTAGAGCGGAAGAATTTACAGGACGTATTATCGCGCATTGATCAGATACCCGTAGAGTCGGCAGCGCGTAAACACGAATCACGACGTAAGCAGCATGAACCGCTAACAAAAAAGATAAGTGATTTTTGGGACGTTTTTATGAACTTGCCCGGCGGCTGGCGTTATACCGTGGTGGCGCAGTTTTTGTTATTAGTTGTGGTATTTGGGGTAACGTTTGACCGACCGTCTATGGCCCCGGTATTTACAACGCTGAGCACACCAGCAGAGGATGCGCAAGACAATAGTGTTCGCATGCGGATAGTTTTTGCAGAGGATGTGTTGCTCCGTGACATTCGCCATTTACTGATCGACGGCCAGGCGCGTATCGTGGATGGACCAACGTCGAGCGGTGTATACATGTTAGAAACGGTTTACAGACCAAGTGAAGTATTGCAAGACGTGCTGGACCGCTGGCGCGAAAAGGCCTTAGTTAGATTTGTGGAACCCGTATCCAACGTTGAGTGAAGAGTAGAGCAAAGGAATGTTAAGTCAGAAAATATTGAGTAAGGAATTGAATCATGAGGATGCGTAATCTATTTATTTTTTTGATTTTACTTTGTTATGTGTTTCTCGCAGGCTGTACTCATCCGCTTGCAAAGCCACCGCTGAATGCGCAGGAGTTCCAGCGCAATGCGACAACTCAAATACTGGTCAATCTACCTGATGCAGATGCTGATGAGTTGGAAGATGTAATACGCTCAATGGCATATGAATATTCGCTTATCCAGGTGACCGATTGGCCTATCATTATGTTGGGTATTCATTGTTATGTCTTCGAGGTAAAAAATAACGTTTCGCCTGGCCTCATTGTTTCCCGCTTGCAACTGGACCCACGAGTAGAATCAGCGCAGCCTATGAATACCTTTGAGGTTATGGCGACAAAACGTGAAGCCCTTCCTCTGAAACCTCACCCTTCTCTGAAACTTCACTATGACGACCCTTATCTGAAACTGCAACATGGCATTCGGTCTTCGCATGTTGAGCGCGCGCATGAGTACTCCACAGGTAAAGGTGTGAACGTAGCGGTTATCGATAGTGGTGTGGACATTGACCATCTTGATTTACGTGGTCGCATTATAAAAAACAAAAACTTTGTCTCCGCAAATGAATCACACCGTGACATTCATGGCACTGCAATAGCAGGCGTTATCGCGGCGGTGGCAGGAAACCAGGAAGGCATTATCGGCATCGCACCCGATGTGAATATAATGGCCTTAAAAGCCTGTTGGCAGAAAAAACAGGGGAATGTAGAAGCCGTGTGCAGTAGTTTTACATTAGCTAAAGCCATTAACTTTGCCCTTAAGGAAAAGGCGCATGTTATTAATATGAGTCTTAGTGGCCCCGAAGATCCACTATTAACGCGATTGATACAGAGAGCGTTAGACTTAGGCGTCGTTGTTGTTGCGGCCAAAAACGACAAAAATCCAGAGTATACTTTTCCTGTGTCAGTGCCTGGTGTTATTGGCGTAAGCGAAGATAAATTAGATCCCGCAAAGCGAGACACAATAATACCTGCGCCTGGAAAAGATATCCTGACGACGGTTCCCAGAGACTCGTACGATTTTTTGAGCGGCAATTCGCTGGCTGCCGCTCATGTAACAGGGGTTGTATCCTTATTATTGGAGCAACGCCCCCAGCTGAGCCAGCACCGAATCCAACAATTGCTACATAAAGCCGTGCGCATTGACAATAGTGACCTCGCCCCAGAAAAAGGTATGGCCGTCGTTAACGCCTGCGAAGCTATAACATCGCTGTTAAAACTAGCTGATTGCCGTTGACGCGCAATCATGCCCCTGCCTGTGCAAGAGCCCATAACATTCTCTTGCAGACTTTCAATTTAAAAATTATAAATCTATTATGTTGCTCGATTAACCCTGAGGCAATGTAATTACCCCTTACAATCATCTCTTACACTTGTTTTTATACGGAGGAAATCAAACCATGCGGAATACACTCATTAATATTGCTATTGTCATTTTAATCATTTTATTGCCAGCCTGTGCGTCAAATAAAGACGCAACTTCAGTGAATAACGAACACGGCGTAAACGATCAAGAAGAACATAGCCAGCCAACATCCAGTACAAATCAGGATAAAAAAATATCCAAGTCAACTTCGCACGACGATGACGATAGTTATCGCTACTGATTGCAAATAGAATAAAAGATACAGAGAGAGGCTGGGTTACCGTTCTCTCTGTGCTTTTTTCGTAAAATTTTCTATAAAACCGTTAGACAACTAACACGCCTTAACCAATCGTTCTAGGCACAAACGTCATAGTACGGAAACTGTGTTTGAAACGAGACTCACCTATCTTCTTTATTTTTGTGACGCCAAGCTTGTAGTTATAGTTACCACTGATTTGGTCTACCACACGTCCTTGTAATACATTAGTGGGTTGGATCATGTTATTGAAATTGCTGAATGTAACATTTTTCTTAATCGCCGGTGTCACCATCGCCACAGCCGTGACGGCTGCTTTGCCCAATTCAATATGGCCTTTCTTCATCAACGTAGTAAATTGAAACTCATCACTATCAACACCAAGTATGGTGTTTTTAAAGATAGGCACTCGATCATTATACACCATGAGCAGATCACCGGACTCGATACCCCTGGCTTTGGCATCATCAGGGTGGATCTCGAGAAACTGCGCATCCTCGGGCCAGCGTTGCATGATATACGCACGCCGTTCAGTATCATCGAAACCGGATTGCCAGATTTCGTTGATACGGCCATTGGTGTGCCACAGTTCATCACCCTTGGGTGACATCCATTCCCAATAATCCGAGATCAGGCTCCAGGGATGTTTCTGGATATTGACCTTGCCGGTTTGGGTATTGAAATGCGTGTACTTTTTACTGTGCATGTTGGCACCGGCTGGCCCGTCAGCACCCCATTTCTTATCCATATCTGCTTGAGTTAGCGTCGTATCGTGCAAACGTTTGGTTCCATGTAATTCACCCGTGTCGTAGTTATAGAATACCGGACCCTGAATACCATCAGTACCAAATGAACGTAATTTTTCATGCAAAGTCGTGCCTTCTCGATGGGCAGCCACCTTAACCATGTGGTAAGACTTACGGTTTTTGCGACTAAAACGCGACATTTCTTCAGCGACGTCATTTGAGTTTTTCCAGTCATAACCTTCAAAACCCATCCGCTTGGCCAGTTGCGCGATGATCCACCAGTCAGGTTGGGCTTCGCCCGGGGCGTCGTAGAATTTAGAATAAAGCCGGATACGGCGTTCGCCGTTGGCCCGCATAAAATCCACTTCACCCCAGGTTGCAGCCGGGAACACGATATCGGCAAAATGTGTACCGATCGGATTACGAAGATAAATATCGTGGTCCCATACCACCATCCCACCGGAATCTGCACGCTGCTTGAGCGTTTTGATAATCTCGTCTTTCTCGTAGCTACGTACCTGATGTGGATTGTGCGTGACGAGTTCTTCAAACTTCTCTCTAAGCTGTGCTGCACCTGCCATGGATTGCAGCCAGGTAGTACCAATTACATGTGCCAGACGGCTATGGCCGGATTGCAACCAGCGGTCTGTATCTAACGCACGGCGGCGTCTGCCGGGTACTTTTTCCGGTGATTTGTTACGTGGGTACTTACCTCCACTCTGACCACCACGTTGATGACCGCCAAAACGTCCGACGACTTGACCAGGACGCCCACCTGCACCGCAAGTGGTCGCCAATGAGGCAATGGCATTGGTATTGCCGGTATTGTTAGACCAGTAACATCCCTTCTCAATACCGATGGACGTTTTTACCCGGCTACCATCCGCTTTGGGTTTGGCCAACCATTCAGCCGCCTGGCGAATTTTCTGTTGATCCACACCGCTGATACGTGATGCGTTTTCAACAGTATATTCGTCTTGCGCTAATAACCATTTTTTATAACCATCAAAACCACCTGTTTGAAACTTACCCCAGGTGGTACGCCATTGCCAAGGCGTATTACGTGTACCCTGACCAAAGCCAGAACTGGTTTCATAATTATTATTGACCCATTTATTTATCCATTCTTTGTCTTCCCAACCATTCTCGATGATAATACGTGTAATCGCACCCAACACCACTAAGTCGGTGCCGGGATAAACATCAATATGCAAACCAACACCCATCTTCTTGGCATAAGTCACACCACCGGTTTCACGGGGATTAAACGAGATGACTTTCATACCGTTATCAATACCCGGTTTAATCCACTGGGTAAAAATAATAGTCTTGGTTTCATAAGGATCCGTACCACAGATCAACAACGTGTCTGCCGCACCCCAGTCCTCGTAGCTGGGGCCGAAATTATCAAAACCTGCATCGCGATAACCCGGTGTTGACGTGACCTTTGCAGGTGTGTCATGCCAGGTCCATGCGGCCGTATTGACATCACGAAACGAGAACTTGGTAATGGCATAGGTGTTTTCCATATACTGATAGCCATAGGATTTGATTGAATAAGCGTTCGCACCATGTTTATCTATCACGTGTTTACTGACTTCAGCGGCAATATCCAATGCAAAATCCCAGGTCACCGGTTGCAACATGCCATTGATTCGCACTAACGGGCTTTTTAACCGGTCTCGTGTCGGTTTGTCCGGATTATAAACTTTCTGCGCGATACAACCGCCGCGGATACTGGAATCGCCATTCAGATTAACCACCGTGGTGTCTTTATCCGGCGTAATCACTATGTTGTGAGCGCGCCCTTTGTGCATAACCACATTGTATTGCGTCGGCGCAACCCAGGCTTGAGTTGCGAAAGTCGGGAAGTCTACACCGTATGCATTTTCTGACGCCTTAGCACCACCACTCGCTGCTCCCACTGGCCAACGATAAACCTTGTAGCCACAGGCAACAATACAATAATCGCAGGCAGTAGTGAGCACGTCTGCATTTTTTGGTGGAAGCGGGACGCTGTCTTCGGGAATATAATACTCAGTAGACATGATAAACCTCCTCCTACGATTCCATTAAATTTTGGTGCCGACCAAAGATGAGTCCCATCATGCCGACTGCGTAAATATCATCACCATCCAGTTCCAGTAACACTTGCGGTAAACTCTGATAGGCCTGGCCTGAAATCACGATGCCATGACGCGTTAAATCGTAAGTCGATAAATGCAGTGGACACATGCCCAGTACGCGATACGGCCCCTCCGCCTTGTAACTACCCTGCAACGGGCCACCTTGATGGGTGCACAAATAATTATACGCCACGACGTCACGTTGCGGCCCAATAGCGCCGCCGCCCTTGATACCCCCCATCTTGACTAACATCGCGTCCGAGTTAGCCAGATCATCCGGGTAATTAAAGCCAACAGGTTCGTCATCTTTGAGTTGACTAAGCTTGCCAATCAACTTTCGCGGATAACCCACCACGCGGGCTTGTGCTGCCTGGCCAGTGCCGGGATACAGCGTGATGGAAATGGTACTGGCCGCACCGACGGTTACCCCGCTATACAACAAGAACTCTCGCCGCGACATCCCACACTTGCCTTTTGTGTCTGAAGATATCGCTTTTTTCTCAGTCTGTGTTTTCATTCTGAACCCCCATTAATCATTTCGCTGCTTGTACCGCTTCTAACTCCGCCAAGGTAAACAGAGGCGCGTAGTCAGACAGTTTGGGTTTTTGAATCGTGATTTCATCACCAGAGAACGCTTCCACAAAAGCTAACAAGTCTTCCTTCTCTGTGTCGGTTAAATTGAGCTTTTTAATCAACGGTGTTTTGGTGTCAGGGTAAGACGTTGTATTTCCCTCGACATCAAAACCACCGCGGTCATAAAAATCGATCACTTCTTCGAGTGTATAGAACTGGCCTTGACGCATATAGGGCGCGGTGTATTTTGCGTAACGCAGCGAGGGCACACGGAACTTACCTTTACTCCATTTGTTTTTATTACGGAAGTACAAACCGGCATCATCCTTTGCCGTGCGATACAACTCTTCGGTTGCACCTTTGGCATAATATTCAAAACGAAAGGTGATTTGCGCGAGCCCGTCTTCTGCCCAGCGGGTGGAACGCGGCACACCGATGTTGTAGTACTTTTGATTAGTTGCAAACGCGCCGTTATGACAGGCTATACAGTCGGCCTTGCCTTCAAACAGGGCCTTGCCACGTACTTGTTGCTCGCTCAGTGCTGACTTATCCCCGAGTAAATATTTATCTAACGGTGTATCGCGTTGCACCAAAGTCCTCTCGAATGCAGCGATCGCTTTCCATGCATTGTTAATTGTCGGCCAAGGCTCACCGAAGGCAGCCTGAAATCGTTTCACATAGTCGGGGATAAGTCTCAATCGCGCCTCCATCAAATCATCTTCGCCGTTACCCGCAACACCGCCTTTGGCTGCACTCGGTGCTTGTGACTCCAATGACGGTGTTGATCCCGCAGCAAACAACTTATCATAGTAGGCCGAATTGATTACTGTCTGGCTTGATCGCCAGTGCATAGTACCGGGATAACCGCGTGATATTTCTTCAGCAAACGACCAGCCTTGATCGGGATCGTGACAGTTCGCACACGATGTGGATGCATCTCCGCCCAGTCTTGCATCAAAAAAAAGCCGTTTGCCTAATTCAACTTTGGCCTCTGACATTGGATTGTCTGTCGGAATCGACGGTGGGCCCAACGGTGCCAGAGGCGGTTCTTTTGGATCCGCCACTTTCTTGAATGTTACTTTAATTGCTTTAGGCATCGATTTTTCCGCCTGTGCTGGCGAGGCGGTTTGTTTATCCATTGGGGCTGTCGCGGATATGGACTGTGTACCGTTTCCGTTACAACCACTTGTGAGAACAGAAACAGCCATGGCCGACATGGCCAGAAGCGTAACTAGAAGTGATGTTGCCTGTGAGTTCATTACGATTTCCTCCTGACCTAATTTCGCGCTTCCAGCCAATCGGGAATGGCGTCGTATTCTTTGGGATAGGGTTTGCTCCAGACGTATTGGTCACCTGTCAGCGGCTTACCTGACAATGACTCCAAAAAAGCCAACAGATTTTTTTGTTCAGTTTTTGTCAATTTAAGCTTCTTCATCAAAGGATCTTTGTTACGGTCGTTGTCACCGCCACGGTTATAATAAGCAACAACCTCCGCCAGGGTTTTAATCATGCCATTGTGCATATAGGGTGCCGTGTATTTCAGTTCGCGTAACGAAGGCGTCATGAATTTACCCATATCTGTGCCATCTGCTTTGTGGGACTGTACATGCGTACCGGGATCCCGTTTTAGGTTCATATAGTTTTCCAAACCCATAAACGAGGCATACGCAATAAACGCCTGGTGACGTGTCGGGTCCAGAAACACCTGAAAGTTTTCCTTAACACCGGTATTGTGCGACTTACCATCCATAAACAAAGGTCCATTATGGCATTGCACGCAACCCGCTTTGCCTTTAAACAACTTTAACCCTTTTTTTGCAGAAACCGACAGCTTGCCAGTATCAAAGGGCGCACCTTGTGAAACCAGCGTTTGTAAATATTCAGGGATCGCTTTTCGTACCAGACCATTTGACGGTTCTTTTCCGTATGCATCCTTGAACATCTTCACATAGTCCATGTCCTGTTTGAGACGTTCCTGCATGATGCGCATATCCATATTCATAAGGTAGGACTCGGTGATCATCTCGCGAGTTACATCGTTCAAGTTAGTGCCAAGCCGTCCATCATGCATCCATACTTTTTTATGTGCAGTATTAATAAGTGATGGCGCATTGCGAAAATGTTTATTGCCGGGATAACCTTTGGAAAGTGCATCCGGATTGGCGTAGCCGTGTTTTGGCTGATGACAGGTCGCACAGGATACACCCACATCGCCAGACAGACGTTTATCGAAAAACAATTTCTTGCCCAGTTCAGCGCGTGCCGCGTTCACCTTTATTGCGCTAACAGGTCCGAGTTCAGGTGGACTTCCCGCCTGCACAGCAAACGCGAGTGTTAATGTAGCTATCGCCAGAAAAAACCTGGGTTTGTTGATGCTTGCGGACATTACCAAGCCCTCCTCAGGGTTTAATTAGACTGATTATTTTCCTGCCTCCTGCAGACAAGGGCCGTTTGAAGGGGACTTTCCGCAGGGCGATTGGTCCAACTTTTTCTCTTTCTTAACGTTTCTCCTTTGAAAGTGCAGATTACAGGCCAAAGCAACGTAACCTAACTAACTCCTTATCAATGAATGACTTAGTTAAATAGTTTTATAAATTAAACACAAATAACTAGCCAGAGTTGAACATCTTGTTCCATTATAAAAAATGGCGAGATCACTTTGTTCACTCAACACTTACGTTAAGCGCAAGATGTGTTATTCACTACGACTTGGCCTGTATGAATAAGGCACAGGGTGAACCGACGGATGGACGTTTCACAAAAACAAGTTTCTCAGGTTGGAGTATCTTTGTGCTCTGTGTGCTCAATAAAACTGGTATTACCCTTCGTATCAAAGCACAATATTATAAACGCCCCCTACTTATTTTTTTTGCCGAAGATAATCTCTGTATTTAACGTTCCAGAAAAGACTGTATCTATTAGTAGTTTATTTTTTTCTTTTTTTAAGCTAAATCCGCTTTGCTCTGCAGGCTGATTGGCAATATGTTTGAGTTGGTTTTCCGGGTAATGGATGACTAACGTGACATGATAGGGAAAATAGCCATCAAGGTATTTTCGGTGATAAGGGCCATTTACCAGACTGTATGACCCATCCGGATTTTGATAAAACACCCTGACCTCGGCTTTTACACATAATTCAGCCTTTCTTTGCACATCCTCAAGCTCGATCAGTTGTTCCCTGATCCGTGCGGCACCGATATTTAATATTGAAGAGATTTTCAAATTGCGCATAAACCGATAACGATAAACGATGTCCGCCTTAGCAACCGGGTCCAGATTCTTATAACATTGTGCGAGCCTGACCCAGCCGTTATCAATGCTGTTCGCGTCAATGGTTATTTCGTTGATGGAATGCAGCAGTGGTTTATCCGGTAATTGCGCCAAAAACACCAGTTTCCCTTCATCAACCTGGATCGGAAGGGCTGGTTCAACTTCATTAAACCATTTTTCCAGCTCGGCAGGTGTCATGTTTTCATTGGCGAAAACTGGGTAGAAACAAAAAGAAAACAAGATAAAAAGGATAATAGCTTGTTTCATTAACCCAGCTTAAATCAATTTTCTAATTATGGAAATCCATAATCATGCTGAATCAGATAGAAAATAGTTGGTGTTCAGGGTCCCATTTCCCATTCAGGAAATATTATTTGTGGGAACGGACCCGCATACAGCGACTAAAAGTTAGATACCGTTACCCATGAATCAGCCCCACTTTCAAGTCGTTAGCCTGATAAATGACATTGCAATTGTGAATTACCCTACCATCAGCAATTCCCATAACCATAGGCTTTTTGATCACGCGTTTGATATGTAATTGGTAATGAATACATCCTGCATTCGGATATATTTGCCCGCTAAATTTTACTTTGCCAACGCCTAATGCCCTGCCTTTACCAGTCAGTCCAGACCAACCGAGGAAGATACCCAGCAACTGCCACAAGGCATCCAGCCCCAGGCAACCGGGCATCACTGGATCTCCATGAAAATGACAACCAAAAAACCAGTGATCCGGCAGAATCTGTAGGCTTGCATCCAGTTGTCCTTTATCAAAGAGTCCACCAGTGTTGGCAATATGGCTTATCTGATCAATCATCAGCATTAAGGAACTGGGCAGTTGCGCATTACCCTCACCAAAAAATTTTCCATCAGACATAGCCAAAATCTGTGACTTTGAAAACTGCATCTAAATCTCCCAATAAAAAAGATAAAGCACAGTTTTACAGATCACAATGCCTGGCTATTGTAAAAATCGGACCTAAATCGATCAAAAAGCGAACAAGGACTCAGCAATAGACGCTGTTTATAATCCTTTAATAAATGGGCTTGATCAAAAAAACCTAATTCCACAGCCGTTTTCAGCGAACTCTTGGGATTCTTATATAACTGTTTACAAGCCGACTGAATACGTATTGTCTGCGCAAATGTTTTAGTACTCAGCCCGATATATTGCCGAAACAGCCTGTTTAGATGACGACTACTTAGGCCTATTACGTTGGCCAGTTTACTAATTTCAATGTTTCCATCGGATTGGTAAATCAGATTCAATGCCTGGTCAAATGAGTTGGGTAGTTGCGGTGTGAAGTGCCGTAATAGCCATTGTTCACACACACGAACACGTTGCAGAAAGTTACCCTGCTGATAAATATGATTATGCAATTGGGAAAAATAACGACAAGGAAAATACTCGCTATCGACAAATTTATCTGTAATTTCGGTAAGGTTCAGACTAAAAAAGTGACGCAGCGCACCAGGATAAAAACGAATGCCAAAATAATCTCCTGGCTGTAAAATTTGCATATCCAGCGCTTGAGATTGAGCGCCACCTATTTGCGTGGAATGAGGGGAGATAAAAACGGCCTGAGTTCCGTCAGGTATAACCGGATTCAGGTATAACCGGATAAGGAGTCGGTTTCGGTGTGCTGACCTGTAAATAGGAGTGTACGATTCCCGCCAGGCTTTTTCCTGCTGGATATTGCTGCATAGAAAGCGCGAAGCGTTGCAGTCCTGCATCCGTTAACAAGGGTTGAAATGGCCGATATAACGTGCTATCGATACTTTCCTGTTAGCTGTTAGCTGTTACTGTAAGCCCCGTTTGCGACTAAACTCATAGTTTTAAACATAAACTCGGGTATTAAGGTATGATGAGAATTCAAGCACTTATTCTATGGACAATCATTCTAACATTACCTACCACGCTAAAACGAACGTTTCATTATCAAAACCTTGATCGTAATATATATTAAATTTTACTCACCTTATACTTTGAATACTTTTTAATATTTTTGTTTTTTTCTTAGAGCTAGGTCTTGCCTGTCCACATTTCACTCGTGATTGACGGCTCTTAGTTCCCACGGATACTTTGATTGCCAAAAAGAATAATTGAATGGCGGCTGTCACAGTCACAACACGTCGTTGATACTGGTTAGCAGACGAAAGTAGAGTGAAACTACGCAGGGCATAGATTGGAGCTATAATGGATTAGAGCTATAATGTCAGTAACTCTTACCATCCACTACCATCCACATTAACAGGATTTTTTTATGGCCACATTGCAAATAATCGGTGAAGACGCCCATTATCCATTAGAATTGAGTCAAATTGGGATTGGACGCGTCTATGATAACGAAATCGCAATAGACGACGAAGCCGTTAGCGCTTATCACGCCTTGATCACTGTTGTGCCGTGTTCTACACGTAAAGAGAAGGAGAACAATAACGAGTATATAATTGAAGACCTTGAAAGCACCAACAAGACGTTTGTCAACGGAAAGGCCGTTACTAAGCATAAATTAAAAGACGGAGACATAATTCGAGTCGGGGAAACCCGCATAAAATTTTCACTTAAGGAATATGTCGCACCCCAACAGGAGTTCCAAAAAACAAAAAAACTTAATTAAAAAACTGTGGCAAACTATTTGTTAAAAAAGTAACGACGAGCCCACGCGATATCCTGGATTATTGTCAGCTATCAATCCTAGAGGATAATGCACTACACTTTACCAGTGCGATGTATCCATGCAAATGTCTATCCACAAAGTTTTCTATCTGCAGTCCATTGGGGTCGAGTGCCGTTCGAATTCCTACTTCTTACAAAGTGGAAGGGAGCACTCTTAATGTAAAGAATTACATAGGTAGCAGCGTAAGCGATTTCTTGTGGTGCCAAGTAGCTTTTAAGTCCTGTTTTTAATTCCACAAATACAATCGCCTCAGCACCTACAAGCAGTTTTTTCTGCTTCTCCTTTGGAGAAGATTACAGTATAGACAGTTTTTCATTCACTACTTTCCGTGCGCGAAAAACCAGAAATCTTTTTCATCGCTACCCTTTTCCTTGCACGCAATACCTCCACTTAGCACCTGATCGGAAGCAATAATTTTGTCTGAATAAATAAGGTATCTACTCAGCCCGAATTGATGATAATCAATTGAATAAATTAAATATTCAGGTATAACACTGTTGTTATGGAATTCCCACTCGACCTAAAAAAACTAAGCGCATCAGAAAAGGATGCGTTAATTTTAAAGCAGCATAAAATGCTCAATGAGCAGGCCGTCCTAATTGCTACGCTCGTAAAAGATATTGAGGACTTGAAGTGCAAGCTTGCCAAGAATAGCCGTAATAGCAGCAAACCACCGTCAAGTGACGGTTATGATAAACCCCAACCAAAAAGCTTGCGTAAAAAAAGTGGCCGATCAAGCGGCGATGGATGAAATGGGCGTGCTACCGGATTATCAGGGATACGCGGTGCACGACCATTGGCGTAGTGACTATTGCTACGATTGTTCGCATGTGCTTTGCAATGCACATCATTTACGAGAACTCCTATTTGCAGAGGAGCAGCATCAACAACAATGGGCGACTAAACTAAAAGCATGTTTATTGGATGCAAAAGAGGAAGTTGATACGGCGATTGAGGCAGGATATCGGTCGCTTGAAGCCGCGCGAGTGACCTATTTTGATCGACGTTACCGTCGTGTGTTACGCACAGGCTTAGCGGGAATACCGATACTGCCCAGAGATGACACCAAGACCCGTGGCAAGGTAAAACAACACAAGGTAAAAAACCGGCATGATCGATTAGTGAATCATAAGAAAGAAGTGCTGGCATTTATCTATGACTTTTCACTCCCCTTTGATAACAATCTTGCCGAGCGAGATGTGCGGATGGTAAAAGTTAAACAAAAGATATCAGGTTGTTTTCGATCAGATCAAGGTGCGCGCGTATTTAGTCGTATCCGAGGCTATAACTCATCGGTTAGAAAGCAGGGGCATAATGCCTTCAGTGCGTTGATTGATGCATTTGAAGGCTGCGCCCTAACTCCCTCCGCCAATAAAAACTAGGCTATATAGGCTGAATAGACACAATTTTTTTTTACCATTAGCAGCATCAATGCTGTGCCTATCTATACAAGAAAATACTTACAGCGAGCCTAAAAAATATTTCACCAATCCTTGAA
>JAADIM010000024.1:0-17268 GCA_013151345.1 Gammaproteobacteria bacterium
TACTTTGAGGGCCTGCTTCCAATGATTCAAGCCTAACAGCTTCCGCGCGCTTTAATTCAGGATCGCTATTAATTGCCAGTTCATAAACTTCCAATAAATCCGCACTGAAGCTTAAGGATGGAACAATCATCAATAGCAACGCACATGCGATACGTCCCCTAAATAAAAAGTTAACTGTAAATATATTTGTCTTGCTTAGCATCATGCTCTGTTGTATCTCAATATGTGGTCATGCCTGGATCGATAGTTTGCGCCCATGCACTAATACCACCTGTTACGTTCACTACCTTACTAAATCCGCAATCTTTCAACAGTAAACCGACACGCTGACTCCTAACGCCATGATGGCAAATCAGGAACGTTTCGCGGTCTTTGTCTAGTTCTTGCATTACGTTTGGCATTTGATTCATCGGTACTAACTTGGAATTATCTATATGACAAAGTTGATATTCCCAAGGTTCGCGTACATCTAACAACAGCGGCGACTCCTGAGCCTCGTCAATATAATTCTTGAATTCTGAGACACTTATATGTTTCATAAACTTCCTCCCAAGGGCAAATGACACTGATCTAGGGAACCTCAAGTTTGCGCGCTCCATCATTCTTATAAGACATCTTATAGCACGAACCGCTGAGGTTGTGCTGCATTCAGTAGTGCAGGCACATCCGTCTCAATTAAGCATTCCTGTAACCATTCCTTGTCACTGACTCTAACCACTAAAAAACTTTCCATCACAGGCGAATCCCCGACGATCACGTACAAGCGCCCACCCACGGCGAGTGACTGTTTAAAACTATCGGGTAATATCGGCAATGAACCGGTCAATGCGATCACATCATATGGCGCACACTTTTCCCAACCCAGGGCGGCATCGCCTACTTCCAAGGTCACGTTTTCAATTTTATGATTCGTTAAATTTTTTGCTGCTTGAGCACTCAAATCGGAAAAATATTCCACACTTTCTACATGGCTCGCCAAGCTTGCCAGTAACGCGGTGAGATAACCACTGCCAGTACCTACTTCCAATACTCTATCCGTCGGCTTTATGTTTAACGCCTGTAACAACTTTGCCTCTATGATGGGTGTCATCATCGTTTGTTGATGTTCTAACGGTACATTGATATCGGCAAAAGCAAGATTTCTGTATTCTTCAGGGACAAAATTTTCTCGAGGTATTTTTGACAATACATCCAGCACTTGCTGATCCAGCACATCGGCAGGACGAATTTGTTGCTCAACCATGTTAAATCGGGCTTGCTCTGTATCTACGTTAATCACTACCTAATTCCTAACTTACTTAACCAGATGCAACAGATTAAGCGGTTTGCCATTATGTGGCAAGTAATAGACACATAATTAAGACAGGTAAGTAGGCGCACCCTCCTTGCAAAACAGACCCATTTGGGCTAGTGTCAGCACTAATAGCTAGGGGTGCGCAACCAATATAACCCATTGTTTTTACATTGTTATTTTTGAAGCGCTGAGAAAAAACCCTTTGAACCTGATCCGATTACCCGGCGTAGGGAAGCTTTACGAAAGACAACCGCTTTTCTATCTGTCTGCCATAAGCCCCTCCCTGCGGTGTAAACACACAACTTAAAACAACTACTAGCAACTACAGAGAGAGAGTATGAGCGCTAATCCAGAGAATTTCTTGAATAAAACAGCACAAATCAACCATAGCTCCGTTGAAGCATTACCCAATTCGAGGAAGATTTTTGTACAGGGTAGCCGAAAAGACATACAAGTCGCGATGCGCGAAGTTAGCCTCACAGATACCCCTCTAGAAAACGGGGAATTTGAAAAAAACCCACCCATCACAATTTACGATACCTCCGGCCCCTACACCGATCCAAATGCTGAAATTGATATTCGAAAAGGCCTTGATGAGCTACGCCGCACCTGGGTTGAAGAACGAAATGACACAGATTTGCTGACGGGCTTTAGCTCTGAGTACGTAAATCAACGTGCCAAAGATCCTAGCCTGGATCATCTGCGCTTCAGCCATATCAGACAACCAAGACGTGCAAAAACAGGGATGAATGTTACCCAAATGCATTATGCGAAAAACGGCATTATTACACCCGAAATGGAATATATAGCAATTCGCGAAAACATGCGGCTTGAACATTTATCTGAAAACACATCCGCCACCCAACAGCACCCAGGCCAGTCCTTTGGCGCCCGCATTCCCGAAAAAATTACGCCAGAGTTTGTAAGAGACGAAGTCGCTTTAGGTCGGGCGATCATTCCTGCGAATATCAATCACACCGAATTAGAGCCGATGGTAATCGGGCGTAACTTCCTGGTTAAAATTAATGGCAATCTCGGCAACTCAGCAGTGTCCTCTTCCATAGAAGAAGAAGTCGACAAAATGACCTGGGGAATACGCTGGGGCTCAGACAACATTATGGACTTATCAACGGGTAAAAACATTCATGAAACCAGGGAATGGATTATTCGCAATTCACCTGTACCAATAGGCACAGTACCGATCTATCAAGCACTGGAAAAAGTAAATGGGAAAGCTGAAAATTTAAACTGGCAAATATTTAAAGACACACTGATAGAACAAGCGGAACAGGGTGTCGATTATTTCACAATCCATGCAGGTGTATTGCTGCGCTACATACCACTTACTGCAAACAGGGTAACCGGAATTGTTTCGCGTGGCGGCTCCATCATGGCAAAGTGGTGCCTGGCCCATCACACGGAAAATTTTCTGTATACACATTTCGAAGATATTTGCGAAATCATGAAAGCGTATGACGTTTCATTTTCGCTTGGCGATGGACTGCGCCCCGGTTCAATCGCAGATGCAAATGATAAAGCGCAATTTGGCGAACTGGAAACATTGGGTGAACTCACCAAAATCGCGTGGAAACATGACGTACAAACTATGATAGAAGGCCCCGGTCATGTGCCCATGCATATGATAAAAGAAAACATGGATAAACAACTGGAAGTTTGTGATGGAGCACCTTTTTATACATTAGGTCCTTTAACGACGGATATCGCGCCAGGTTACGACCATATCACCTCAGGTATTGGCGCAGCCATGATAGGCTGGTATGGCACAGCCATGTTGTGTTACGTCACACCTAAAGAACACCTTGGCTTACCTGATCGTGACGATGTAAAACAAGGTATCATCACCTATAAGATTGCTGCACATGCTGCGGATTTGGCAAAAGGTCATCCGGGGGCGCAAATCCGCGACAACGCGTTATCAAAAGCTCGATTTGAGTTTCGTTGGGAAGATCAATTTAACCTTGGATTAGACCCGGAACGCGCACGTGCATATCACGATGCAACATTGCCCAAGGATGCACATAAAGTCGCGCATTTTTGCTCAATGTGTGGGCCAAATTTTTGCTCAATGAAAATCACTCAAGATGTCCGAAAGTATGCCGCTACGCAAGGTATGCTACATGTTGACGACGCATTTAAAAAAGGCATGTCTGAAAAAGCCATTGAATTCAAAAATCAAGGCTCCGAAATTTATAAAAATTTGTAATTAAATTTATTACGCCGTTAACTAACTTAATTATTAGCTATCTGCTATTAATTATTTGCTATTAACTATTTGTTATTAACTATTTGTTATTAAGAACAGCTATGCCAAATAACACCATTACAAAAAATAAACACGTATCGTTTACCTATCGGATTCTCGATGAAAATAAAAATGTAGTTGAACAATCAGACATTCCCATGGAATACCAGCATGGCGTAGATAACGCTATGTTTGAAAAAGTCGAAAATGCGCTAGAAGGTAAAAAAGCCGGCGAGCAAATACATGTCACACTTACACCGGAAGAAGGCTTTGGTCAGCCAAACCCGTCTCTTATTTATACCGATGATGTTGATAATGTACCCGTTGAATACCGTAGTCTCGGTGCACGTCCTGTTTTTCAAAACGATAAAGGAGATACCAGGGAAATGCTCGTCACTAATATTAAAGACAACAAAATCACTATTGATGGCAATCATCCTTATGCGGGTAAAACGGTTACATTCATTGTAGATATAATTTCTATTCAGGACACGCCGATTTCAAACATAAACAGTGTGGTAAACGATTCTCATGATTCAATCCATTAGGTTGTCTTCAAACGCCATAATCGATTAAACTACATACCTCCTACCCTCAGCTAGCGCTAGAATTGGTCTAACTTACGTTATCCACACATGACACAATTTTAAATGAATTGGCCCCTAGCAAGACGATCACTGCGACTAAAGCTGGTTATCATCAGCGTAATCGTCGAAATTGCTATGCTTTCCCTCCTTGTTGCGAACAGTGTCAGACTGATTGAAGACAATCAAATTTACCTGGCCAATTTGCGACTTGATGAAGTTAAGCAGCTTATCAACACAGCACTTTCCAGTCCTCTGGTTGAAGGAGATTATGAAAGGTTACAAGAAATTCTAGACGATAGTCGACGTGATGAAGGCATCGTCTACCTTGTACTTTATGACGATACTAACAAAATCATTGCTTCCAGCGGTTGGAACAAAGAAGAACAACTACCCACGTTTGAAAATGAGCTGTCTGTCGATACTAATAATAATCCAAGGCGATTTGACAGCAAACTTAAAATACAAATATCAGGGATAACATACGGCACACTTTATTATGGTATTTCTACCGATTTTTTAATAAATGCAAAATTGCATTTAATTAAAGAAAGTTCAATAATTGCCGGATTTGCAATACTGTTTTCAATTGCTATTCTTACTTTTTCGGGTTTCTGGTTAACACGGCACTTGGTAAAGCTCACCAAAGCGAGCGAAGAAATATCTGCAGGCAATTTTGATATACAATTACCGGTAAAATCTCAGGATGAAGTAGGTCAGCTCACCAAAACGTTTAATCTAATGGCAACAGCCATACGCACCCGAATCAAAGAGCTCAGCAGCAACGAGGAAAAATTTCATGCTATTGCCGACTATACCTTTGATTGGGAAAGTTGGTACGACCCTGACAATAACCTTATTTGGGTTAATCCGTCGGTTGAAAGAATGACAGGTTATACCGTTGAGGAATGTTTTGGAATGGACGCGTTTCCATTCCCCTTGATCGTGGATAAAGATAAAGACAAAGCGATCAGAGAATTTAAATTCAATAAAACCGACAATATTGGCACAACCGAATTTCGCATTAGACACAAAGATGGCTCAATTTTCTGGGCGTCCGTAGGCTGGCAACCAATCTATGATAACGAAGGCCAATATTTAGGAATAAGAAGCAGCACCCGGGACATCACAGAACAAGTAAAAGCACAACAAGAAGTCACTAACAAACTGGATGAATTACAAAGCTCTGAGCAGGAACAAAAGCGTTTGTTATCCCTTTCTCAACAAGAACAGGCGCGATTATCCAGCCTGCTATCAGCAATGCGCTTCGGAATTCTTTTCGAAACTGAAGATCAGCACATAGCCTACTATAATCCTGCATTTTTAAATATTTGGCAACTTGACCAACCACAAATCTTTACAGGAAAACCGTCTATTGAGGTATTTGAGCAAGCCGCTGTCAAATTGGATGACACATCAAAGCAACAGTTTTTACTCGCAGCAAAACCAAACGAAAATGAACCACACGAGTTTATTTTTCTGGATGGACGAACAGTTACCCAATTGTCATATCCAGTAAACAATATAGAAAATAACACGATAGGCCGTTTATTAGTATTTGAAGACATTACCCATGAGCGCCAAACAGAAGAACAGCTTATCTATCTTGCAGAAAGAGACGCATTAACGGGGCTTTACAATCGTCGACGTTTTCAAGAAATACTTGATAGTATGCTGGAGTTTGCACTCAAACATAATGCGCAGGGCGCATTGTTATTTTTTGATTTGGATGAATTTAAATATATAAATGATACCTTTGGGCACAAGGCCGGTGACGATATTTTGATTTGCATAGCAAATGAATTGAGCACAATTCTTCGTCGCAGTGAATATTTTTGTCGGATTGGGGGAGATGAGTTCGCAATACTACTCACTAATGCCTCGTCAAACGACGCAGAAACATTGTCAACCAGAATCGTTCGTGCGATATCTCAAATGCCGTTTAAACATGGAGAACGAAAACTTCGACTGACTACCAGCCTCGGTATTGCACTATATCCACACCATGCCGCAGATTCAGTAGAGTTGGTTGCTCATGCGGACACCGCCATGTATCAAGCAAAAGAAGCAGGTAAAAACACCTGGCGCTTATATAGAGAAGACCTGGATACCGCTAGAGACATGATTAACCACATTGGCTGGAACACGCGAATAAGTCAGGCAATAGAAAACGAACATTTTTTATTGCACTTTCAAGGTATTTATCACACAGACACAAAGCAACTTTCACATATTGAAGCGCTGGTACGTATGATTGATGAAGATTCACCTAACCAACTTATTTATCCTGGCCACTTTATTCCCTTTGCTGAAAAGAATGGAAAAATTATTGACATCGATCGTTGGGTTGTTAAAAAATGTATAGAAATACTTGCCCATTCTGACGAATTTCCACCTGTCGCGATTGCAGTTAACATCTCTGGCCGATCATTTGATGACCCTTCTTTTCCTCAATTCATATCCGATCAACTTCGACATTACAACGTAAATCCAGACAAATTAAATATCGAACTGACGGAAACATCCGCTGTTTCTGATCTGCATGATGCGCAACGATTTATCGATTCGCTGCAAAAAACAGGATGCCGTATTTTTCTTGACGATTTTGGTGCTGGATTCTCATCATTTTTATATTTAAAACACCTGAATGTAGATGCTTTAAAAATTGACGGAACATTTATCCAGGAACTGCCTAACGATCACACCAATCAGGTTTTCGTTAAATCTATCGTAGACGTAGCTAAAGGATTAAATAAAAAAACCGTCGCTGAATTTGTAGAGAATGAAGAAACATATGAACTGTTAAAAAAACTCGGAGTTGACATGGTCCAAGGTTACTACCTGCACAAACCAGATAAAACACCACCTCAAATGAGCGAAGCTACGAGTATTAGTACAAATAATACTGGTACAAAAAACAGTACAAAAAAATGAAATAAGCAAATTCTTCGTAGCAAATAACTATTGAGGATATTAATATGAACTGTATAAAATTGATTCCTGCGTTATTTATTTTTCTGCTTTTCTTCGTATCAGCATCTGACTTATGCATTGCTGACGCCAGAACAGATGGCAGTAAACAGCCATTAAACGTTGGATTGCTACCCTATTTAAGCACAAACCGACTGATTGATACCTATAAGGCCATAAAAGATTACCTCCAAAATACGCTCAACAGGCCGGTTAGATTAATTACAGCACCAGATTTTAAAACTTATATACAGCGAACGATTGAAGGCGAATACGATATTTATCATACAGCGCCTCATTTTGCCGCGTATGCTGAATCAAAGGCCAGCCATCGCCGCTTAAGTCGTTTTACACGTATGCTTGATGGCAATGTTATAGTGAGAAAAGGCAGCCCAATAAAAGCCGTAAAAGAATTAAGCGGAAAAGTGTTGGCAACGCCTGATCGTCTTGCTGTTATAACCATGTTAGGGGAAATGCTCGTGCAAGAGAATGGCATGCAGCCGGGAAAAAATATCACATTAAGAAACGCCGGATCTCATGTCAATGCGATTCTATCCGTCACACGTGGCAATGCAGACGCTGCCGTCGTCTCTGCTGCGATATTTGAAAGGCAACCTGACAGCACAAAATCTAAATTACGCATACTCACAAAAACCAAACAAATTCCGCATACTATGTTTATGGCCAATTCAACGATAGCCGAAGAAGATTACAACGCTATCAAGAAAGCATTATTAGCCTTTACTGCCGAGGGTCCGGGATCGGATTTTTTTAAACAAACTAAGCGGAAAAATATGTCTGCCATATCAGATCAAGATATGGACTCACTACAACCTTTTGTTAAATTATTAAAAACGCGATTACAGTAATCTTTTATTTTTCAATAAGATAAAACGAGTTGTTATAGATAAAATAATTCAAGGTTGACTTTAAATACAAAAGTTCTATAATTCGAAATATGTCGAAATATAAAACATTTAATGCCCATGACTATGCCGATATTTTTAAGGCATTATCAAATCCAAACCGCCTGAAAATACTTTCGCAAATGGTCAGCCACTGCAAGCCCGGCACCTGTTGTCCGCCAGAGGCGTTTGAAAAATGCTGTGTCGGCGACCTTGGAGAAAACCTCGACATTGCACCATCAACCTTGTCTCATCATATAAAAGAACTAAATAGGGCGGGTTTGATTCAAATGGAACGTCGTGGACAACATATGGATTGCTGGGTAAATAAAGAAATACTAGAAATACTTCGAGGTTTTTTTACTGAAAAAAATTTAAGCACATTGTTATAAGATGGTTATTAGTAAGCTACATACAAACTACATAAGCAAGAGAGAGGTATACACGATGGATGATAAACAAGCAGATAATATACGCCAAGCGGTACGCGACAGTTATTCAAAAGTTGCCGAGGCAAGTAATGAAGGCAATACATTTGGAACGGAGTCTAGTTGCTGCGGCGTCTCTTCTGACGAACAAATTAACACGCTTACTTCAACGCGCCTGGGTTATTCCGAAGAAGACCTTAAAAGTGTCCCGGAAGGTGCAGATATGGGCCTCGGCTGTGGCAATCCACGCGCCATCGCCAGCATCCAGCCCGGCGAAACTGTTTTAGATCTGGGCAGCGGCGGCGGCTTTGATTGCTTCCTGGCAGCGCAAGAACTTAAAGGAACAGGCCATGTAATTGGTGTCGATATGACACCTGCCATGATTAGCAAGGCGCGTAATAACGCGGAAAAAAGCAATTATACTAACGTTGAATTTCGTCTGGGTGAAATCGAATTTCTTCCCGTTGCAGATAACACTGTCGATGTCATTATCTCAAATTGTGTAATCAATCTTTCACCCAATAAGTCTCAAGTATTTCGCGACGCGTTCAGAGCGCTGGCACCAGGTGGTCGTCTTGCCATTTCAGATGTGGTAGCCAGTTGCGAATTACCCGATCACATACGTAATGATTTAGCTCTATATTCCGGTTGTATGGCAGGCGCATCACAAATTGAAGAATTAGAGGCAATAATGAAAGATACCGGTTTTACAAATATTCGTATTGCCCCAAAAGATGATTCCAGAGACTTTATTAAAGACTGGGCACCCGATCGTGGTGTTGAAGAGTATGTTATTTCCGCTCATATTGAAGCAACGAAACCAACTTCTTCTTGTTGTTAATTTATAGGTAACGATCCTGTAGACAACCCGCAAGTACGCCTCCATGCGAACGGAGTGGGTCCATATATGGAGGTGTCATAAAACACAGTTCTTCGTAGGTTGGGGTGACGTTAGGAACCCCAACAGCGGCGAATATACTCATCATGAATAGGTAGTTAAACTAATCATTCCACAACCACGCAGCACCGCGAACGCCACTGGAGTCACCGTATTTTGGCGGAACAAGTCTAGTGGCGACTTCGTCTGAAAACACATATTTATCCCACAGCTTCGGTACATTTTTATATAAACGTGAAACGTTAGACATCCCGCCACCCAGGACGACCACATCCGGATCTAAGATATTAATTACCTGCGCTAACGAGCGTGCCATCCTATCTTCATAGCGTCGCACAGTAGCTTCACATTCACTATCGCCCTGTTCACTTTGTTTGATTAAACTTTTTATATCAAGCGCATTATTCGTCACTATTTTATGATCCAAAATCAAACTTGGCCCTGATAAAAAAGTCTCGATACAACCTGTACTACCACAATAACAATGATGCCCGGCATATTCGTTTTCATTTGGCCAAGGTAATGAATTATGACCCCATTCACCCGCGATAGAATTAACACCTGATAAAAGCTTGCCACCAACAACAATTCCGGCACCTGTCCCTGTTCCAACTATCGCACCGAATACGACATTAGCGCCCGTCGCATTGCCATCGGTCGCTTCTGACAATGCAAAACAATTAGCATCATTACTAATGCGAATGTCTTTTCCCAGCAAATTCTGCAAATCAATACGTATTGGTTGATTATTCAAACAAACTGAGTTTGAATTTTTCAGCAAACCCGTTTTTTTAGAAATTGCACCAGGTGTTGCCACGCCAACCGACATGTCCAAACGAGACAAACCCAGTTTAAGCTCGACTTTCTCGACTAATGTAACAATCGTTTGCAGTGTTTTTTTATAATCACCTTGGGGTGTCCATAAACGTTCACGCAGCAACTCCTCACTATTTTCGCCAAGTGCAACAATTTCTATTTTTGTACCGCCAAGATCAACTCCAATACGCACCATAACAATTAAATTCCTCCAAGTGACTAAAAACCTTTAAAAAGCTTAGTCGTTTTGAATCGTAACGTCATACAAAGCCCGGCAGCAAAACGAACACACTATAATACGACAATAAGACGAACCAAGTAATTAATGAACAATTTATTGATTATTCACTAAATCAATGCTATAAATTCCCGATGATATCGTCTGCTGAAAACTCCGAAGATACCCGTCAGCGCATTTTAAAAGCCGCTGAAGAGCGCTTTCGTATCTATGGATACAATAAAACGACCATGGCCGAAATTGCAAAAGATTGCGACATGTCGGCTGCCAATTTATACCGGTATTTTGATAATAAACTCAATATAGGTGCTGTTTTTGCCCAACAATGCATGGCACAAGGCACTGATATTCTACGTGAAGTAGTTCGACGGCCCGGCCTGACAGCGGCACAACGCCTGGAAGCCTATGTACTCGCCTCATTGCGATATACCTGTAACACTTGTTCAGATCAGTTAAAAATCAATGAGTTAGTGACCATCATCGCCAGCGAAAGAAAAGACATTGTGCACCACAATATGAAGACAGAACAATCATTACTCGCCGAAATTTTATCCGAGGGCAATAGAACCGGCGAATTTGATATACCCGACGTGCTTAAAACAGCGCAGTCGGTTCATTCCGCCACGGTTAAATTCAGGGTGCCTATCTTTATGAGCCTGTATTCACCTGAGCAGTTTGAGGACATGGCAATTGGCGTTGTTCAGTTGTTAATCCGCGGCTTACAAAAACATTAGAATTTAAATTTACCTATACACAAATCGTGTAGATTTTTTACGTAACAAGTACAAATAAGAGTGAATATTTTTTTATTTATTTAGTATTTAGAACCTGAATGCCAAAGTAACGGAATATTCAGGGCAACAGGAGCACATAATGGCCACAGATTCATTCGCATTAAAATTCGGCACATGGATTGTTAATCATAAATGGCGAGTGCTTTTCCTTTCTCTCGTTGTCATTCTAATTGCGGGCAGCGGCGTTCGTAATTTGGGTTTTATTACGGATTACCGAGTATTCTTTTCCCCCGATGACCCTAAACTCATCGCGTTTGAAGCCTTACAAAATACCTATACCAAAAATGATAATGTGCTCTACGTTGTTGCGCCTAAAAATGGCAAAGTCTTTACACGCGAAACCCTGGCCAGTATCGAACAGCTGACAAAAGAAGCGTGGCAGACACCGAATTCTATCCGCGTCGATTCTATTACCAATTACCAGTTCATATCCGCTGAAGAAGACGAGTTGGTCGTCCAGGATCTGGTGGAAGACAGCTTATCGCTGAGCGATGCAGATCTACAGCGTATTAAAACCATCGCGACCACCGAACCCTTATTGGTTAATCGCGCAATTTCACCCTCAGGACATGTTACTGGGGTCAATGTCACTATCCAGCTACCTGATCAAAAAGGCGGCGGACTGGTGCCAGAGATCACTCGCTTCTCCAGAGAACTGGCTGAAAAAATAAAAGCGCAAAATCCGGAAATCGATATCTACCTCACCGGTATGATATTTATGAACAATAGCTTTCAGGAGGCTTCACAAAAAGACATGAGCACCCTAGTACCACTCATGTTCCTGGTTGCCGTCCTGGTTGTCGGCCTGCTGTTACGCGTAATATCAGGTACGCTGGCAACGGTCGTCGTCATCTTTTTATCCATTATCGCAGGTATGGGCCTGGCCGGCTGGGCGGGTATTAAATTAACGCCCCCTTCCGCGAGTGCGCCCAATATTATTCTCACAATAGCGATCGCCGATTGCGTGCATATCCTAGTGTCCTTTCTTTATCACATGCGTCACGGCATGGAAAAGAAAGCCGCGATGATCGAAAGTATACGCATAAACCTGCAACCGGTTTTCCTCACCAGCCTGACCACCGCCATAGGTTTTTTAAGCATGAATTTCAGTGACTCACCACCTTTTAACGATTTGGGAAACATCGTGGCAATGGGTGTAACCGCCGCATTCTTTTTTTCCATCACAACCCTGCCTGCGCTCATGATGGCGTTACCAGTAAAAGTGCGTGAAGGAAAAACTCGCGGACATCACGCAATGAGCGCTCTGGGAGAATTTGTTATTAATCAACGCGGACGATTGTTATGGATTATGAGCGCGGCAGTCATTGTGTCAGTTGCATTTATCCCCAACAATGAATTAAACGACGAATTTGTTAAATATTTTGATGAATCAGTCGATTTTCGCAAGGCAACAGATTTCACCACGGAAAATCTTACTGGCATTTACCTAATTGAATATTCGTTAAAAGCAAACAGCAAAGGTGGCGTAAGTGATCCAAATTTTTTGAAAACAGTCGACAACTTTGCGCAATGGTATCGACAGCAACCTGAGACGCTGCACGTTAATACTGTAACTGATATTTTTAAACGTTTGAATCAGAACATGCATGGCAACGACGTTGGCTGGTATCGTTTGCCGGAAGAACGCAATCTCGCTGCACAATATTTATTGCTCTATGAAATGTCATTGCCTTACGGCCTGGATTTAAATAACCAGATAAACGTAGACAAGTCGGCGGTACGATTTACAGCTACGTTAAAGAGCTTGTCCAGCAATGATTTAATTGCACTTGAGGAACGTGCGCAACAATGGCTTAAAGACAATGCGCCAGCTAACATGCGCTCTGACGGCGTTAGCCCGTCAATCATGTTCGCTCATATTGGTAAGAAAAACATCATAAGCATGTTAACGGGAACAACTGTCGCGTTAATATTAATTTCGCTTATATTAATGATTGCACTACGTTCAATTAAAATAGGGCTTATCAGCTTGATACCCAATCTTGTGCCTGCCGCAATGGCATTTGGTATTTGGGGTTTGTTTGTAGGAGAAGTGGGGCTCGCACTTTCAGTTGTCAGCGGAATGACGCTGGGAATCGTCGTTGACGACACCGTGCATTTTCTAAGTAAATATTTACGCGCAAGGCGCGAACAAAATAAAGATGCATATGAATCTGTGCGTTATGCATTTGCAACCGTTGGAACAGCATTATGGGTTACGTCACTGGCGCTGGTCGCTGGTTTCTTTATATTGACCTTCTCTACATTCAAACTGAATTCCGGCATGGGGTTGTTAACAGCGATAGCCATTGCAATCGCATTAATAATCGATTTTCTGCTGCTGCCACCACTATTAATGAAACTAGAGGGAAAGAAAAATGAAAAAACTGCTAACACTTCTGCAAAAGCCTCAGCTTGAATTTTTTGGTATTTTTTCTAAAAGAATGTTCGATATCAACGCCTATTTTAAAAATAGTGTATTGATCACCTGTGCTTTATTAGTAACGCCGGTTATTCAGGCTGAAACCGCTGAAGACAAGGGTCTCGCCATTGCAAAGGAATTTGACCAACGGGATCTTGGTTTTTCAGATTCAACCGCCGAGATGACGATGACACTGCGTAACAAACAAGGTGACGAGACAAGCCGCTTAATCCGAATAAAAACGCTTGAAGTCCAGGGCGACGGTGACAAATCTCTTTCTATATTTGATACCCCAGCGGATATAAAAGGCACCGCCATGCTGACATTTTCCCACAAACTTGATCCTGACGATCAATGGTTATACTTGCCGGCTCTAAAAAGAGTCAAGCGCATTTCTTCACGAAACAAATCCGGACCATTCATGGGCAGTGAATTTGCGTTCGAAGATTTGGGTTCGCAGGAAATTGAAAAATACAATTATAAATATTTGCGTGATGAAGTTATTGATGGCTTAGATTGTTTTGTAGTCGAAAGATTACCACAATACAAGCACTCCGGATATACGCGACAAGAAGCATGGTATGACAAAAAGGAATACCGTCTTATTAAAATTGTATTTTACGATAGAAAAAATTCATTGCTAAAAACGCTACAATACTCCAATCATAAGAAATATCTCGATAAACATTGGCGCGCCGAAAAAATGCATGTGGAAAACCATCAGACAAGCAAAAGCACTACCCTGTTATGGAAAAATTATAAATTTAAAACAGGTCTCAGCGATCGAGATTTTGATAAAAGCACGTTGAAGCGGGTTAGATAACACACTATATTTGATATATACGATATGCAAAAACTATACTTTTTAATAGTATTACTCTTATCTCTTAACACTGCACATGCAGGTGAATGGTCCGGATTTGCATCGCTAGAATCGCGTTACTTTTATGACGACGCATCATCTCCATTACAAAGTGATTCCAATAGCTCTTTTGCTTTTCAACCTGAATACCGGACCGAATGGGATAAGGGTTATCAATCTCTGACTTTCACTCCGTTTGCCCGATTAGATAGTCAGGATGCGAAGCGCAGTCATGTTGATATACGAGAATTGCTGTGGATCAAAGCGGAAAAAAACTGGGAACTGCGAGCAGGTATAGGAAAGGTATTCTGGGGCGTCACTGAATCCCAGCATCTTGTCGATATAATTAACCAAACTGATCTGGTAGAAAACTCAAACGGAGAAGATAAATTAGGGCAGCCCATGATTAATGTATCCCTGATAAGAAACTGGGGCATCATCGACTTATTTGTGTTACCTGGTTTCCGCGAACGCACATTCCCGGGAGCAGAAGGACGTTTACGCAGCAACCCTCGTGTTGACACCAGTCAGGCAGTTTATGAATCCTCACGAGAGGAAAAACATATCGATTTAGCAGCACGCTGGTCAAAAACAATCGGTGACTGGGATGTCGGTTTATCGCACTTTTATGGAACCAGCCGTGAACCAGCATTCTCTCCGGGAGAGGATAATGCCAGCAATCCCGTACTCATTCCACACTATGAATTAATCAATCAAACAGGCATCGATATACAAGCAACGCTGGAAAGCTGGTTATGGAAACTCGAAGCGATCCATCGATCCGGCCAGAACCCAAGTTTCAATGCACTCACGGCGGGGCTTGAGTACAGTTTTTATGGCATATATGAAACTGATACAGACCTGGGCATAGTTGCTGAATATTTATATGATAACCGCGATGAAACCGCCCCTACTCCATTCCAAAACGATATTTTAATCGCTTTGCGTTTTGCTTTAAACGATATCCAAAGCACAGATGCGCTCATTGGCACAATCATCGACCTGGATAATGACACCGTGCTCTATACTGCAGAAGCAAGTCGACGTTTGGGTGAGAGTTGGAAATTAAACTTGGAAATCCGCGCGTTCCAGTCTGTGCCGATAAAGGATGATCATATCTTGCTAGATCTGGCTTACTATTTTTAAAAATGTATTTAACGATTTAAAACCTGCCTCACTGCCTCCACTCGCAACTTCCGCAATTCGTCTGATATCGCCTTCCCCTCAAAGCCTTTTTCAACTATTTGCTTCGCATCTACCTGCATCGCCGCATGAAAGACTGATCGAAAAATGTTTGCCTGCGGGAACGGCACATCCTCAAAGCCTTTTCGCCCTCTGGAGTCGGCTTCTACAGAAATTAAAAATTGCTCAAAGCGTCCAGGACGCCGAAAAGCATCCAAAGAGTCAAACGTTTTTATGAACGTGTCAGGACGCAATTCATCGGCGCGAAACACCTTTGTATGATATTCCGCCACCAACAATGCCAGTTCGCGAAACTCATTTGGTACAGCGAACCGATCACATAATTCATTTACCAGACCTACACCGCGCATTTCATGGCCAATATGCTTTGGCCATAGTTCTTTGGGCGTTGTTCCTTTACCTAGATCATGCGTTAACGCAGAAAAACGCACGCGCTTGTCCTGCGTTAATCTCGCCGCTTGTTGTAACACCATCATGACATGTATACCGGTATCTATTTCCGGATGGTACTTCTCTGTCTGCGGAACACCAAACAAACGATCAATTTCAGGAAAAAGCCTTATTAACGCACCACATTCACGTAACACAGCAAAAAAAACCTGTGGGTTATTCTCTCCCAAGGCGCGATCCAGTTCCCCCCATACTCTTTCTTTTACTAATGAATCGACCTCACCGTTTTCAACCATTTTATGCATTAAACTATTAGTTTCTGCCGACACACTAAATCCAAATTCATAAAAACGTGCGGCAAAACGCGCCACTCGCAGAATACGCACCGGATCTTCTAAAAACGCTGATGAAACATGGTTTAATTTTTTTGCTTGGAGATCACTTTGTCCAAAAAATGGATCAACAAGATTACCCTTTTTATCTTCTGCAATCGCATTGATAGTTAAATCCCTTCGTTTCAAGTCTTCTTCAAGGGTAACCGTTGCATCATAGTCAAATTCAAATCCGCTATAACCCGGACCTGTTTTACGCTCCGTCCGTGCCAACGCATACTCTTCATGCGTATCAGGGTGTAAAAAAACTGGAAAATCCTTACCCACCTGGCGATAACCCCGGGCTTTCATTTGTTCCGGCGTTGCACCCACGACGACCCAATCCCTATCTTTTACTTCAAGACCAAGAAGTTTGTCACGAACCGCTCCCCCTACGAGATATATTTCCATATGCTTAAGGCACCTTTGATGTGTCATGAAACGATGTATTATGCCTGAAAATGTCAAACTCATCGTTGCTAAACTTGCAAATATTCCCGATATTGCCTACATGAATGTAGGCAATAGGCGTGAGCAGGAGCGGAAGCTTTTACTACATGTAGGAGTTCGACCTGATGTGGCTTAATGAATGTGTACACGTTAATGGGGTAATATAACCCATAAAAAACCAAGGTGTACAGCATGAAGAAATAGAGAGCGACCTATTCAACCGAATTTAAGAACTTAACCACTACTGTCGCCAGCTTCGCTTGGCGCACTCGGCGCCGCCTCTCTCCGCTCTATACCCGTGGCGTTTGGGATTTAGGTGTAAATGTGCGTCCTATTTATTTCATGGCAAGGCGAAATGACGAGTAATAGTCGCTCTATTG
>JAADIM010000024.1:17338-44821 GCA_013151345.1 Gammaproteobacteria bacterium
TCACGCGCCTGACCTGCATCCCTGCAGGCCACGCAGCCATGGAATAAAGAGGGCGTGCAGTTACACCTAAATCTCAATCGCTACGGGTATAGATAGCCCCAATGACCTCTAACGCTTTCTTTATCTCAGCAGCCCCCTCGACAATATGACCATGGCCCACAATTATTCGTTGGCAATCCAGTTCGCTTAGAGGTTTTACAGAACGTACGTAGGCCTCTTTATCTTTAGTTGAGCTTTTTACCAGTTTACTTTGAGCAATTTTATTTCTTGCGCCTACAAGACTCAGAATCCACTTTCTACCTAATGGCATCGGGTTCTTCATATTAAAAAACAGATCGGTAACTATGAGTGATTTTGATTGACGGCAATAAAAGACCGTCTCATCTAATAATGAGTTACCTAGTATGGGAAAAAACAAAACCTGATCCTTTAGTTTTTCATTAAGTAAATCCAGGCTTAAAATTTTATCAGATAACCAGGGTTGTTTCTTAGTTAAGGCAGAAGGTCCATAAATATCTATTTTAGGAAAAAGAACATTGAAGCTCTTTAGATGCTTGTAGTGAAAAGCATTGGGGGCGACGCAGTAAACCGTACTGTATTTGGCAATAGTTTCTTGGATCATCTTTTGCTCGAAGGGGCCGGGTGAAATAACCATTAGTTTATTGTTTTCCGACTCTATAAAAGATGAACTTACAGGAAAGTGGACTCCAGGCATAATTTTTGCAGAATAATTATATGTAAAGATGTTCTCAGCGATTCTTTTCATTGTTTCGTTACCCCATAACGTTCTTAGTTATTTCCTTCATATAAATGGTCAACCAAGACTGACTTATTTTAGTAAATCACGGTTGACTACATTAGTCAACTATGGTTTACTAAAAATATGAAAAAATCTGACTTTGAAAAACAAAAAGGTGCTTCTCTTTCACATCAGCTTATAAAAGTGGGGCGGCTCATAAATGAAAGGGGCCTTGCTGCTGCTCGAAACGCCTTTCATATACCTGAACTTAAACAGTCTCATCTAGACCTTTTTCCTTACATCGACTTTGAGGGCACTAGTGTTTCAGAGGTTGCCAAACGCAAAGGGGTCTCTAAACAGTCCGTGAGTAAACTTGTGCAAGAGATGGTTCACATGAAAATCTTGTTCCTGAAAAAAGACCCGGAAGATAGCCGGTCTAAACTGGTGTTTTTTAAAACTTCGGGCCCATTTACTATTCAAAAAGGATTTGAAGCTCTCATGTCTATTGATCGTTTACTCATAGATCATCTTGGAGAAAAATCCTACACATCGGCTTTAAAAAAGGTTTCTGATTTTGTAGAAATTTTTCAATCTGAAAATCAGAATTGAAGACATTTTAGATATGGAAAGATTAATCGAGCATAGGGAGAATAAATGCCCTTTTTACCCAAATCCAGAAGTAGTTTACTGTCAATGACCCACCCCTAAGCTAGCTTGGCTCCCACTACCATAGCCATCGCCGAAAACCCACCTGCTTTATTATAAATTATTTGTATTGTGTAAAAAAACTATTAACAAACAGACTCTCAATATGACCAACACCAATATCCCTGCGAAGAATCTTTACAGTAATGATGGGTTTAAAGTAGTAGATGAATTTAAAACGACTTACAATGGCATCTCAGTTTTTGCCAATAAAATGCAGCGTGGTTAGAGTCATGGCTAACAAAGCCATCAGATTGACCGCCTTACGCTACGTTCAGTCGTCAAATTATGGCGGCGCTAAGCGTCAATAAAGCTGTAGAGGACATTATGAGTATAGAAACAACATTACATTTTTTTTGCGGGAAAATGGCAGCTGGAAAATCCACCTTAGCCAATGCTCTGGCAAAAAAACACAACGCTGTACTTTTAAGAGAAGACAGCTGGCTTTCTCAACTTTACCCAGATGAAATAACTGATATTCCAGGGTATGTTAAGTATTCGGGTCGCCTGAGAAATATATTGTCAGAACACATACAATCACTACTTTCTCATGGCGTATCCGTAGTTTTAGATTTCCCAGGAAATACTGTAATGCAACGTAGTTGGTTTCGCGCTATTTACAAACAGGTAAATGTTTCACATGTGCTGCACTTTATCGAGGTGAGTGATGACATCTGTAAGCAACAATTAAATGAGAGAAATAAACATAAACCGGTGGGAACAGCATTTACTTCAGCAGAAGAGTTTGATGAAATTACAAAATATTTTGAGGCTCCTTCAGACAAAGAAGGTTTTAATATAATTAGATACTAGAAAAAGGTCGTCTAATCGGATAGCCGGAGGGGTTCCCTCTCAGCTTCCACATCAGATTTGATATTTTCGATGATAAATACACTTGCAATAGGGAACTATAGATCTCTATTTAATTTAGTAATACCACTGGGCTCCTTAAATTTGATTACGGGATCGAACGCCAGTGGTAAGTCTAATTTATATAGGGCATTGAGATTATTAGCTGAGACAGCACAAGGCGGCGTGGTAACAGCGCTGGCTAAGGAAGGTGGGCTAGATACAACATTTTGGGCTGGGCCAGAAAAAATATCTGAAAAAATGCGTAAAGGTGAAGTGCCAGTACAAGGTGGCCCGAGACAAAAGACAGCCAGATTACGTTTAGGGTTTTCTGCTGATGATTTTGGTTATTCTATTTCCTTAGGTCTTCCTAAGCCTTCCAGTTCTGCTTTTTCACTGGACCCTGAAATAAAACGCGAGTGTATTTGGGCTGGGAATGCATATCGACCGGCAAGTTTGTTAGTTGATAGAGATGGCGCAGTAATAAAGATTCGCTCAAACCGAAAATGGGATGTTATTGCACAACATACAAATAGTTTTGAAAGTATTTTTAGTCAGATATCTGACCCGACAAGGACGCCTGAAGTGGTTACGTTGCGAGAAAAAATACGTGGCTGGAGATTCTATGACCATTTTAGAACAGATTCAGAATCACCAGCAAGATTACCCCAGTTAGGTACGCGCACACTTGCACTTCATCATGATGGAAGAGATTTGGCTGCGGCTCTGCAAACAATAATGGAAATTGGTGATACTGAAGCGCTTGATAAAGCAATTTCGGATGCATTTCCAGGGGCTAGTTTGAGTATTTCTGTACAACAAGATGGTCGCTTTGCTGTGGAGTTGCACCAAGAAGGTCTGTTGAGACCCTTATCCGGGTTAGAATTGTCAGATGGTACATTACGTTATTTACTGTGGGTAGCCGCTCTACTCACACCAAGGCCACCGCCTTTAATAGTACTGAATGAACCTGAAACAAGTCTGCACCCTGATTTACTCCCAGCGCTCGCTAGATTGATAATCCATGCAGCAGAATCAACCCAAGTCTGGGTTGTGTCTCATGCTAGTAGACTTATTGCCGCGTTGGAGAATTCGGAAGAGTGTAATTCATTAGGGTTAGAAAAAAATCTTGGCCGAACTCAGGTAGTGGGGCAAGGCATGTTAGATGAACCATCATGGCATTGGGCTGATAAGAGTAAATGACAGTATTTATAACTTTCCGTAAAAACGAGAGATGTTTTAACTAATATACGTGTTAAAAGATCTACAGGCGGGCCTTTTAATATTAGACCTGCACCGTGGGCTAGAGATGTAATCAATGCGGGCTTTACATGACATAACAGAAAATAACTGATTGGCCATATTGCTTGAATTCAAATTATGCACATAACCACGTTCCAGCGGACATCCAAATAAATCGTGATTTTTGCAAAATAAAAATACACGCCGCTACTTGGTTGCCGCGGTGCTTTATCGTTAGAGCCTCAGGAAACCGGATGAAAAAAAGACATAGTTGCAATAATTTTGAATTGCGCGCTTCACTTCATTATTGCACAATTCAAACAACGCTCTGACCTGCCGGTTAAGCACAACGATGAATAAATTGACCAGTTATGCGCCATGCAAGAAATTATCTATTATTAATATGCTTAAGCACAATAGGGCTTATTTCAGGGTGCAGTCATCTGGGCTACTACGCCCAATCGATTGGTGGGCAGATCAGCATATTATCAAACCGCCAGCCTATTGACGAATTACTGCAATCAAATGACATAAACACAGCGTTAAAACAAAAACTGGCATTGGTGCTTAACATGCGCGATTTTGCCACAAAAAAACTCGGCCTGCCCGAAGACGGCAGTTATCGTAGCTATCTCGATATAGGAAGGCCTTATGTCGTTTGGAACATCGTCGCTGCACCAGAATTTTCATTGCAACTGGAAGAGTGGTGCTTTCTTTTTGCCGGCTGTATTCGTTATCGGGGTTATTTCGCCAAGGAGGATGTTATCGAATACGCAAAGGCATACCAGGAAAAAGCCTATGATGTTTACTTGCGTGGTGTGGAGGCCTATTCCACATTAGGTTGGTTTGACGACCCACTGTTGAATACCGTGTTGCATCGGGATAATGCACACCTCGCTGGCTTGATTTTCCATGAGCTGGCACACCAGGTCGTTTATGTCGATAACGATTCGGCTTTTAATGAAAGTTTTGCTAAAACCGTTGAACTCGAAGGAATACGATTATGGATGGCAGACAACGGAACAGAAGACGCGTTTAATGAATACAGTAAAAATGCATCAAGGCGCAATGATTTTATTGATCTGGTTAAAACGACTTACGATAATCTCGATCAACTTTATGCATTGGAAATTCCAGAAAACGAAAAACGCACAAAAAAGCGTTCTATCATTAGTGAAATGAAAGATGCCTACCATCAGCTAAAACAGCAATGGGGTGATTATAACGGTTATGACAAATGGTTTTCGACAGATATAAATAACGCAAAAATTGCCGCTATTACAACTTACGCAGACTATGTACCTGCGTTTACTGCTCTGTTTCAGCAAAACAATAGTGACTTCAGCCAATTTTATATTGCTGCCATAGCGCTTGGGAACCTACCAGAAAAGGAACGCGATATAAAACTAGAAAACCTCGGATTAAGCCTAAATGTGGAGAAATGAGTCCTGCATACTAACCTAACCGCCGCTAATTTCTTCTCGCATTTGCACGATAATCGTAATATCGCCCGCGTGAATTTTTAAGTGCCAGATACTTCGGCATAACTGCCTCTACCGATTTGGGTATCGTATTAAAAATTGCCGGAAACGCCTCATCACAAATGCTATCCACTTGTAATGATTTATAATTATCCCTAGAAAAAGGCTTGGTGGGCAACAATTCCAAGACACATGCTTGAAGATTTGAAAGGCCATGACCCAGACCCACTACACGCCGTTTGACACCTATTTGACTGGCCGTAAACTCGACTAACTGTTTTAACGAATAAACTTCCGGTCCGCAAAGTTCATATCGTTGGCCATAGGTATTTTGATTATTTATTGCCTTTACGAAACAACTCACAACATCACCGATATAAACAGGCGCAAACTTTGATTTCGGGCACGCTAGTGGAAATATGGACGGTGTTATTTTAAGTAAGCTGGCAAATCGATTAAAAAAATCATCGTCTGGCCCAAATATAACTGAAGGCCGGAAACTGGTTACGTTAATACCTTGCGCATCATGCGCTAAATTTTCGGCAACACCCTTGGATTTGAGATATTTGCTTGCGCCTTTTTCTGCGTCTGCGTTTAGCGCACTCATATGCAGCAACCTTCTTATATTATTCTTCTTGCAGGCGGCAATTATTTTTTCTGTTAACTCGATATGAGACACGTTAAAGCTATTATTGTGACCCCGTTGGTTAAGAATACCAACGAGATTAATGACAATACTTACACCAGCCAGATGCCGATTTAATTCTTTACTGTTATAAACATTTGCATTGATGACACTCACTCCTGGCAACACCAATAACTCACGATGTCGCTCGCGTTTACGCGATAAAACCCTTACAAAATAACCCACTTTTGTTAATTCCCCAACTAAATGCCGCCCTACAAAACCGGTACCACCTAATACACAAACTGTTCTTTTTTCAATCACCACTAACTCCTGGAAGAAATAAAAATTTGCCACACATGCATCTTATAGTCGATGTAGCTTGGACTGAACAACATATGGATATATTAGTCACCTCGACCTATATAGTCACTCCAACAATTCGGAAATTGTATCAAATTTTGAAAAAAATGACCTCTAACGCAGAATGGCTTTATTTATTTTTTTGAATATATTTCCGGCATACGTTTGGACAACGCAATATGCTTTCCGTCAAGACGTTTATCAAAAATTGTGGTAAACGCCATCACGTTTTTTATGTACCTACGGGTTTCCGAAAAAGGAATGGTCTCAACCCATAAATCCGCAGGCATTCCGCTATGCTTAGGAATCCATTTTTTTACTCTATGGGGGCCAGCATTATAAGCCGCAGTAGCCAATACCTGGTGGCCATTATGTTTATCTAACATGTGTTTTAGATAACCACTGCCTAATCGGATATTTTTATCCGCCTCTAGTAGTTCGTATTTATTTCTCATGGGTAACTTTAATAATTTTGCCGTGAGCCTGGCTGTTCCCGGCATCAACTGCATCAAGCCCAATGCCCCTGCGCTTGATCGTGCATCTGTCATAAACGCACTCTCCTGACGAAGCACCCCATATACCCAGGCGGGATCTATCCGATAGCGACGCGCAGATGACACAACCTGTTTTTTATATGCCATGGGAAATCGAATATCCAAATCACTAAAGTGTTCGCTTTTCGCCACCGTTAGAATTGCCCGGTCATACCAACCCCAACGACTTGCTAATACGGCGGCGAGTTGTAATTGTCTCTTGTCCATCGATTTTAAACCAAACTGCCACTCTCTACGCGCCTCAACCGTAAAACCAAGACGATATAGCTCATATGCACGCGTCATAGTCGGTAGCGCAACCACTTGAGAAAGCTCATGTTCCTGATGTGCAACGGACTCGATTTCGAAATTATAGGCTTTTTCTAATCGATCTGCTGCCAGAAACCCATAGTAGCTTCGATGATTAGAGATTTTGTTAAAAATTTTTTCCGCCTTTTTAACCTTGGCAACATTCGTGCTATCTGTTTGATTTACGCCAATTTCATGAAGCGCGCGGCCATGCCAGTATTGCCAACGATCTGTACTCAATTCAATTTCAGGTAGGGCTTCAATCCGGGACAGCGCTTCAGACCAATTTTGATTAGCCAACAAAGCCCGAATTCGCCACGGTGTAACAACATCATCTTCCACTAATAATAAACCTAACCACTCTGAGGCGCTCGGATGATTTCGATAAGCCGCCGTTAACGCCAGGTGTCGATCTAATTCAGCGACCTCTTTGTCATTAAAGGTATGATTTTTTTTTAATCTTTGCCATTCTGTTATTGCCGACTCTATTTCTATTCGTGCCAATCGCTTAATGCCGTGCTTTAATATGTTTCGGGTAATAGATGTATCTTTCTCAAACGCCGAATGACCTAACATCGCGGCGGGGCGCTTGTGCATACGCATCCAGTACTCTACCCATTTTCGACCACTGCTATTTAGTGACTTGGACAAATACCTTGCCAAACTTATTTTTTTATTATCCATCGCAAGACGAATTCTTTTCCAAAGCGCCTCTTCAGTCATGCCCCCTTGTGCTTTCCAAAATTCAAACACCGGGTCGCAGTCTTTCGGCTGAGAATTACCTTGCAACCATAAAGTATTTATTTCTTCCATGATTTCTTTGCGTGCTTTAGCAGAGAGTTTCAGTTTAAGCCGGGCCTGCAATGAATAGCAGTAAAGTTTCACATTGCCCTTTTCCTTATTTTCGCCTTTATTATATTCCTCTAAAAAAGTCCCCCAGCGTTTTCTACGCGCTAGATTAAATAACCATTTGTTGTGTAAACGATGGCTAATAGAGCTATCTGCGTAAGTCAAAATAAACTCACGAATTTCAACATCAGTTGTACGGTGCAGGCGGGGCGAAAGATAGTCATAACGCAAATAACCATAAAGCGGATACGATTCAAGCCAGCGACTCATCCTTTTAAAGGTCTCTACTCTTCCGTTAGTAAGCGCATCTCTCGCTGCTACGAAATCTTTGCGTTGTTGGCTAAGACTGATTCTATTTTCAAGGGCAACAACAGGCTCGGATATAGTCGCTAAACTAATCACTAATACTATAAATAGCGTTAGATATACCTGTCTATTACTCATGCGTTATTAAATGACCAGCACCGATGCTGTTGATGTCTATTAATCCTACTAATAGATTAACTATCAAAGATACTACGCTATATATCATAATTAAATCGAACGCAGCTCACAGGCTATTGCACAGCCCATGCCTAGTTGGCGGATAATTCCCTGAGTAAAGTAAAGGAAAATAACTAACACAAGCTGTACCCTTCCATACAACAAATGTTAAGACAATGAAATGAAGTATTTGCACATGTTAATGCACTGAAAAGGATATGTTTAAGAGGAACGCTCACACTGGGATCGAACAACTGACTTTTGTGTATAATTATTATGCTGATTAAGGCACTAATTTTTGGCAAATATGAACGTTGATATAAAAAAGCCTATGCCGCGCCGCAACGGGCATAGGCTAACGATTTATAAACTAATTGTATTGGCTAGAATGTAGCTATTGCTTCGACTTGGATGACTTCGCCATCACAGGTAACCGCCGAACAACCACCAAATGCAAACGAATTAGTATTTGTTAAATCGCTGTCATTAATGCGCAACTCGACATTTGCCACCAGGTTTTTGTCCAACATGTAACTCGCAGCCAACGTAATACTGAACACATCATCGACCGTCGGCGCGCTAGGATCATCATAACTGACATGATCAACCCTGCCTGTCACAGAAAGTTGGTCAGAGATTTTATAAGAACCTGTGCCGCCAATCGCAAAGTCAATGTTCTCTGCGGGAAGAAGAATCTCCGCGCCTACTGTTAACGCTGACATCACTAATGTTGCATTAACATCGATAATGGTTTCAAGACCCTGATCCTGTGTGACAAAACCCGCTTCCAAGGCTAAGTCTGGCATGCGTTCAGGCGAATATCGAGCAAGCCCCATCAGGGATTGTTCTTCGACGACATTACCCAAATCGTTCAACAACGCGCCCATTATTTGCATAGCGCCGATCGTCGCAGATACCTCTACTCCTGCAACATTGTTTCCGGAAAAATCTGTTTCTCTATCCCATATTTCATAAATCTGACCGTGCGATATCTGATATAAATCGGGTGCATCCTCTGCTTCCCAGCCCAGCGGGTTATTAAAAACGCCAGCCTTTATTTTGATAGCTGAATCCGAGTCCCATGAAAAAAACGCTTGTTCAAGGCGGGCAGAATCCCCACCACCGAGAGCACCAGAGTTTGTATTTAAATCAATATCTATGCGTGTAGACATTGCATCGTTAATAGACGTTTTCAAATCCAATTCAGCAGATACATCAAATCTATTTTCAGTTACGAATGGGGGATCATTAACCCCATCAGACACGACGTAAACAATATCTGCAAAACCACTCAGCTCTGTATTCGCAGCTACTGCGAGATTTGCAAAACCAATAGAACCCGCTAAAAAAACTAATTCTGTAAACCTTTTCATAACACCTCTCTCGTTACTTGACTTAGAAATTTTTACATAAAATAAGCTTACTATGAACACGCTCAACGAAAAGTAAGCAATTTAAAATTTTGCCTACGGTAACACAACCGGATACACACGAAAATTTAATTTTGATCTTAATACCAAGCTTAAAAAATGCTTAAGGCTTAGAGCTTAAGGCTTAAGCTTAGTAAATCGCATTCACTATCCTATGAATGTCACTGTTAATAGGGGAATTTTTTTGGAAGCTAAACAGTACGAATAAATACTATTCAAACCCACCTGAAGCTTGCAAGTCAGCATGATATGAAGAACGCACCATAGGCCCGCTTGCAACATTTGAAAAACCCATTTTTTTAGCCAGCACCGCAAGTTCATCAAACTCTTGAGGTTCAACAAATCGCGCAACGGGTAAATGGAATTTGCTTGGCTGCAGATATTGCCCAAGTGTAAGCCGATCACAATGATGTTCTCTCAAATCATTCATCACTTGCTCAACTTCCTCCAGCGATTCACCAAGCCCTAACATTAATCCGGATTTGCTTGGAATACCCGGAAATAGATCTTTAAAACGTTTAATCAATTGTAATGACCACGCATAATCAGCTCCCGGCCTCACTTGTTTATATAATCGCGGTATCGTCTCCAAGTTGTGATTGAAAACATCGGGTGGCATTTTTTCCATTATCCCAAGTGCCACGTCCATACGACCCCGGAAATCCGGTACCAATATTTCGATTTGTGTTTGCGGTGAAATTTCACGTACTGCACTTATGCAATCAACAAAATGTGCGGCACCACCATCACGCAAGTCATCTCTATCGACTGATGTAATGACGACATACTTCAGCCCCATGGCGTTAATCGTCTTCGCCATGTTTACCGGCTCATCTTGGTCCAGAGGCTCCGGCCGGCCATGCGCAACATCGCAAAACGGGCAACGCCGGGTACAGATATCACCCATAATCATAAATGTTGCCGTACCATGCCCAAAACATTCCCCTAGGTTGGGACAAGATGCCTCTTCACACACGGTATGCAGGTTATGTTCACGTAGTATATTTTTTAGCGCCGTCACTTTAGCGCTGTTTGCGGGGGCGCGTGCCCGTATCCACTTTGGTTTGCGCTGTATCGTTTCAGAAGGAATAATCTTGATCGGAATACGAGACACTTTTTCTTTCCCTCGTTGATGAGTGGAAGCTATTTTTTTTCCCAGGTTTTTACTGTTGTCTGACATCGTTTGCTCTTTAATTGCTTCATCCTAAATAAATCAGTTGGATCGTCGCGAGGGGGTCTAAGGTGCTGAAGATAGCGTGTTTTTCCATTTTTTAAGGCGATCGCGTAGTCTCGCGTAGTCACTCTACGGGTGAGTCTTAAAAAATGGAAAAACGCGTTAGATTCAGTGCATTAGGCACCCACAGTCGATCCAACTGATTTATTTAGGTTCATGATCCATGGTGTAAAGAAATAGCTAATACCTTTTCTTCATAACACTATTTTACTATGCCATTAATGCGCCTTCATAGCCTAATTGTTGTTTCAATTGAGAGAGTAATCTCATACCTACTTTTTCCAGAGATTCATATTCGACCAAATCTGATAATTGGGTCACCTTAAGTCCCTTATAGCCGCAGGGATTAATGCATTCAAACGGCTCCAGGTCCAATTCAATATTTAGACTCACGCCGTGATAACTTCGCCCACGCTTGACTCGCAGTCCTAATGAAGCAATTTTTGCATCTTGTTGATTTAAACTGACATAAACACCCGGTGCAGCCGGTTTTGCGTAGGCTTCAAGTGAGTACTCATTGAGTAGTCCAATAACGGTGTTTTCAATTGCAGTCACCAAATGCCTAACACCCCACCCTCGTCGATTCAAATCCACTAATATATAGGCAACAATTTGACCTGGGCCGTGATATGTCACCTGCCCACCACGATCCACCTGAACAACAGGGATATCACCTGGATCGATAACGTTGACTGCTTTTCCATTGAGCCCCTGAGTGAACACAGGCGTATGTTGCAGCAGCCATACTTCATCAGGCGTTGTATCATCGCGCGCCACGGTGAATTCCTGCATTTCCTTCCACACAGGAATATAATCACGCAACCCCAAATCCCGAATGATCAGTTCATTTTTTTTCATAATCGCTGCAGTTGCTGCTATCTGTTAGTTTAGCAACGGATAACAACAGAAATTATCAAAGCGCCATAAGCACCTGCTCACTGTCAGACAACGCCTGATAAATCGCATCAAGTTGTTTACGGCTTTGTGCCTGTATAGTCACGGTCACAGAAATATATTTTCCGCCCTGACTTTCGCGCTTAGTAATCAGCGCTTCATCCAGGTCAGGTACATGGCGGCGAAAAATCTCGATTACATACAGATCGAAATCCTGACCGGTTTTACCCATCGCTTTTACTGGAAACTCGCATGGAAACTTAAGAGGGGATTCATCAGAAGAATCAGCCATTATCTTTTCTCGTAACACATTGTCTCGTAACACATTGTCTCGTAACACAGAGTCTTGTTCCACATAGGCTTTTGTATTTCTACACTACATATTATTTTCTTTAAAGCTTTGTAATAGCCCGTTCAGTGTATGCCAAAGAGGGCCTGGCTTACCCTTGCTGATTTGCTTTCCATCGAGACTCGTCACTGGCAGGATATCTTTCATCGAACTGGTCAACCAAATTTCATCTGCGCCGCGTAATTCATATTCCTTTATTGCTTGTTCTTTACAAGCAATGTTATTTTCTGACGCAAGCTCCAGCACTAAATCACGCGTAATACCCGGCAGCAGAAACGGTCCTTTAGGTGGAGTGATTAGCGTACCGTCCTGCACGATAAATACATTACTTGCCGCGCCTTCTGTTACAACATTTTCGCGGATCAATATGGCTTCGGCTGCGCCTGAATCGACTGCTTGCTGTCGAAGCAAGACGTTAGGCAACAAACTAATTGATTTTATATGACAGTTTTTCCACCTATAGTCTTCCAAGGTGATCGCAGTCATCCCTTTTTCACTTAATTCGGGCGCAGCAGAAACAGCCGGATTGCACATGGCAAAAACTGTCGCTTTCGCCTCAGCGGGCAAAGAATGGTCGCGCGGCGCAACACCACGTGTAACCTGCAAATACACACAAGCATTCCCTAGATTAACAGTACCTTGACTAACAGCACCTTCATTACCTTTTTCTTCATCACTTTTTTCTGCATTACACAGCACCAATTCATTTAAAATTTCTTCCCACTGCCCGTCAGACATAGACACATTCAAGCGTATTGCATCAAGGTTTTTCTTCAGACGATCCAGATGTTGGGCAAGTCGCAGTAATTTACCGTTATACACAGGAATCACTTCATATATACCGTCGCCGAATATAAAACCCCGGTCAAGCACAGAAACATGGGCCTGCTCTACAGGTAAAAACTTTCCGTTCAAAAAAACAATCATTTAACAATCCTGTTCCGTTGTCTTAAAACATAGTCTTAAAACATAGTCTTAAAACACAGTCTTCAAACAATAGCCATTTTAAAATAACATCTATTTAAACATCAACTTCACTTCATCGATTAAATTATTCCAGAGACTGCCGGATTCAACTGCCTCAAGTGCAACTAAATCTCGTTCTGCAAAACTCTCGTCACCCAGCTTAACCTGGACCATACCCAGTTTCTGTCCTTTTTTGGTCGGCGCAATAATCTCGGCTGTGATAGTCATTGAGGCATCAAGTTTTTTATATTGCCCTCTGGGTACAGTTACGTAAAGATCGTCCGTCAATCCTAACGGCACCGTTTTTACCTCCCCTTTCCAGATTGGCGCTTCAGTCAAAACTGCATTCGCTGCGTACAGCTGATGAGTTTCAAAAAAACGGAATCCATACCCCAATAGTTTTTGACTTTCTGTTACGCGTGTATTTTCACTGTTAGCGCCTAATAGAACAGAGATTAATCTCATGCCGTCCCGTTTAGCAGATGCAACAAGACAAAAACCGGCTGACTCAGTGTGTCCGGTTTTAATTCCATCAACATATTTATCGCGCCATAATAATTTATTACGATTATATTGCTTAATTCCATTAAATTCGAACTCTTTTTTGGCATACCAATCATAATGCTCAGGAAAATGCTTTATTAATGCACTGGCCATAGTTGCCATGTCTCTCGGTGTTGTGTAGTGGTCTATATGGGGAAGCCCGGTGCTGTTAACAAAATGAGTACTATCCATGCCGAGTGCTTTCGCATGCTGATTCATTAATGACACAAACGCATCTTCACTACCCGCTATATGTTCCGCCAGCGCCACTGTCGCATCATTGCCTGATTGAATAATGACACCCAGAAGCAGTTCTTCTACTGTGACCGTCTTGCCGACTTCTACAAACATTCGAGAACCTTGCATCTTCCATGCTTTTTTACTAATTACAACGCCATCTTCAAGCTTGATGTTTCCTTCCCTTAACTCATTTTCGGCCACATATGAAGACATTATCTTGGTAAGGCTCGCAGGTTCCATACGCGTGTCTGCCTCTTTCTCGGCAATGACTCTGCCACTGTTGAAATCAACCAACAAATATCCTTTGCCCTTTATAGTAGGGGGAGTTGGCGTCAAACTAGGTGCTGCAACTGAAACACTAAACCAGAATAACAAAAATGATATGACTATCACCGCCTTCAATAAACTCAATAATTTCATGTATTAACTCACCAATTTAAGTGTTATATATTTCAATAAAATAATAGCGCTGACAAACGTCTACTTAACAACAGCCTACTCAACTACAATAGTGGATTCACCATAACCAAGGTCGTTTAGTTTTTCCACTACTTCATCTGCGGACTTGACTGAAACCAATGGCCCAACTCTTACCCTGAAGACGCTTCGCTGCGGTGAACCGGCCTGGCTGATTTTCACATTATTAATATTTGACTCCACCAATTTCAATTGTACGCCTTGCGCATTACTCTGTTCAGCGTAGGCACCTATTTGAATATAAAGATTATTTTTATCTTGTTTTTTTGCAATCACTCCCGATGCCTGCTTTTTTACCATTGCTGATGCTTCTTGCCCGGTAGAATCAAGCGCAACAACTTCTACAAGCCCTGTTCCATTTCCAGCAATATTCAGTTTGATCGCCGCAGCATACGACAGGTCAATAATTCTGTCCTTATGAAAAGGACCACGATCATTTACCTTTACGACAATACTTTTACTATTCTTTAAATTTGTCACTCTTACAAACGTGGGTAACGGCAAGGATTTATGGGCCGCGGTCATCGCATACATATCATACGGCTCACCACTTGATGTTCGTTTGCCGTGAAATTTTGTTCCATACCAGGAAGCAAGACCTTTTTTTCTATAGCCATTACTTGTGTCTAAAACACGATAACGTTTGCCAAACACGCTATAAGAAGGCGGGTTTCCATATTTGCTCTTTGGCACTGCGTACGGAATGGCATCTGGAATGGAAGCGATGTTTATGTGCGGTCCTGCTGGCGGTCCGTCCTGCTTAGCAATACCTCCACAAGCAGCTACTAATAGCGCCAATAAAACTATTGATAACAGCTTCATAATAACAAATACCCTTGTTTATACTAATGACTTAAGCTGGTAATTAATGCCAATAGCCATCTCTATATAGTTATATGATACGACATTTATAGGTTCTCAAATGAATAAGCTTAATAATTCAATTAAGGTACTAGGAGGCTGTCCGAGAATAGAGGAGCCTACTGCGGAAAAGCCATTTCAGTCAGATTCTCCGATAAAATGCGTTAAATATACCCAATTGCGTTAAATATACCCAATATTCGCCTTATTTTATCGAAAAACCTGACTGAAATGACTTCCCCTCGCGACGGCTTCTATTCTCGGACAGCCTCCTAGGAAACTATCCAAGAACCTCTGATTAATCAGACTTATTTTTTGCCAAACCTGACATTCGTTTAGCACGGATTTGTTGACTAAGCTGATAAACAGCCATCGCGTAAAGCTGGCTACGATTATAGCGCGTTATAACATAAAAATTTTGCAATCCTACCCAGTATTCCTGCCCGGTTTTTAATTCCAACTCAATCAACGCACCCGTTAATTTATCAGGAATATCATCAGAAACAGTCACTCCAAAATCAGAAAACCGTTTTATAGGCGTTTTAGGTTTAAGACCTTGCTTAAGTAATGCCTTATATTTACTGCCTGTCACTTTTACCCGGCTAACTACGGACTGGCCGGGTACCCAGCGATGCTCACTAAAATAATTAGCGACACTGCCAATGACATCCTCAATATTAGTCAGTAAATCTCTTTTTCCATCATTATCAAAATCCACTGCGTAATGTCGATAACTGCTTGATATAAATTGCGGTTTACCCATTGCTCCGGCGTAAGAACCTTTAACGGACAACGGATCAATTTTCTCCTCACGCGTTAACAGCAGATATTGCTCCAGTTCCTTGCGGAAAAATTTTCCTCGTTTCGGGTAATTAAATGCAAGCGTCATCAGCGCATCGAGCACCCTGTAACTGCCAGTATTTGCACCATAACGCGTCTCTACACCGATGATTGCAACAATATACTCGGCCGGTACACCATACTTGGCTTCAGCCCGTTGCAACACATCCTCATTCTGCTTCCAGAAAGTGACCCCACCTTCCACACGAGCAGGTTTAATAAATATTTCTCGATATTGATACCACGGCTTTCCTTCGGCAGGTTTATTCATCGCATCAATTATGTTTGTTTTTAATTCCCCATGACCCAATAATTTGGCTAACTCAGGGCCATTGAACTTATGGTTGGTGACCATTTCATCTACAAAATCACTCAGCTGCCGACTATTTATTACACTCTCAGCGAGTGAAATCGATGGGGCGCAGAACACGAGCAGACAAAATGACACGCATAATTGGCCACATAAATTCGTAAAATTTAACCTTTTCTTAATAAAAGCCTTAAGAAGGGTCTTAAAAAAAGCCTTAAAAAACATAACCTTAAATAATATAATATTAAACATAATTGCGCCCGGACTTAATTTAGGTTGACAGTAATCTTCGATGCGTATGTATAGACATCAGCATACCGAAACTGGCCATCAAGGTCACCATTGATGTGCCCCCATAACTGACCAAAGGTAGGGGTAAACCAACAACGGGTAACAACCCTGTCACCATGCCAATATTGACAAAAACATATATAAAAAAAGTCATAGTCAGGCTGCCCCCAAGAAGTCGTGTAAACGTATCCTGAGCATGAGCCGAAATATACAATCCTCTGAGAATAACAAAAAAATACATTGCCAATAACAATATGACACCAACTAACCCAAACTCTTCTGCAAATGCGGCAAATATAAAGTCTGTTGATCGTTCAGGCAAAAAATCAAGCTGTGACTGAGTGCCGTTTAACCACCCTTTGCCATAAACGCCTCCGGAACCAATCGCAATTTTGGATTGAATAATATGATAGCCAGCACCTAATGGGTCATTTTCCGGATTGATAAAAGTCAATACGCGGGCTTTTTGATAGTCATGTAAGGTAAACCAGAGAAATGGTGCGCACGCAGCAATAATGCCAGAGAATAAAAAAATCAGTCGCCATTTGATACCCGCTAAAAAAATGACAAATATACCTGCACAACCCACCAACAATGCTGTGCCTAAATCAGGCTGCCTGGCAATCAACAATACAGGAACGAAAACCATAAGCAACGAGATGAGAATACGTGACAATTTGGGCGGCAAAGCATGGTCTGAAAGATACCAGGCAATCATCATCGGCACCGCGAGCTTCATCAGTTCCGACGGTTGAAAACGGAAAAAACCCAAATCAAGCCAACGCTGTGCACCTTTCCCAGATTGACCAAAAACCAAAACTGAAAAGAGCAAAATCAACCCGACCGCAAACAACCAGGGTGTCCAGCGTTGAATATGATGGGGTGCAATTTGGGCAAGAACCAGCATTACAATAAAAGCAACGCCCAAACGAATTCCTTGTCGATAGATAAGCTCAAAATCCTGATCACCTGCGCTATACAAAATAATCAAACTTGTAACTGAAATTAATAACAAACCTATTAACAACGGCAGATCGACATGAAACCGGTATAAGAGACTATTTCGCCCTCGCTGATTTACATTCGGATAAAAATCAATTGGGTCAGAAAATTTCATTATTCATATTTAATTATCATAGTCTTGCGCCAGTCATTAGTTTATTTTTTTAATCACTAACGGAATTATTGTAACTAACAACTACAATGAAGTTGCTGCAATACAAATACACATCTGTAATAAAAACAGCGGAAGCTTATTGCAAAATGAATGCATCCATCACTTCGCGAACAATTGGAGCCGCAACTGAACCGCCGTGTCCGCCGTTTTCTACAACAGTCGCTACTGCGATTTGTGGATTTTCCACTGGAGCAAAACCAATAAAGAGCGCGTGATCCTGCAATTTCTTTTTGATTTTTGTCTCATCATATTCTTCATCTTGTTTTATACCAAAAACTTGTGCAGTCCCTGTCTTACCAGCAATCTTATAAGGTGAATCGACACCAATTCTTCGCGCAGTGCCAAACAAGCTGTGTACAACACTTTTCATGGATCTAATAACACTCTCTACATTATCCTGATTATTAAATATAATAGTATTTAATTTTATCGGCGTTATAAAGTCTATTGCGTTGGTAATCGGGTCTTGTATTGCCTGTAGAACAGCAGGCTGCATTTGTTTACCACGATTTGCCATCGTTGCCGTTATCGCCGCAAGTTGCAGCGGCGTCGTTAAAAGATAACCTTGCCCAATCCCGGTAATCAACGTCTCGCCAGGATACCATACCTGTCCACGATTATTTCTCTTCCATTCACGCGACGGGTTTAGTCCGCTCAGTTCTCCATGTATATCAATACCCGTTTTCTTCCCTACGCCGAACAATCCCAGAAATTCGGACATTTTGCCTATTCCGAGCTTATGCGCTAAATCGTAAAAATAAACATCGCATGACTGCACAATCGCTTTATCAAGCGCGGTAATTCCATGGCCCTTTTTTTTCCAGTCTCGATATTTGCGCCGGGTCCTATCGCCTTCTAGCAAATAATGCCCGACACACGCCACGTGAGTCTCATGATCTATCGTACCGAATTCCAAACCCGCAAGCCCAAGAAAAGGCTTAATTGTCGACCCAGGAGGGTATTGCCCGTTAAGAGCTCGATTAAACAATGGCTGATCAAGAGAATCAGTAAGCGCTTTATATGCCTTAGGATCGATACCATTAACAAACAAATTGGGATCAAAAGACGGCGCATTCACCAATGCCAGCACTGCACCGGTTGCAGGTTCAATCGCAACTAAAGAGGCGTTATTTTCCCCGAACGCCTTTCTCGCGATTCGTTGCAAATTCGCATCAATATTCAAGTAAATATTTTGACCTGGCGTCGGTGAACTACCTTTTAATCTTCGAATCAACCTGCCTTGCGCATTGGTCTCTACTTCTTGGTGTCCTACGGTACCATGCAGAATATTTTCATAATATTTTTCTACACCTGTTTTTCCGATATGATCAGTACCGCCGTAATTTGCTGTATCAATACGTGGCAACTCGTCTTCACTAATACGCCCGACATAGCCTACTACATGCGCCGCCAACTCGCCCAACGGATAATGGCGCGTTAAACGTGCTTCGATATCCACTCCCGAAAAGCGATGTCTATTAACTGCAAATCGAGCAACTTCTTCATCATTCAAATGAAAACGCAATGGCACAGAGCTAAAGGATGGGCTTCGCTTGACGATTTTCTCAAAGACAGCGACATCGTTGCTACTGATATATATCAGCTCACGTAACTGCGCCAGCGTCGCTGCCATGTCTTCAACTTGCTCCGGCACAACATTTAAAACAAAAGAGGGTAAATTTTGCGCCAACACAATTCCGTTGCGGTCATAAATCAGACCACGTGTAGGCGCAACGGGTACCACACGCAGACGATTTTTCGTTGAGAGCGTTGTAAAATGTTCGTGACTGGCAACTTGCAAATAAAACAACCGCGTAACAACAAATAACATCAACAACGCGGATATAACCAGAAAGGCCACCGCCCTTTGATTAAAGAGCTGGGTCTCACGGATGTGGTCTTTTATTGCTATACGCAAACTCATAAGGAGTCTACGAAACTTTGTAAGCTTTACGCACGTTGCGCATAAACGTTGATAACCAGGGCCAGATCAACATACTCGTAATGGACGGCAACCAATACATCCACGTATTAGGGGATTTGCCAATTGTCCCCTGTACCCATAAAACAATCATCTGACTTAGTACAATTAATACGAGCACACTTAGTGCTTGTTGCCATTTTGGATAAACGCGAATTCGTTGATGTAGTTTTAATGTTAGCCAGGCAACAATTGCTAATGCAAAGGCGTGTTGTCCAAGCAACGCGCCCTGAACAACATCTAACATTAATCCTGCAACCCAACCAATACCAACACCAACTCGACCGGGTAAATCAATGCACCAGTATATCAGCACCATGGTGACTAGCTCGGGGCGAAATAGTGATAGAAAATCTGGCAGAGGCATCATTACCGACATCAGCGCAATAACAAAGCTAAGCGTTATAATTGAGCCGCCGGAGCGACGTACGAATGTCATTAATCCGACTCCACAATGGGCGCCTCAGTAGCTTCATTTACTTTATCGGTAAAAGCATCAAACTCTTCGGCAGATTTCTCTTTTTTGTCTTCTGACCATACCAACATTACCTCGCGCCCACGGTCGAGATTTGCGCTGGGTGTCACTGTCACTTTTGCATAAGACTGGCTTACGTCTGTATCGACACTACTAATTTTACCGACGGGATATCCTGGTGGAAATCGCCCCCCCAGCCCGGACGTCACCAAAAGATCACCGATCACGATATCTGCACTATTAGGTATATTAGTCAATTCCAGAAAACCTATCTTGCCTGTGCCAATAGCGATAGCGCGATATCCATTGCGATTTAATTCTACCGGAATAGCGTGATTGGGATCAGTGATAAGCATAGCCGTACTGGAAAACGGTCCAACATGAATAACCTGCCCCATTACCCCGTCTGCGTCGAGTATGGGTTGACCGTTATACACTTCAAAATTACTGCCTTTATTTATCACAATCTGGCGAGTAAACCGATCCAGAGCTACTGCCAAGATCTCGCCAATTAAGACCCTGTCACTGATTCGTTTAGATGCTTTAAACAGTTCACGCAAACGTGAATTTTCTGCTTCAATTGCAGAAAATTTTTGTAACTGGGTTTTCAATATAGTTTGTTGCATTCGAAGATTAGTATTTTCCTCCAGCAGCTCTGCTCGATCGGTAAAGGAGCCAGTTACCCATAACCCAAGATTCACCGGAATATTTACTAATTGCTGTAACGGATAAATGACCACACTGAGCGCGCCTCGAATATTACCAAAGTGTTGTTGTCGATGGTCTAACGTCATAAGCGCGATGGAGAGGATACTGAGTATCACTAAGCGGGATGTGGTAGAGGGACCTTTAATAAATAGAGATTTTATTGCTATGCTCCGCTAATAAACTCAAACTTGTCCTTAATACCCTTTTATTTATAAAAAGTATTTAACTATAATTTATAGTTTATTTATAGTTCGTTGAAAAATACCCCCAATACACGCATATATACGGTATATTCATGTCCTGCTTTATTCTAAAACAAACAAATCCCCGCCATGCTCATCCATCATTTCCAGTGCCCGGCCACCGCCACGCGCAACACAAGTCAATGGATCTTCTGCAATTACCACTGGTAAACCCGTTTCTTCCATAATCAAGCGGTCCAGGTTTCTTAATAATGCGCCACCTCCAGTCAACACCATACCGCGCTCCGCCACATCTGCACCTAATTCGGGCGGGGTCTGTTCCAGTGCAGTCTTAACAGCGCCGACGATTCCTGACAAAGGTTCTTGTAAAGCTTCAAGAATTTCATTGCTATTAATGGTAAAACTTCGCGGCACACCTTCTGCCAGATTGCGTCCCTTAATTTCAATTTCCCGCACTTCATCGCCGGGGTAAGCGGACCCTATTTCGTGCTTTATTCGTTCAGCGGTCGCTTCGCCTATTAACGTACCGTAATTTCTTCTTATATATGAAATTATCGCCTCGTCAAATCGATCCCCCCCAATTCGTACCGACGCTGAATAAACTATACCAGCAAGCGAAATAATAGCCACTTCGGTGGTGCCACCGCCGATATCCAATACCATCGAGCCATTTGCTTCTGAAACAGGTAAACCCGCTCCAATTGCGGCTGCCATCGGTTCTTCGATTAAATATACTTCACGTGCGCCTGCGCCAGCGGCTGATTCCCTGATTGCACGTCGTTCTACCTGGGTTGAACCACAAGGCACACAAACCAGAACACGCGGGCTTGGTCGAAAAAATTTAAATTTATCATCGTGCACACTGCGGATAAAGGTTTGCAGCATTTTTTCAGTGACAGTAAAATCAGCAATTACACCATCTTTCATCGGCCGAATAGCGACAATGTTACCGGGAGTACGCCCTAACATGCGCTTTGCCTCCAAGCCGACAGCTACCACACTCCTCGGACCACCCGGTCCACGTTCCTGTCGAATAGCCACAACTGATGGTTCATTAAGCACAATACCCTGTCCCCTGACATAAATCAGCGTATTGGCAGTACCTAAATCAATGGAAAGATCGTTAGAAAAAAGCCCCGTTAAGCGCGCAAACATAAGTTATGTGTTAATTCCTATAAAATTAAAGATTACTGTAGCAGTGGCAAGTGGTTAGGGCAAGAACAGTACCAAATTGGCATCACTAAATTACTGGCGTAACTATAAATGTAATTTTACAAACTCTCAACTATGTGACAACGCTAATTCTAATTAAAAATATTAACTCGATCCATTAATTCAGAGGCAATAGATACCACCCCTACTCGTTACTCATTTCCCATAATGCAGTTAACTATGATAAATTTGACGCCCTTTTAACCTTACAACATTTGCAGGAGTGAGCTCGTGTCTTTGGATAAAGAAGATGTGGAAAAAATTGCACATTTAGCCCGGCTAGCTATCAATGAAGATGATATCCCTGAATATTCACGAGAGTTGTCGAAAATTCTCGACCTGGTCGCGCAAATGAATGCAGTGGATACCAGCAATATCGAGCCAATGGCGCATCCACAAGAAAACAGCCAACGCCTCAGAGAAGACAAAATAACCGAATTAAATCAACGCGATGCTATCCAGGCGAATGCCCCACAAGTGGAACGTGGACTTTATCTAGTACCCAAAGTTATAGAGTAATTATGTAAAAATATCAAGTGCCAGTATTTTTAAAATCACCCTAACTTCCCTATTTACAAGCAAATTATAATTAAACGGATTAATCTGATGCATAATAAGACCATTGCGGAATTGTCGACCGGCCTCAAAGATAAACAATTTAGCAGTGAAGAATTAACGCGTCACTTTTTGGATCGCGTAAAACGATTGGACCACAAGTTAAATTGTTTTATTACTTTGACCGAAGATGTGGCTTTGGAACAGGCAAAGAGGTCCGATAAAATACTTCAAAACGGTGATGCACATCCCTTAACGGGTATTCCTGTTGCCCAAAAGGATATTTTTTGTACAAAAAATATTAAAACGAGCTGCGGCTCAAAAATGTTGGATAATTTTTACTCTCCGTATGACGCAACGGTAATCGAGAAAATGAGCGATGCTGGCGCGGTTTTATTAGGAAAAACCAACATGGATGAATTTGCCATGGGTTCATCTAATGAAACCTCGTTTTACGGACCCGTTAAAAACCCATGGGATTTGCATACAGTACCCGGTGGCTCGTCGGGCGGGTCAGCTGCCGCTGTGGCAGCCAGAATAGCCCCTGCCGCAACCGGCACAGATACTGGCGGCTCGATACGCCAGCCCGCCGCACTTTGTGGCGTTACCGGACTAAAACCAACTTATGGCCGCGTTTCCCGTTATGGCATGATCGCCTTCGCATCCAGCCTTGACCAAGCCGGACCATTAACCCAAAGCGCCGAAGACGCCGCCATAATCCTTAGTGCTATGGCTGGGTTTGACACACGAGATTCGACCAGTACCGACATCGCTGTACCTGATTATACAAGCACACTGGCTAATAATATCAGCGGTTTGAAAATTGGAATCCCAAAAGAGTACTTTAGTAACGCATTGGAGAGTGGCGTTCAAAGCGCTGTCCAGGACGCGCTTAAGGAATACGAAAAACTCGGCGCAAAACTGATCGATATTGAGTTACCGAATAGCGGACTGTCTGTGCCAACGTATTATGTGGTCGCACCTGCCGAATGCTCGTCGAATTTATCGCGTTTCGACGGTGTGCGTTATGGTTATCGTTGCGACAATCCTGCAAACCTTGAAGACCTTTATAAACGCTCTCGTGGAGAAGGTTTTGGACAGGAAGTCAAGCGCCGAATCATGATCGGCACATACGCGCTCTCTGCTGGCTATTATGACGCCTATTACCTTAAAGCGCAGCGATTACGCCGCTTGATTAGTAATGATTTTAGTGCAGCCTTTAAAAAAGTAGACGTTATCATGGGGCCGACAACACCCACAACTGCATTTAAAATCGGTGAAAAAACCAATGACCCTATTACAATGTATCTGTCGGATGTTTACACTATCGCGGTGAATCTTGCCGGATTACCGGGCATCTCAATACCCGCCGGTTTTTCAGATAACAAGCCCGTGGGTCTGCAATTGATCGGCAATTATTTCGAAGAAGCAAAAATATTAAATGCAGCGCACCAATACCAACTAGTCACAAATTGGCATCGTCAAATACCGGATGCTTTCAGTTAAGTTGACAATAGTGGTAAGAGAAAAAGTGTTAAGAGAAAAAATCGTGATGAGGAGAAGATTATAATGCAATGGGAATCCGTCATCGGCTTGGAAATACATACGCAACTCGCCACCCGCAGCAAAATCTTTTCGGGTGCATCTACTGTCTATGGCGCAGAAGCTAACACCCAGGCTTGCGTAGTTGATTTAGGTATGCCAGGGACACTGCCCGTATTAAATACTGAGGCGGTACGTATGGCAGTCAAATTCGGATTAGCGATTGGTGCGCATATTGCGCCACGATCTATCTTTGCCAGAAAAAATTATTTCTACCCCGATTTACCCAAAGGGTATCAAATCAGTCAAATGGAACTACCGATTGTCGGCAAAGGACAAATAGACATTGAACTAGATGGTGAACAAACCAAAACTATTGGAATCACGCGCGCGCACCTAGAAGAAGACGCGGGAAAATCACTGCATGAAGATTTTCATGGCATGAGCGGTATTGACTTAAACCGCGCAGGCACACCGTTATTAGAAATAGTTTCTGAACCCGACATGCGTTCAGCCACAGAAGCCGTTGCCTACATGAGAAAAATACATTCATTAGTCCAGTATCTGGAAATATGCGATGGCAATATGCAGGAAGGCTCATTTCGCTGCGACGCAAACGTATCAATTCGACGCAAAGGTCAAAAAAAGCTTGGCACACGGGCCGAACTAAAAAACATCAATTCATTTCGATTTGTTGAACGCGCTATAAACTACGAAATAGAACGCCAGATAGATATCCTCGAAGGCGGCGGTAAAGTTATTCAGGAAACCCGCCTCTATGACTCGGATAACAATACGACCCGAGCAATGCGCAGCAAAGAAGAAGCAAATGATTATCGTTATTTTCCTGACCCGGATTTATTACCCGTTGACCTTGAAGAAGCATATATCGACCAGATAAAACAAACATTACCAGAATTACCCAATGAAAAGAAAAAACGGTTTATATCTGATTTTGGTTTAAGCGCCTATGATGCAAGCACCTTAACTTCAAGCAAACCTATGGCAGATTATTATGAAGCTGTCGTAAAAGCATCTGGCAATGAGGCCAAGCTTTCTGCCAACTGGGTGATTGGCGAGCTATCGGGTGCATTAAACAAAGCCAACCTGAATATAAAAGATACATCGGTTAATGAAAAAATGCTGGGGGGTATGATAAAACGCATCGCCGACAACACTATTTCCGGTAAAATCGCCAAACAGGTTTTTGAAGCCATGTGGAATAACGAAGGCGAGGCAGATGCCATCATTGAAAGCAAAGGACTAAAACAGGTAACTGACTCCGGCGCAATCGAAAAAATAATAGACGACATCATTGCCGCCAACCCAACACAATTAGAACAATACCGGACCGGGAAAGACAAATTATTTAGTTTCTTTGTCGGACAGACAATGAAACAAACCCAGGGAAAAGCCAACCCTAAGCAAGTTAATGACATATTAAAGAAAAAGCTCAATCCCTAGGAATTTATACCGATACTACCTACATGGATGATCAAGACACCCTGCATCGCTTCGAATTCGAAAACATTCCAATTAGAGGTGAAATAGTAAAGCTCGACGCAACACTACGTGAAGTTATGTCTCGCCATGACTACCCACCCGTAGTGCGAGACCTGCTCGGCGAACTCATGGTTGTCGCTTCCCTATTATCGGCGACAATAAAATATAAAGAATCGCTTATTATACAACTGCAGGGGGAAGGCCCTATTAGTATGGTCGTTGTTGAATGTTCAAATCAACGTACATTACGCGGATTAGCACATTGGTCTGGCGACGATGTGGCGCAGCAAAGTCTACCTGATTTAATAGGTAATGGGCGTCTCGTTATCACCGTTGATCCGAGCAGCAATTCAGATCGCTATCAGGGGATCTCGCCAATAGAGGGTGATAACATTGCCGAAGTATTTGAAAATTATCTGGCCCGTTCTGAACAACTTAGAACGCGATTATGGATTGCGATAAATGACAACACTGCGGCGGGGATGCTTATTCAAAAACTACCAGATGAAACTGAGTTCGACTTTGAACAAGAAGATGACATCAATGACGCATGGGACAGAATCGAAATACTGGGCACCACAATAAAAGAAAATGAATTGCTGCAAGTACCCGTAGTAAAAATCTTACATCGTTTATTTCATCAGGAAGATATTCGTCTCTACGAGCCGGAACCCGTCAGCTTTCGCTGCAGTTGCTCCCGAGAGCGAGTCCGAGGCACGTTACGTGCAATCGGTTATGAAGAAATTAGCAGCATTCTCTCTGAACGCGAAGCCGTAGGCGTCAATTGCGAGTTTTGTAACTTATATTATGAATTTGACCGGATAGATGCTGAGCAGATATTCATATCAGATATTTCTCCGGCTGTGCCAACGACACGTCACTGAATGATTTATTTAAACCTGGAGCATACGGATAATATTTTTTATTACACTTACTACTGAGGTACTTTTTCCCTGGCCAACTGCGCCGGAACATATTCAAACATAGTGGCTTTGAGCACCCATCCTGATTCATCCACCACCAACGCAGTCCATTTACCAAGCAGAGAGGGATCAAGAATCATGCGTGAATAAGTACGCCATCGCGGGCCTTCTACTAAAATTGATACGTCGGACACGATATCGCCGTTATACTCCCATCGATGCGTAATGGTTTGTCCAGTCAAATGCCTTAAGTCTGTGAAGTAATGCACCTGCGTAACGTCATTACCCAGCAACACCACTTGATCTACAGGCTCTTTATTTATAATTAGTGTTGTAAACTGCGCACGGGCGACGCTACCTAGTGGTTTATTAGCAGGCGCTGCTATACCAGTACTTACAAAACCTGTACTTACAAAAACAAAAAATACAAAACAAAAACTGGCGATTTTTTTATTCATTTTTTGGTACTTCACGTGTAAAAATAGCATTTTATTTGCATATATACCCGTAGCGATTGAGATTTAGGTGTAACTGCACGCCCTCTTTATTCCATGGCGGCGTGGCCTGCAGGGATGCAGGTCAGGCGCGTGA
>JAADIM010000024.1:44827-60752 GCA_013151345.1 Gammaproteobacteria bacterium
GCAGGAGCGGAAGCTTTGAAATTCCTCGCAATAGAGCGACTATTACTCGTCATTTCGCCTTGCCATGAAATAAATAGGACGCACATTTACATCTAAATCCCAAACGCCACGGGTATACATATAATCGGATAATTTTGTTATGACTTGAGATTTTTTCTGATCTCTGCGTCGGGCTGGAGTGGGGTGACACAACACACCCAACAATCAGGCTAATCACATGGCACTGTTCTATCAGCTGCCCAGTTCTTCAAATAAGCTATTTTTTCAGCCATCACAATTGAAAGAGGCCGGGTCTGCTTAATTTCATTTAATATATGCGCCATTGCTAAACCCACATTTTGTGCATGTGCAGAATAATACGCGGAAACAACTGCTTGCTCTATTTCAGCACCTGAAAACCCGTTTGTTGCTTCGCTCAATTGCAATACATCGTAACTTTTTGGGTCAAGATCCCGGTTTTTCAAATGTATAGCAAAAATCGATGCCCTAACTTCGTCCGTAGGCAAATCAACAAAAAAGATCTCGTCAAGCCGCCCCTTACGAACCAATTCGGGGGGCAGGGACTCTATATCGTTCGCCGTTGCCACCAGAAAAACAGCGGTCTTTTTTTCTGACATCCAGGTTAACAATGTACCTAACACCCGATGTGATGTCCCCCCATCGGTATTACTGGTACCAACGCCTTTTTCGATTTCATCGATCCAGAGTACACAGGGAGCCATCGCTTCGGCAGTTTTTAGAGACTCGCGCAAATTGCGCTCAGTCTCGCCGTGAAACTTATTATATAGAGTACCAAAATCCAGACGTAACAACGGCACCCCCCAGGTGCCCGCTACCGCTTTGGCCGCTAAACTTTTACCACAACCTTGCACACCGAGCAACATCACACCCTTTGGCGTATCAAGATGCTTCATGTCTTTTTTGCCGTGAAACACGTCCTTGCGCTCTTTCAACCAACTTTTTAATCGACTAAAGCCACCCACATCAGAAAATTGCGCGGTATCATATTCAAAGTTCAACACACCATCCTGGCTGAGCAATTCATACTTCGCTTTCGTTGTTTTAGGAATATCGTTTTGCGTAATAGCACCATCGTCATAAATGGCATTACGCGCCAACCTTTTTGCATCGCGAAGAGTCAATCCGGCCAAATTATTTACTAACATATCCAGCGTTTTGGCATCTGTTTTGACAGTATTACCCGGGTTTTCTTGTGACCAATCACGTGCAACGTTGCGCACTAAACTTTCCAGTTGATCTTTCGATGGCAGTGCCAATTGGGTACGAGCAGAAAATTTTGTCAGTTCCGGCGGAATCTGAATTTCATGACTCACCAATACAACGGTATGTCCAACGTCATCATAAGAAATTGCAATGTCTTTTAACAAACGCACGTGTACCGGCTCACTTAGATATGGATGAAAATCTGTCAATATATACACGCCCGGCTCATTTACCGCTTTAATATGCCGCAATACATCCGTTGGTTCAGCATTATGCTTTTGTGGGGCATAGTTCCGATCGATACGTTGCAAGCCCTGAGTAATACTCCACTTGAATACGGGCTTTCTAAGCTTTACCGCTATTTGACGCAACATTTCAACAACACGTAACTCTTCGTGCGACTCCATCAGTATCAGCGGAATATGGGACCTTATAACAAGTTCGATGTCGTGATGTTCAGTCATATTTAAGTACTTTATTTTAATCCTAGCTATTCATGCAACTCACCGCACACGTTGCACCGTACTGTATTATCGGCCAATTTTTTGTATAACTAAATTGTATAAGCATTGCCCACCAAATCAATTTTTTTTCAAACACGATGCCAAATAAATAATTAAATACTTAACAATCATGCGCTTACCTTTAATGCGACACAAAAATGCAATAATTTAATGAGATATTAATCTAATCAATGATATTTTGTACTGTAGCTAAAGTGAAAATTGGTCGATAATAGGGATGTCGTCTACCAGAGCTTTAAAAATCACAAGAATATGAGAAAGATTTTCATTTTACTTATTAGCGTTTTGATCGTTAGTTGTACACCACGCGGCGAACTGATCAACCGCGCTTATTTAAAGGTCGATCGCTACGATGGTATTTCTAAACAAGAAGCCATTGCAATTGCGGAATACTATTTTAGTTATAAGCAAAGTGTTTTTAAGGAATCGAATTCGGTTCACGTGGACCGTAATCCAGAGGAGCTAAAGGACAATTGGAAATTTCGAGTTGTTTCGACAATTCCAAATGTGGATGTTTACGTTTCATACTTGGTTAATAAAAAGGATGGGCAAATAGTAGAAACAGATGATAAGCCAATTAAGTAAAGATTGTTAACAAACAAAACACACGCATCCCTTGTAATTCCCAAACTTTAATTCCTCACCTAACGGGTTAGCACAAAAATTTAAAGCTAATCGAAACAAATTTAATCAGGAAGTCCATTAGCAATGCTCAGATCTTTGTTAGCACCTATATCGTTAGTATTTTTAATTAGCTGTTCAACTGGCGTAAACAAAATAAAAAAACAATATTACGATATTGATATTATAAACGGTATCGATAAAGATGAAGCTATCACAACCGCCCTTTACTATGCGTCGCTCGATGAAAAATTTGGTACTTCTTCTACTAAAAATATATCGTCCTCCGTTGTTGATAATGGGCAGGAGTGGAGAGTAAGCCTCGCCCACAAATCGAACGGTGCACCTACTATAAGTTACCTGGTAAATAAAAGATCAGGCAACGCCACATCACTAACTGAAAATACGTCCAAAATTACGGCGCCAATAAACTTCATTAGCAGCTTTGAATCCAACACGGACAAAGCTGGAATTAACTCACTGGAAAACCATGCTCTTTCTGCATCAACAAAGCCGCAAGAAAAAGAGAACTTTCAAATTGGAATAGACGAAGAACCCGTCAGGTCTCTTCTTGATCTTCCCAACAAGAGCGCAGAAACCCAGAATGAGTCCGTACTTGCGTTCCCCAATCGTGACATTTTAGCGTCTTCAGACGCAAGCATAAATATTGATATAGAAGAACCCGCGCGATCTTTTGATCTAAGCGAAGCCCAAGAAATCCAAAATGAGGCCCTACTTGCATTTCCCAATCGCGATATTTCAGCGCCTGCGGACGAAAACATAGATATTGATATAGAAGAACCCGTTCAGTCTCTTGACCTGTCTAACAAGACCACGGAAACTGAGAAAGAGTCAGTAATTGCATTTAGTGATTACGATATTTCAGAGCCTTCTGATCAAAGAATAGATATAGACACTGATGAATTGATTAGCATATTGAGTAGCAACTCAAGAATAACCAGTAAAACAACAAATAAATCTGCGACCAAAACTTTCCCTAAAGCTATGTCTAAACCAATTCCTAAAGAGGTGAGAACGCGCGAAATAAAAGAACCACAAGAAAACAATGGACCCATTTTAATCGACGCCTTTCCACGCGATAACAGACAACAAGAGCTTGAAATGTCCACGATTATCGATGAGTCAGCACGGGATATTACATCGGTTGAAGTAAAAATAGAAAGAAACAATAACGCCTTTACAAGTAGGCCTAAAGAAAGCAACAGACAACCAGCAAAATCAAGACGACTAAAGCAACAAACATCGCTTGTTAGCGATAGCCCTTCATATAAACTCAAGCTATTAACAGGTGGATTTGAAAAGGACTTAAACAACCACATAACGCTCAAGCCAGATTATGACATGGATTTTTCGGAAAATATCTCTGGCGAAATAACAAAAGAAGCAATACAAAGAATAGTGATTACGCCCGAACCTATCGATGATTTTGAAGCACAACCGACGCGAGAATTCGAAGACGAGCCAAATTTTCAACCTGACCCTGCCCCAAGACCAGGGACAGAATTTTCGCTGGAAAGGAACCAACAAATCGCGCGCTTGTCCCTGTCGACATCAGCGGACGAAATAATTGAATCTCGTGGTAACACAATCACATTTGAAGGCGCGGTCCGTGGCAATAAAGGGGTTATCAAACTAATGGACGACACCTTGATTGAAGGTTACCGCACAAGCGTCACTGTGTACAAACTAAATGGAATAGAAATAACAAAATTGGCAAAATACTTAGAACTCCCTACAGGAAAACATACCTTAGTGTCGCGTTGTTTCTCCACTTACGATGAAGCCTATAACGAAGATAATAATGTGTTTGAAAATGAAATTGAATTGCTAATAACTAACGCCCACGAATACATACTCGAGGCACAAACTTACCGATTCAATGGAAATGTGGAATGCTCTGCTAGCATCTATGATATAAGGGACATGAGATAATCAAACAGATTATCCAGCCCTATTTGATCCTTCTTATGAATTTAGGATTATGTTCTATTATAATCCACAATTTTTATGTCAATGCCAGCCTGTAACAAAACTGTAATAATGATTTGCTTAAATAATCAACGTGAACACATTAACTGATAACGAACAAATTTTGATTGTAGATGACGAGCATGCTATCCGCGAGATGATATGCCTCGCATTAGATGAACAGAACTATCAATGCGTACAAGCGAACAGTGCACATATAGCTGAAGATATAATCCGTAAAGCCCCACCAGACCTGATTTTGCTGGATTGGATGATGCCCGGCATAAGCGGTGTTGATTTCGCCAGACGACTACGTCGAGACAAAGACTCTCAGAACATACCAATAATAATGCTCACCGCTAAATCGGAAGAGGAAGACTTGGTTCGTGGACTTAATAGTGGTGTAGATGATTACCTCACAAAACCCTTTTCGACCCGAGAATTAATTGCACGCATACATGCCTTATTACGCCGATCAAGCCCACGCAACTCGGATTGTGTTCTTTCACAAAGCGGATTATCATTAGATAACATCTCCCACCGTGTCAAGGGAGGTAGCCAGAATATCGAGTTAGGGCCAATAGAATACAAACTACTCAGGTTATTTATGGAAAATCCAGAGCGCGTTTATAGTCGCGAACAAATGCTGAATAATGTGTGGGGCGACAACATTTACGTGGAAGAACGCACTGTCGATGTCCACATCAGACGGCTTCGCAAAGCCCTTGAGCCTACCGGCCATAATAAACTAATTCAAACGGTCAGAGGTTCCGGTTACCGGTTCTCTTCGCAGCAAGGTTCTTCATAACAAGCACTTCATAGCAATATAATGCACCCTTCTCAACAACGGGAAATCCTGATATTCATTATCTGTATAGCTGCTTCAGGCTTGGCTGGCCTGATTATTGGCAAAGCGTTACTTTCCATAACGGCTGCCCTTTTAATATATACAATTCTATCCTTGCGAAACCAGTTCAAATTACACAATTGGATAATCAGCCGTGATGGGGAATCCATACCTGAAGCCTCAGGACTTTGGGGTCAACTCTTTAATGAAATATATCAAATTGAAAAAGAAACAGGCAGCAACCGGGCACGTTTAACCAATATCCTGCAACGATTTCAGGAAGCCGCGTCCGCCCTGCCCGACGCCATGGTCATCTTGACCAAACGTAATAAAATAGAATGGTCAAATTTGGCGGCCAACAAGTTACTTGGCATTAACCACCCACAGGATAACGGCCAACCCATCAATAATTTGATACGACATCCAAAATTTGACAAGTACATGAGGAAGAATGATTTCGGTAAAACGATCACCATATTATCACCGAACAATCCAGAAACTCAATTGACGTTGCAAGTCATACCCTTTGGCAGCAGCCAAAAACTTATCATTTGCCGCGACATAACACATATTATGAGACTAGAAGAAATGCGCAGCCATTTTGTTGCCAACGTATCCCATGAATTACGCTCCCCATTGACAGTGCTATCTGGATATCTTGAAACATTGCAAGATGTTAAAGACCTTAAAAAAATCAGACGCGCATTACATACCATGCATGAACAGGCAAGTCGCATGGAACGACTGGTTACAGACCTCCTTTCATTATCAAAATTGGAAACACAACCTTCCGACGCTCACAGCAATGACGTTAATGTGCCTGCCATGTTACTTGAATTGAAAGATTCGGCGCAGTTTATGAGCAGCAATAAAAGTCACGCAATCACTTTGCAACAAGATGAAAAACTGCATTTATATGGTAATCGTGATGAACTGCAAAGCCTGTTCTCAAACATAATAAATAATGCAGCGCGCTACACACCGCAAAATGGTTCTATAAAAATCAGCTGGGAAACAAAAAATGATCTAGCCGTCTTTAGCGTGACGGACAACGGACAAGGCATACCACAAAAACATATTCCTCATTTGACAGAACGCTTCTACCGCGTTGATATTGATCGTTCCCGAGAAACCGGTGGTACTGGCCTGGGACTGGCTATCGTAAAACACGTACTCGAACGCCATGACGGGAAGTTACTCATAGACAGCGACCTTGGCAAAGGCAGTACATTTCAATGCAAATTTCCTGCAGAGAGAATATTAATAAAGCAACCAAAATGTAACCTCGACCTCACCTGATCATCATACCCTTATCACACCTCAATCCAATATGACCTCAATGGTTTTTTTAAACTAATAGTCACTGTATTACAGAATTACATATTAACTAATAGTCGACGTTAGTGGCTCCTGGACACTTGAATAACATTCTACACTCTCGTCATTAATATTATACCATTCACGGCAAGCATGTTCTGCGTCGTCAACACTGCAAAAGGTCCAAAGCACTTGCCCTTCTTCAGTCATCAAAGTTGCATGCCCATCGGGTCGTTCTCTAATATAAAACACCATATCACTTCTCCTTTGATTTATTTAATTCAGCATTGATTTTATATATCCATTATTACGAAATTAATGCAACTATATTAAAGTAATATTAATTAACACCATTTCGGATTACTTTTTACTGCCATCATATAAAATTAATAAATATTTTATCTCTATATAATAATTTTTCTCCAATATTAGTATTTCGATACATTTATTAAATTGATTTTGGATCTGAAAGATTCTCCCCTGGTTAGCGGCAGCGTATATGCCCTAACGGTATCTTGCCGGGAAAACTGGCTTCAGGATTAACGAATAACTACAAGAATACTCTCTACAGCAAAACACGCTACAGCGTGTCAGACGACGCCCTGAGGGAACCCCCACCAGGCCGCAAATGCGGCCTTATTTTTTATAAATCAAACACTAAAACCAAACTCTTTACAGTACACCATGCAAATGTAACCGTATTGTCATAAATATGTAATGAACCAAGTTCATGATTGCGCACAGTTATGATGAGCACGAAATTAATGTAAGTAGTATTAATTTTGCTATAACAAATGTAGCAATAAAAAATATAAGCAATTAGGAGTTAACAAATATGAAAAGTTCTACAAGAATTTTTATTTCTTCAATAATCTTGTTTTTAAGCTTGTCGCCTGCTTTTGCAGCAGACTTGCTAGACAAAGACTTACCAACATACAAAAAAGCCAGTGGAATATCGGGCAATTTATCCAGCGTCGGGTCTGATACCTTGGCGAATCTCATGACATTATGGGCGGAAGAATTCAAGCGGCTGTACCCAAATATCAACATCCAGATACAGGCGGCAGGCTCTTCAACTGCACCACCGGGGTTAACAGAAGGCACCTCAAATATAGGCCCAATGAGCCGAAAAATGAAAGACAAGGAATTACAGTCATTTGAGAAAAAATATAACTATAAACCCACAGCAATTCCTGTCGCAATAGATGCACTGACAGTTTATGTGAACAAGGACAATCCGATAGAAGGCCTGACTATCCCTGAAGTGGATGCGATATTTTCATCTACACGGAAATGTAGACACAGCAAGGAAATTACCAAATGGGGCGATCTTAACCTTACCGGACCTTGGAAAAACCGTGATATCCAATTATATGGAAGAAACTCGGTATCCGGTACTTATGGTTATTTCAAGAAAAAGGCACTGTGTAAGGGTGATTACAAAAATACAGTTAACGAACAGCCGGGCTCTGCGTCAGTCGTGCAGTCTATCACAAGCTCGTTAAATGGAATTGGATATTCAGGTATTGGTTACAAAACGTCAGGCGTCAAGGCGATCCCATTATCAAAAAAACCAGGCAAACCATTTGTTGCAGCGACACCGGAAAATGCTGTGAATGGCACTTATCCGTTGTCTCGTTTTCTTTATGTCTACGTGAACAAACATCCAAACAAACCTTTGCCACCACTTGAAAAGGAATTTCTGACCATGGTCCTATCTAAGATCGGTCAGCAGGTTGTGGTCAAAGACGGATATATCCCATTACCAAAAAGTGTAGCGGAGAAAACTATTTCCGAGTTAAATTAAAGGCCAAATAAAACACAGAGTGGCAACGAAACAATCAAATTCTTCTCAAACTCTCCTCAGGCCCCGTTAATGGGGCCTTTTTTTTACACAAAATACACACATAATTGCAGGCCTTGTAACAAAACTGTCATATTCCATCGATATTATTAACCAATGGAAAATAGTGATAACAGTGTGTCGTCTACACCCTCCTCGTTCAGACAACCCAAGCAAATCCACCAACGAATAAGAAAACTCAAAGACAAGGCAGCGCGTTATGCAATCGCATTGGGTGGCATCAGTGTCATCATCACTATCGTGCTGATCTTTTTTTATTTGCTTTATGTCGTTATGCCAATGTTTTCGGGTGCTCGTATCCATCCCGTGGCTACATATAGCACCGGTGATAACGCTGGTAAAAATAGAAGCCACTCTCTGTACATCGCCATGGAGGAACAAGCGGAGATCGCGCTAAAAGTTACTGATAAGGGCGATATCGAGTTCTTTAAAACCACCGATGGCAAACTGATCAACAAAGAAAACCTGGCGCTAGAAGGCAATACCATTACCAGTATAGCGGCAAGCGAAGTTAATCAGTCGGTACTCGCGTTGGGCCTGTCCAATGGCCATGCACTGGTCATTAAACATGAATACAAGGTGACATATAACGACGACGATACACGTGTCATTAGCCCGTTCATTACATACCCCATGGGCGAACAAAGCATTGAGCTCGACGAACAACAAAAAAAGATATTAAAACTGGCCATACAGGAAGGTGAAGACGCGATTGTTATGGCCGCGGCCACTGAGGACAAACGACTGACCCTGATCACGTTTACTAAAGAGTCTTCGATGTTAGCAGATAAAGTGAATTTTGAACGTGAACAGACAGAATTGCTGTACCCTGAATCAAATATAGATTTTTTGCTCATCGACAAAGAAAAACGCGTACTTTACACCGCAAGTAAAGAGGGTCGCGTGACGGTTTATGACATCAGCGAACCCACTGAACCGGAAATTATCGAATCAATCTTAGTTACGCAATCGAGTGAAACAACCATAACAACGTTTGATTTCCTTGCCGGTGACATTTCTCTGTTGATTGGCACGTCCAATGGAAAAATATCTCAATGGTTTCCCGTCAGAGACAAATCCAACAAAGAACAACTGGCCAAGGTTCGGTCATTTCAATCGGAATCAGGTATTACAAAAGTCTCACCGGAATATTTTCGTAAGGGCTTTTTCGTTGCCAATACAAAAGGCGAAATTGTTATATATCACACTACCGCGAATCGCACTTTATTAACGTCATCCGTTACGGATAACAAAATTAATCAACTGGCAGTATCCCCTCGTGGGAATGCACTATTGGTACAGGACGATAGTGGCACATTTCATTTTTATTCAGTCGAGAATGAACACCCAGAAATTTCCTGGTCTGCGTTATGGGGTAAGGTCTGGTATGAAAGTTACCAGGAACCTGACTATGTATGGCAGTCATCATCTGCCAGCAACGATTTTGAGCCGAAGTTCAGCCTGATACCCATCACGTTTGGCACCATTAAAGCGGCATTTTATGCCATGCTCATCGCCATTCCTGTGTCGATCATGGGCGCTATATTTACTGCGCATTTTATGGCGCCACGCATGCGCAGCGTGGTTAAACCCAGTATTGAAATTATGGAAGCCTTACCAACCGTGATTCTGGGCTTCCTCGCTGGTTTATGGTTAGCACCCATCCTTGAAAACCATTTGCCCGGAATCTTTACATTTCTGCTCATTGCGCCGTTAGGCATTTTAATATTTGCTTTTATGTGGCAACAATTGCCACATCAGATAAAAATGTTTATTCCAGACGGATGGCAGGCTGCATTACTAATACCAGTGATAATCGCTCTGGGTTTTGTTTCATTTTCAGTTAGCCCGTTAATAGAACAATTCTTTTTTGGCGGCGATGTTCGTTCATGGTTATCAAATGAAATGGGCATTCCTTTTGATCAACGCAACTCACTGGTGGTGGGTCTGGCAATGGGCTTTGCTGTGATACCGACTATTTTTTCTATTACAGAAGACGCTATATTTTCGGTGCCTAAACATTTGGTTAATGGATCATTGGCACTGGGTGCGACACAATGGCAAACCTTGCTGAAGGTCGTCCTTCTGACCGCCAGCCCCGGTATATTTTCTGCCGTTATGATCGGATTCGGTCGCGCTGTTGGCGAAACTATGATTGTACTGATGGCAACTGGCAACACCCCCGTGATGGATTTTAGCATTTTCCAAGGCATGCGAACTTTGGCAGCAAACATAGCTGTCGAAATGCCCGAGTCAGAGGTCGATAGCACACACTACCGTGTACTATTTCTGGCTGCGCTGGTCTTGTTCGTATTTACGTTTTTCTTTAACACCATTGCTGAAATTATTCGGCAACGCTTGAGAACTAAATACAGCTCATTATAAAACAACGAAACTAGACAGCAACACTTAACAGCAACAACTTAACAGCAGTAAAGAGCAGCGACAAAAGCAGTGAGAAAAACATTAAAAACCTGGTTTGACAGCGGAACACCATGGATATGGCTAAATGCAGGCGCAGTCAGCCTGAGCCTTATTATGGTATTTGGCCTACTGATCATGATTGCTGTACGTGGTATGAGCCATTTCTGGCCAGCACAGGTACTTGAGTTTGACTACACCATTGCGAGCAAATTTTCGCAACGTATCGCCGGAGAAATCAACGACACAGTTGAAGTGTCTCTGGAAAACCTGCGCAACTCTGGCATTGAACTGGGTAAAGAAATTCAACAAAACTCACAATGGGTGACCCGTCATCTTATAAAAACTGGCAACAGGGATGTATTAGGCAGTGACTTCAGATGGGTGCTCGCACCCTACATGAGTAACGAACATTTCCCGCAAGACATAATTGTACTTGAGCGCAGCGAATGGGGAAATTTATATGGGTATCTCAAAGCGATAAAACAAAATGGGCAAATTGTTTCAGAAAATAGCAGCGCTTGGACTGATCTGTCACCACGACTTGATAGAGTTAAAAATATACAGGAACAGATTCGAGACATAGAGAAACACAAAATTGGTGAAATTAATTATGAACTCGAACAATTACGGCTCAAAAAGCGTGGCTTAGAACTCGATAAAAACAATGAACCGGAAATACTATCCCAAATAAAATCTAGCGAAGACACGTTTAAACAACAATTTGGCGTTCTGCAATCAGAACTGGCCAAGTTGTACCAGGGCATCAACCGCGACAAACTGGTCGTCGAGATCATGGACGGCAAGCATATTGAAATTCCCTTTGCGAAGATTGTCCGTGCCTACAAACCTAACGATATGTCCTTCATTCAACGCATCGGCGTTTATTTGTCACGTGCCTGGGAATTCGTATCAGACGACCCACGCGAAGCCAATACCGAAGGTGGTATTTTTCCGGCCATCTTCGGTACCGTCATGATGGTCATCATCATGTCTATCCTCGTGACACCCTTTGGCGTGGTAACCGCTGTCTATATGCACGAATACGCAAAACAGGGCCCGGTTATCCGAACCATACGCATCGCCGTAAACAACCTCGCGGGCGTACCGTCAATTGTTTATGGCATATTCGGCCTTGGTTTTTTTGTCTATTTTCTTGGAGGCAATATTGACCAACTGTTTTTTCCCGAAGCCTTGCCTGCACCGACATTTGGTACACCGGGTATATTATGGTCGTCTTTAACACTTGCTATTTTGACTGTACCTGTTGTCATCGTTGCAACAGAAGAAGGTTTGTCACGGATTCCGCGAGCCATTCGCGAGGGCAGCCTCGCTCTGGGCGCTACCAAAGCTGAAACATTGTGGCGCACCGTGCTGCCGATGGCAACACCGGCCATGATGACCGGTTTGATACTGGCAGTTGCACGCGCCGCCGGAGAAGTCGCACCGCTCATGCTCGTCGGTGTTGTTAAACTTGCGCCCTCATTACCGCTGGATGGAAACTTTCCTTTTTTGCACCTGGAGCGCAAGTTTATGCATCTGGGCTTTCATATTTACGACGTCGGTTTTCAAAGTCCGAATGTTGAAGCAGCCAGGCCATTGGTATATGCAACCGCACTGCTCTTGGTTATTATCATTGTTATCCTGAATCTTGCCGCCATCTGGATACGTAATAACTTGCGTGAAAAATACAAAGCAGTGGAAAACTAGGACAACACATGAACAATAGCAATATGACACACGGCATCAACTACAAGGCGTTGGGACGAAAACGCGAATCCCTTTCCTTAGAAAAGGAAACAATCTGCATACAAGTCAAGGAGCTGAATCTTTATTATGGTGAGAAACAAGCTTTGACTAACGTCAACCTAAGCATTCCGGAAAAACGTGTTTCGGCTTTTATCGGGCCCAGTGGTTGTGGTAAATCAACGTTATTACGTTGCTTTAATCGTATGAATGACTTAGTTGACACTTGTCGCATCGACGGTGATATCATCATTAACGCACAAAACATTCTTGATCGAAACGTCGATGTTGCCGAACTCAGACGGCGTGTTGGTATGGTATTTCAGAAACCCAACCCGTTTCCAAAATCCGTTTACGAAAATGTCGCCTACGGCCTGCGCCTGCAAGGCATGAAAAACAGAAGATCACTCGATGAAATCGTCGAAAAATCCCTAAGAAGTGCTGCCTTATGGGATGAAGTCAAAGACCGGCTACACGACAACGCGCTGGGATTGTCCGGTGGACAGCAACAACGGCTCGTCATAGCACGTGCAATTGCCATCGAACCGGAAATCCTACTACTCGATGAACCCGCTTCTGCACTGGACCCTATTTCCACGCTTAAAATAGAAGAACTTATCAATGAGTTAAAAAACCAATATACTATCGTTATAGTTACGCATAATATGCAACAAGCAGCGCGTGTATCGGATTACACTGCCTTTATGTACATAGGTGAATTGGTGGAATTTGGAGACACCGACAAGATATTTACCAATCCTAGAAAAAAACAGACCGAAGACTATATTACTGGCCGTTATGGTTAATAAAGAGCGGTTAATTAAAGAGTAGTTAATAAAAAGCGGCTAGACTAAGCAAAACTGACTATGCTGAATGTGAGGAGAATTAAATGGACAACCGGGGACAACACATATCTCAACAATTCGATGCCGAACTTGAAAAAATTCGTAACCAGGTTTTGTCTATGGGCGGATTGGTTGAAGAACAAATACGAAATGCTATCCGTTCACTCACAGACAATGATGCTCCGCTCGCTGAAGAGGTTATCAAAAATGATGTCAAGGTAAACAATGCCGAAGTGACTATCGATGAAGAGTGTAGCCATATTATAGCAAGACGCCAACCAGCCGCATCAGATTTACGCCTCGTTGTCGCTGTCATCAAAACGATTACTGACCTGGAACGCATCGGCGATCAGGCCGAACGCATTGCACGAATGGCAATACGATTATCAGAAATGGAACGGCCCAAAAACCAGTATAGCGAATTAAAAACTATAGGCAACCATGTTGCCTCTATGTTCCATGACACGCTTGATGCCTTTGCGCGTATGGACCCGGAGGCCGCAGTAGAAGTCGCCAAAGAAGACTTAAAAGTCGATACCGAATACGATGGCATCATGCGTCAAACACTCACATTCATGATGGAAGACCCTCGGTCGATAACGCGCATGCTCGATGTCATGTGGACAGCCCGCGCAATAGAAAGAATCGGTGATCACTCGAAAAATATTTGCGAATATATTATTTACTTAGTAAAGGGCAAGGATGTTAGACATACCAGCCTGGAAAAAATGGAAAAAGAAGCCCTTCGTTAGACTTGCGCGTTATTAAACCCGTCGCATTGTTAGACCTATCGCATTGCTTTTAGTGGCATAGTTAATTTATGCCACAACTTTTTAAATAATTAATCTAATAAATTCTCGTTTCATTTCCCTGAACGTGTCATTTCAGTATCAAAAAAGAGCGTCTAAGGCGACATCATATGAGCGATTTTTGTCATTTTTCTAATTATTTTCAAACACAAACACTTAGCTTGCTCTGAGCTGGTTTGCCTGTCACCTCATCACGAATATTTTCACTGCTTCTGGCTCCAATCATATGCAAACATCTTGTATTTTGTCGATTTTTACATCACAAAGTGGGCTTTCCAATTTACTAAATAATTGGATAATAATTAAAATACTTACAAGTAACGGAGTCAGAGAACAATTACTCTAGGATTACTTGTGCCCTATTATTAGAAACAATTGTGCTCTGGTAACTATTATTTACATGCGGAGAATGATCCGGCATTAAAATCGTTTGTATCTGATTCACGGGTCGCGGTGAATGTGGTTTTTTGGTTTTAAACACGGGCATTGGAAATATTCTTACGTCTTGTAGTGTTACTTGAAGCTTATCGTTCCAGAGGTATCAAGGTTACATAATTAGGCGCTATTCAATTTGCACCGCCAAATAAACGTCAATTAAATTCATTTATACAGATGCAAAATTAAATTTAAAAATACGGCAGCAGTCTAAATCTGACAGCAATTACAAAAAATAAGCGTTTACCCTCTATAATTGCTATAGAACTGATCTGGCATCGAGCCTAGAAAAATAGGCTACGTTTACACTGGTAGATATTACTGGTCGAACATAATTATATGAAATTTAAACCATTTTCATCACGTTGGTAAAAATGTATCTCATAGATGGACGCAAAATATGACGTTAGCACAATGGGGCTATGTTACTTAATAAGTAGTAATGCTTAAAATGCATTCAAACTATTTATACAGATGCAAAATAAACTTGTAAAATATGGCAACTGTCTAAACCACTGTTATATTTAAAAGGGAACCATGCAAATTATTCTGCTAAGACATGGAAAAGTAAACTATCCACCAATCACTATGCTTTCTGCGTCGTCATTTTCTCAATGGGTAGCAGATTATGACTCAAATGAACTGGATGTTTCCTCCAAACCTACAGAGGAAGCAATGGGTATTGCCAAACAAACCAATGCGGTTGTTTGTAGTATTCTACCGAGATCGCTCGAATCTGCCAAAGTGTTAAGAGTTGAAGGTGTAACATTGAGCCATTCACTTTTTAATGAGGCTGGTCTACCTATCGCAAATTGGAAATTTCCACGCCTGTCTGTACGTATTTGGGCTATCATATTTAGGTTGGCTTGGTTCTTGGGGTATTCTGCCAATTCAGAAACCTTGAAGGAAGCAAAAAAGCGATCCTCACAAGCAGCAAACAAATTAATAAAAATGGCGGAGGAGCACAAATCTGTAATGTTCATAGGACATGGTATTATAAATCGTTTTATTGCCTACGAACTAAGAGAGCTAGGCTGGGAAGGTCCTAAAAAACCAAGTAGAAATTATTGGGAGTTTGGTGTATTTACGCAAAAAATATAACCAGGCGTTCGAGTTGACATATTTTTCTATGCTTCTTTTTGTGCAGGATCGCACAAAAAGAAACATAGAAAAATACGCACCTCAACTTATTCGTTACTGCGACGTTAAGTCGCTAATTCTACTGCTGTAATTTAAAGGAGGAAATATACAACTAAAGTGTAGTGTCACTTGTTTCCGCACTG
>JAADIM010000078.1 GCA_013151345.1 Gammaproteobacteria bacterium
CATCAATTCAAAAGTTAACTCATTACGTGTGATGTTTGTTTTAATGCGTCAAAGTTATATCGAACGACTAATAACAATACCACCCCAAATCGGATTACGTGATCCCGGGCCTTTTTTAATTTCCGATGTTTGACCACGTAAGAAATAACTCAGTCTTAATCCACTATCCAACTCACTGGTAACACCTAACCAGGTCTCTCCGACTAAATGATTAAGCTCATCACTATCATACGTTACGATACTGTCTTTGAACTGCCCTTGAAAGAGCACGTTATAAGCTCGCAGATGCATGCTTAAACCCGCCCAGATATAAAATTCATTTTTAGGCTTGGTGGTTACGTCAGCTAAAGGCAACGCTTTTTCCGCATAAGTCGTGTTTTGGGGATTAAAGCTCGACCAGGGCGTGCGAATTCGTCCAAAACGACCACTTACGCTCCAGGATACATCCGTGAGGTAACCTACACTGACTTTACGTGCGGTCTTAATTTCATAATTTGAACTAGCGTCCGAGTAATCAGCCCAACGCACATATTGTTTCGAAAGGCTATAACGGAACGTGGCTTCACCGCCATCGGAAATCTGCTTATCCCAACCTCGCGCTTGATCCGCATTAACAACTTTATGTATGGTATTTTGAAACTCACCGGCGACATTAAAACCTAATACACCCAGCGTCAATGAAGAGATTACAGACGACTTACTTTGATGGTTAACACTTTGTCGAGTGTTTGAAATATAGATTAGGCTCGCGTACGGACGATCATCAAATACAGGTATTTTCGATAATATATTGTCCGGCGTAAAAGCAGTCAGTCCAAATTCAACACTATGTAAAGTTGTATCACCAACCCCGCCAATTCCTAGCCAGTGATTAAGGGTGCCTAAAACCGGATCAACTGAAATTGCGTGCGAAGCCGCTTTAGCCCCAGAAAGCGTTAATGATACGCCACCAGTGTAATCACGGTCCTTACCTGGTGAGGCAAATAAATCATTATCAAAATAAAACGCCCAACTACTCGTATCTTTCTCCTGAAATTTTTTATCTAGGGGTGCTTGTTGCGGACGTTTTTCGTCTTCAATAAATGCTGCTAGTAATAGTGGTGATTCTTGCTGTATATCTGAGCCTGTAACCCCAGCAGCCAAGGTTTCAAAATTAACTACAAATAGAGCAAAAATAGCAAACAATACTGCATAGCTATTGGTTACTTCGTTATTTATCGGATTTGCTATAACCATACTCGTAGTCCTGTTCTAATTAGTTTCGTTCTAAATGACCGGTCGTCTTTAACCGCCCAATAAAAAAAGCCAACTACCTGACTTATTTATAGACGACCGGTCAGCTATTATATTACAAAAAAAATAGCCTATCAATACAAGCCTGTAGGAAATTAAATACTGCCTTCAGTAAAAATGAAGAGATATTAGCCATATTTTCAAGCACATATGGCGCTGCCACCCAATGCCAGCTTCTTGCTATTAGTTCTTATTAGTACTATTATTGCCCGAATATGAACTAAGTAGGCATTTTTCTTCCGTTTAACTATTTCAGTATCGAATCGCAACCCTAAGAGCCTATGACTATGGATACGCCTAAACTTAAACTTATCAGCCACGTATTATGCCCCTATGTGCAGCGCGTACGAATTACATTACATGAAAAAAACATAGCCCATGAAATTGAATTTATTGATTTAAGTGATCCTCCCGAATGGTTTAAAGATATCTCTCCGTTAGGTAAAGTCCCAGTTTTACTCGTCGATGATGAGGTGCTATTTGAGTCAAATGTAATTATTGAATATTTAGATGAAATATCACCAGGCTCCTTGCACCCGCACAATGCGTTAAGCAAAGCTAAAAATCGAGCATGGATGGAATTCGGTTCGGAAATTCTCGATACGATTGCCGGACTATATAACGCTAAAGATAAAATTACGTTTGAGGAAAAACTAACTTCATTGGAACAAAAATTTAAATCCATTGAGGCGATACTTGCAGATGGGCCCTATTTCAACCAGAAAATGTTCTCTATGGTCGATGCCGTATTTGGACCGGTCTTCCGTTACTTTGACGTCATTGACAAAATAACCGATGTCCGCATTTTCTCTGCAGCACCTAAAGTGCGCGCCTGGCGTAACGCGTTACAGAAGAGACCCTCAGTGCAACAGGCTGTTGTTTCGGATTATCCGCAACTCTTGCTGAAATTTTTCAAACAGCGTAATTCCTATTTAACAGAATTAATCCATCAACAAAGCGCTGCCGGATAATGATCCTGAACCACCGGGCTAAGGCGCTAAACCCCCCATTCAATACCTGCCATAAAACGATTTGTATCATCAAATTGGCCAAATAAACCCTCGGTTTCACCATAGAAAATATCGAGACCCACCCAGACACTGATGTCATCCTGCCACTGGTATTTAATTTTCGGTCGTATCAGACCATCATCATTATTCAGGTTATGAAGGAGCAAGGTCTCCAATTCCAGGGTGTCATTATAAAATTCCTGACGGTATAAAAAAGTCAGTGTTGTTTCCAGTTGGTCCCTGATCAAACCCGGCTTATCTTTAACTACATAGGTTTGGAAAAGCTGAAAGCTAAGAAAGGTCTCCTCTATGCCCTGCCAGTCAAAACCGAGCACATAGGCAAACTCATCTGATTGTATAACACCATCGTTATCTGACAGATCATTAACCGAATAATAACGGTCAATTGAATAAGCCACTTCACCTCTTAAGGTAAGGCTATCGAAAGCATTACTAAAACTGCTGCCGACCAGATGAGTACGTTTGTATTCAGGTTTTACGTTAACCAACGGAATCGCGGCGGTTAAGTCAATGTCTCGAAAGAACACCGGCACATCATCATAATGATATAAATAATTAAATGTGAGATCCCAGCCATTCCGAAAACTTGAAAGTCGCATGCCATAATCCGCATCTTTAACAGATCTGTCAGGTTTACTCAGGCTGTGAAATACTGTATTTATTCCGCTCGGTATTGTGGGTGATACCAAAGGGGACGTAAAAGTGTATAACGCATTTTGATCAGCTAACTTATGGTACGTTTGATCAGGTATAAATAGTAATTGCAAAACTGTGTCGTCAAACGGTATTTCTGCGTTAACAGCCCATAGTGGAATACGCGAATCTTCAAAATCATCCAGAATAAATTCACGAAAATTCTGCGGATTGACTACGTCTAACACCTTTAATCCATCGGCCTTGCCCCACACTATTTGTTGTTTACCCAAAGTAAAAAATATCTCATCGTATGATGTTTCAAAATAGAACTCGCGTAATTCCGCCTTCGATTGATTATCAGGGTTGATATTATCCTGAGCATCAGTACGAAATCGGCCCAATGCAGTGAGTTGCCAGTCTTTTGAAAAATTTACCTTTATTTCCGGCTGTATCTGTAACTCCTGTTTTTGTACGTCAGCGTTATCAAGGTCAGATGCAATTTCCAGCTCTGTGACTAGACTCACTTTTATATTTTCTGGCAAAGTGCTCGCCAGGGTGGCGTGTGATCCGATCAGCAAAACCAGACTGAACACGCTGCCTATTATGGTTAAATTTGTTTTCAATCTCAATGTCATTCTCTTCCGTTTTTCCCTTTCGCTACAAAGGTTTTTTAAAACACGGTTCTTAGTAGGTTGGAGTAACTAACACATGGACAAGGACTTACAAACCACGTCGCAAAGTTCGCTTTGTAAATAACGAATCTTTTACTGGAGACTGATAATCTACTTCACTAAACGTAAAAACCGTCTGATGTTTTGTTTTATGATTGACTACTTCCAGGCGATGCGTTGTCCAGATACCTTGCACTTGACTGATTTCTGTAGAATGAATTGTTTTTAGTGAGTTCCCACGAACATCCCAGAAATCTGCTTTACGAACTATCCAGATTTCTGCATCAACCCACTGAATAACTTTGCTGTAACCTAACTCCTCAGCAATTTCATCACTTACTGGCGTGGATTCGACAACATAAACACGATGTCCATCTATATTGTCTTCTCGCAATGTCTTGCGATTGTAATCTTCAATAGTCACTTTGGTCTCTTTCTTGATATCTTCATAAGTAAAGTCCGTGCCAAGAAAATAGTCGCCACGGTCAGAAGCAGAAATACGCCGTACTTTGCGCATCGCAGGCAAATACAACCATTGATCATCATCTTTTTTCGCTTGCGGATAGTCAAAGGTAAGAAACGCCGTTTCCTTTATATTCTTCGGCGCCAGATAAAAGATTACCGTACGTTTTTCTTCACCATTTTCTCCAGAAAAATATTTACGAAAACCGCGCGTTTCACGAACACGCTTCTTACCGCGGCGGTCAATCATTTCCATCGTTAAGTTGCGGGAAACCATTTGGCCTTCATCGCGGGCGTTAATACGTTCAGCTATTTGCAAACCTGCCGGTAACTCAGCGCCTGCGGCATTCACTATCGAAATTGAAGTCAATGCGAATGTAACAGCACCTATGCTCACTAAAGCCAATTTTTTATATTTGATATTCATGATATTGCTCTCCTTTAAATGTTAGTATGTAATTCTACTTTTCTTAGCCCCTCTCTTTGGGAGAGGGCACCCCATCTATATCGCTAACTTAGTCAAGAATTTCGGCAGCAACGCCGGTCGCTACTTTTTCCTTAGGAAACAGAAACGCTGGCTTAAATGCTTTTACCATCGCTGGCAACACCGTCATACTAGCCAAGAAAGCAACCGACACACCCACTGCCACCAAACTTCCAAAGCGGACAAGGGGCACAACTTCACTGGTTACCAGCACACCAAATCCCAACACCAACGCAGCGAAATTAAAGAACAGTGCCCGTCCGGTTGTCGGATACAAGACTTCAATGGCTTCATCGAACGTACGTTGCTCATCTCGCAACAACACTTGTAAGCGCTCAACAGTATGAATAGCAAAGTCGACGCCCAGACCAATCGCAATTGCAGCAAACATGGAAGTGCCTACAGCGAGCCAGATACCGCTTATACCCATCACCGCATAAATAAGTAGCACTGACATCGCAACCGGGATAATAGTAATGATGCCAGCCACCAACGAGCGCAAACTTAATGATGCCATTAGCCAGACAAGAAACAGTGCAACACCGACACTACCAAAATGACTTTCGGCCAAACGCTTGATCCAATGGTAGTCAACATTGACACGACCACTGAGATTCGCACTAATACCTGACGCGTTGAAGTGGCTGTCCACATATTGCTGAGTCGCTTCGATTACAACTTTTTGAGAAGTAAAAACACCGGTATCCATTCTCACCCGGACATTCGCCATGCGGTAATCATAATCAACTTGTTCTTCGAAATCGGATGGGTCGCCACTAGCAGAATAAAGAAGGAAGTATTGTGCAACTAAATTTTCATCGTCGGGCAAACGGTATTCCTCTTTACGGTCTTCACGCAATGAGCGATTCATTTGCTTGAGATAATCCACGATCGAAGTTGAACCCTTAACATGCGGCAAGGTTTCAACATATGCCTGAAGCGCTTCTATTCGTTGCAGATTTTCTGGTTTGAACAAACCTTCAGCTTCGGGGGTTTCAATGACGATATCAAGATAATGTACGCCATCGAATTGCTGGTTAATAACCTTGTCGGCCAAGACGATGGGTTCATCTTTTTGGAAGATGGTGATACGGTCTTCATTAAACTGCAGTTTTAGACCACCGGCGATACCCGCTGCAACAACCAACGCGCCTATCAGCAGTACTACGATATGATGTCGATTGACCCATCGCCCAAGCGAAGACAACGCCCGACCATAGATATCAGGGCGGACTTCGTACTCGCCGGTCGTGCGTATAGTATCAACGCTAAACGCCTTGCTGGCTTTTAAGTTGAGCACGGTCAGTCCAGCAGGTAACACGGTCATAGAATATAACCAGGCAATACCAACTCCGATCATGGCGAACAAGCCAAAGAACGTCATCGGCGGCATAACAGACGCGATACTAAGCCCAATAAAACCTGCCATTGTAGTAAAGGTAGTCAGTGTGACAGGGCGCCACATTTTAACCATAGTACGTGTGACGATATCTCGCGATGAATCTTGTGGGCGCCGTGTTATCTCTTCGTAATACTGACTCAAAATATGAATCGAATCCGCCACTGCAATACCAATAAGCACCACTGGCAAGGCATTGGTAATGACAAAAAAGTTCACACCAGACGCGGCCATGCTACCCAAGGCAACACCTACGGTGGCCAATACGATAAAGTTGGGTAACATCATGCCACGTATGGTACGAAACGCGATGAACAATACCAATGTAATGATTGATGCGGCAATTGGGTTCAAACGCATGGCATCGGCGTCAATATAGGCACCCATGTACCCACTGACCGCACCTTCACCAGCCACATGAATGCTTTCACCTGGTTGTGTAGGCGCTTCATCGACCAAGGCCAATAATTCTGCGTAGACTTGTTGCGCCTGAGCTTGATCATCCAACTCTGCAACAATCAACGTCGCGGTGCCTTCGCGAGAGACTAGACTGCCAAGATAAAGCGGAAAATCCATGACCGCAGTTCGAACTTTGTCTGCTTCCACCTGAGTTTTTGGCGGCGAATCGAAAAATTTCTCCACCAACATACCGTCATCGGTACCGATAATATCGTTTTCCGTTGCCAAGCTCGTCACGCGCTCAGGATCAATGTTACTTATTTTTTCAACGCGTTGTGTCAGCCAATCCACTAGTGACAACGTATGTGGATTAAACACACCGGCAGGGCCGTTGTTAACCACAGCAATGACCATCGGATCCTGTAAACCGAAAATCTCCTTTACCTTGTCGCGATACACAAGTGAAGGGTGGTCTGCCGGCATAAACGCATCAGACCGGGTATCTTTTACCAGCGTAGGTATAAACGATGCCGACACGATGATTAACACAAGACCGGCGAACAAAATTGTTTTCGGATACGCGGTTACTGCATTAAAGAAACGTACCACCCGTGTTTGATTATTTACATTCATAACTTAGCCTCCATTATAGTGTATATACACGTTATTATGTACATTAACGTTGATTGTAAATTTTACTTTCACTCTGCAGTCGAGCTTCATCATGCAGGCGATAGCAGCGTTAACCAGGCCTTCGAAACAGTTCACTTTTAGGTCTTTTTTAAAACACACTAAAAAGTGTATATACACATAATATAGTAAAAAATATTACAACTGCTGATGCGTTGTCGCTGCAATGCGTAAATCGGAAACAAATTGTTTACTGCGTGTTTTACCTAAAAAGTTAACCATTTCATCTTGCGCCCGTTGCCAATAAGGCATTGCAGCAGACTGTACTTTTTTCCCAGCTTGGGTCAGTTCAACACGCCTAGAACGTCGATCTTCCAGGCCAGGCACTATTTTTAAGTATCCCTCTTGTTGCAGTGGCTGCAAATTTCGTGTCAACGTAGTTCGGTCCATCACCAAACAATCGGCTAACACCGTGATCTTCATAGGGCCAGCGCGTTCCAATACGGTCAGAATTGAAAACTGTGTCCCACGTAACCCGGAAGGTGCCATGATTCTATCGTAATGCTGTGACACAGCCCGCATCGCTTTACGTAGATTGAAACTCACGCAACTTGGGCAATCCGACAGGTCTAATTTGTTGTTTTTCGCATCCATATAAGTGTATATACACCTTAATTAACATTTTGTCAAGAAACAAAACGCACGCTTTTTATCTCGCGTTTAAAATATTGCATTCATTAGCCTGGAAGAAACACTGAGCTGAATTCTCATAACGCTACCCTCATTTATATTTTTTGTAGCACAATGTTATATTCATAAGTCTCTGGTTCATCTTGAACTTTAGATGCAATCATACGTTTGCTTTCTTCATTGCTCTTTAGCATAAGCAAAAGATCTGAATCATTAAGTTTCTGACCAGGGAAATACATCTGTGTGATAATTTCAACATATCCTTTCTTGCTGATCTTAAAGTGTATATGCGGAGGCCTTGTCCATGCATCAGACGCAGGATAGGCACCAGGATAGACGGTAATAAAACGAAACGCGCCATCTTTTCCACTTGGTACAATAGCCCAACCTTGAAAGTTGGGATCCAATGGCGCCTTGTTTGAGTCGCGCGGGTGCTGATACCTTCCAACTGCATTCGCTTGCCACAGGTCAACTGTTGCATCTTCGACTGGATTGTCATCCGTATCCAGAACCCGTCCCTGGATGGTGATTATTTTCCCTTTGGCAACGTCCTGTTTTCCCTCGACCCTTGTCAAATCAAAGTCCTGGTCTTTCTGGGCCAACACGGGATAGAACGGGCCTTCAGTTTCTGGCGGGGTTGGTTTACTCGCATACACAGAACTAGCAAATAAACCTAATGTCCCGCTGACTATACCCTTCTTAATAAACGTTCTTCGGTCTGTCTTATCCATATATATCCTTTTGTCTTACATAACGCTGCCTTGGCAACACTTAAGGGGCTAACGCCGGTTGGACAATTAATTTAAAAAATAGTTATTTTATATTTAAGTGTTAACCAGTGCCTTATATATCAGGCACTTACTTAAACCCATCCCATCTCTAACCAGGCCCACTCATCAATTTAGACTTTCAAGTTTGTGGTTGTTTAACCGCCAGTATATTTGAGCGCCACAAAGTAGTCGCCTGAAATATCAGGACAAAAAAATTGGAAATACCGGATAAAATCAAGAACATAAAGATATTCATCATCGATGATGCAGCCTCTGTGCGCAGCATGACCAGCACGATATTATGTGATGCCGGTTTTACAAACATGGAAGAAGCTAGTGACGGAATCAATGCTTTTAAAAAACTACAGAGCAGTCATTACGATTTTGTGATCTGTGACTGGACGATGCCAAATATGGACGGACTGGAATTACTGGATACGGTGAGAAAAAATGAAAAACTGAAATCCATTTCCTTTCTGATGGCCACATCTGTATCAGACGCAACAAGTGTTAAAGCCGCTATACAGTTTGGTGTTACAGACTATATAACCAAAATAACCAAACCATTTGCATATGATATTTTGTGTCAGAAAATAGTCAAGGCCTTGGTAAAATAAAATCTTTGCATTAACAAGCAAACCAAAACCTTGCGCAACGCCTACAAATAACACATCCTAATTAGAAAATCCAAACCGAACCCTGAATAAGAAACATAGATACCGTAGAAAAACTGGGCGCATCAATGCAATTCCATCGCTAAATACAAGCACCTAGGAGGCTGTCCGAGAATAGAAATTGTCGCAAGAGGAAGCAATTTTAGCCAGATTTCTCGATTAAATGAGGCTGCTTATTCACTATCATTGTACCAAGCGAATACAGTATAAGGCAGTAATAAAGTATCGGCAACCAAACACAGAGGGAAATCAATTAGCGCAAATGGCCAAGCTGCCAAATTTGCTATCGAAGCTCCATCTGTGTTTCGATTAAATGCAAGCGTTTTATATTCGGCGCGAGTGCCAATGTAAATATTGTTTTCTGCGCCCCTATCTTTGTTATCAATAAAACTCAAGGCTAAAGAAGCACACCCATTTAATAATAAGCAAAACAATAACAGCACTGTAATGACTGCATATTTCATATTTTTATTCATAAAAACCGCATTCAGTTAGACAATAATAAATTCTAAGTATCAAAATATTTTTCTGACGCATTAAGTCGAGATCTACTCCCTGCCTTAATAATAACAAAATAGAAAGAGAGTACCAACGATAACAAGATAATACCCATAGAACCGGCACCACCTACAACGGTACTAGCAGCATTGTTACTAGATGCTGGTGTGTTGTCATTTTCGCCTAACCACAAAAACCCGTTGCTGAGTGATTTTTTAACCGATTCGCGACTTTCTGATCCTTCTGCTCCAGCAGGACAAACCCCGCCTAAGCAAATACCAAAGTCCAGCATATGTTCTGCACCCTGAATGATGTCGAGCGAAACGCCCGTACCACATTGGAGTTCAATTAAGTTGGGATAATCCGTCAGGTCTGAAGGAATTGCTACATTACTAAGTTGTTCACACAAATGCATTGCTTGCTGTGGAGGTACCAGGCTGTCCTCGCTGCCTTGTATCACCGTCATCTTCAAATCGGATGCTTGCAAACGGTGAATAAAAGAACTCTCCAATACAAAATCCGCCAAATCTTGTTTTATGCAAGCGGTTAAGTTATCTGGCGGGTTCGTCAAATCTATTTGTTGGTAGTCAATACCCGTCAAGGTGGCGCAACGCGTTAAATAACGAGGTGGGTTGCTGACATCAATTGCGCTGAGATTAATCGCTTCATTGGGGATAGTGTCTATTAAATTGAATGGTAGGTTGCTATTGTCAATATTTGTAACATTGAGCAGACCCAGATTAATTTCGCTAGCACCGTTTCTCGCGCCATAAAGACGGGCAAATGCACGTAAACCAAAAGAAGTAATGTCAGCGTCTAAATCGGACTGTGCGCTCCGGATAAAATCCAGAGTATCCACTGGAGGGTATAGGGCCAAGACTTTATCAATGTCTTGGGCATTATCTAGCGCCAGCCAAATTGCCAAATGCGCACCGGCTGATTGCCCAAAAACTGAAATAGGCCCATTGTTAGTGCCGAAATCAGCGCCATAAGATTGCACCCAAGCGAGCGCATCGTTGGTATCACTGATGATATCCCGCCACCCTGCGTTATTACATTCCGGATTAGCATCGCCGTCACCTGCTAACCGATAGAAAGGCACAAATACGGTAAATCCTTGATCGACCAACGAGGGAACTGCCGCTTCCAAACCTAGAAAAGCAAACCCTCGACTTGACCAAGTGCCCCCGTGTAGCGCAAGGATTGCTGGTTGATTTTCCGCATTAATCGCTGATTTATAGATGCGCATTTCAAGCTCACAAACACCATTACCTCTACCCGTATTTGAAATAGTTTTATAATTTACCCGTTTCATAAAAGGTTGCTGCAGCGTGTCTTTAGGCAACGTACCTATATCCAAACGTGTAGAAAGTACGGTCGTCCATGCCTGACTCTTGATAGCGGGTATTGGATCGGAAACTTGTGTCTCCGCTGGCCACGCGGCTGCATTGCCCAGTAGTTGTTTTGACCCTGGGCTCATATGGGTTAAACAATATTCATCTATATCCTCTGGCTTAAAGGCAACTTCCTGAAGGCAATCCGTACCCGTGAAGTAGCCTCCGCCGGTGCCAGGCTCTATAGTGGAAGCTGCTTCGCAGACGCCATTGTTCGTCGTATACAAGGGAGCGGTATCTAAAGGTAGCTCTAGATAATTTTTAACTGCTCCACATACCAGTGATGAACCAAATTCCGCTAATGCTTGTTTTTTTTCTTCGCCGTCTAGCGCCAATAAAATGTACATCACTTGGCCTGGTGTTTTATCCAGAGCATCAAATAAGATCTCCGGCAAACCGAATCCATCAATGAGTAGTTTTGTGAATTCTTCATCGTGAATCTCGGGAGGGAGCTCAAAAATGGTTTGACCATTAAATACACTGGTCAAACTTGGGTCTGGCACGCCAGTGCTGTCTAAGCCGTTAAGCTTGTTATTTGTTTCGCTAATAACATCTGTGATGGCTTTGCCCCCGTCCTGCGTGAAATTTTTTATTAACGCGCTTTCAGTGGCTTCTATTAACAATCCTGTCACATTAAGCCCACCAAAATCTCCATCGATATCGGTGTTACTAAAGTTCACGCCACCACTGACCTGTGCATGCTTATCAACCACAAGCCATTCGTTGACTGTATCGTAAGACGGTACAAGATTAATATTTACGGTCAAATTAAGATTAAAATTTGATTTTGCTAACAATACGCCACTATCAGTAGCATACTCGCGGCAACGTCCAAACAGTCTTGTGCCATAGCTGACGGAGGCGTTAGCGGACAAATATATACTGCCACTCAAATTGACATGTATAACGATGTCTTTGATACCGTTTAAATCCAAATTAAACGTAGAACCACCTGCTAAACGTACTTCGGCCATAGCAGGATCAACAGAAACATTAGCCGTACAGCCACTACCGGTAATCTTAGGTGTAGAAAACTGAGTTAATAGTTGGTTGTCTTGTAGCTGTATTCCAGATTTATCTAATTCAGTTTGCAATAGTTGGCGCATATAGGCTGCAAATGGGTCACCGTCTGCGTTGTCAATACTACCCGTCAAATCAGATATTGGGATCGAAACATGATTTGTAACCACGGCACTGGCACTGGTTGTTGAGCAAACAATAAAAAGCAGAGCAAAAACCGTTTTAATTATTATGGAAATGGCAAAGCTGGAGAGTGATGAGATGGTAGTAAACATTCTGAATTCCTTTCAAAATAGACCGCAAATTAAAGGGTATGTCTGTAGACCTCTTTGCTTGGCTATTAGAGCGCCATTCCCTGCAGACTCTGTCTTGTATTAACGCGTTGGCGTAACGTAGGTGTAGCGTTGTTGCCCTGGGTCCATCAATAGTATTGATGGCGTGGACTAGCGAGTTGTTGCCAACTATAAAAATGGAAAATAGTGAAAACACAAGCCCAAATACCCAAGAGCTATTGTATACACATCAGCATGAAAATCACATAGATCGAGAGGTATATGCTTAAAAGCATCATTTTAGGGCGGAACTGCCCGATTTAAATTATGTGATTTGGTGATTAGGTGATTTGCAGTATTTTTCTATTGTTTCAATAGCTTGGCTTGGTGAATCCGCTATCTGCCGGGTTCGGCCGTCACTTTATAACATAACGTATCTAAGCAAAACATTGATTTTCTTTGTTACTTTCCTAACGATATGCATCAAACAAGATGTTCGTCTAATAATTCAAGCCAATGCTTTACCGGCACATCAGCTTTGCTCGCCATATGCATCTGGCAACCAATATTGGCACTGGCAATCACATCAGGTTGTTCGGATTGTAGGGCCGATAATTTATTGCTAAGCAATTGTTGCGATAATGTTGGCTGCAAAATGGAATAAGTGCCAGCAGAACCACAGCACAAGTGCCCGTCTTGCACCTTTGTAAGGGTAAATCCCGCATTGTCTAGTATACGTTCCACTACTCCGTTGAGTTTCTGTCCGTGTTGCAAAGTACACGGGCTATGAAATGCGACTTTAACAAGTGGCTGGTTTATTTTTTTTGCGATAGACAAATTTTCGTCCCGCAATATTTCACTGATATCTTTGGTCAGTTCACTGACCTGTTTTGCCTTGGCGGCGTAGTGTGTATCGTGCTTGAGTAATTCAGCATAGTCTTTGACAACAGTACCGCAACCACTGGCCGTTATTACGATCGCTTCCGCTCCTTTTTCAATATAAGGCCACCAGGCATCGATATTACGCCGCATGAATTCAAGCCCTTCTTCAGGTGCTGACAAATGATGGCTCACGGCACCACAGCAACCCGCCTTGGGTGCGGAAATTAATTCAATATCCAGTTTTTGCAATATACGCGCTGCAGCCTGATTGGTTTGTGGTGTCACCACGGATTGCACACAACCCTGCAATACCAGCATCTTGCGTTCTTTAATAGCAACGGCTGTGTTGTTTAATGGTTGTGGCGCGGGCAATTTTTGTTTCAGGGACGCTGGCAGTATCGGCCGAAACAGCTGCCCTATTTTAAATAACACCGCAAAACGTTGCGGATAAGGCACAATTTTACGCAACAGCATACGCTGCATAGTTTGCATAAAATTTCGCGGCACCTGTTGATCAACAATTTCCCGGCCAATTTCAACCAGTCTTCCGTAACGTACGCCTGAAGGGCAGGTAGTTTCGCAGGAGCGGCAGGTAAGACACCTATCAAGATGTGTCTGGGTTTTTGCGGTAATGTTATTGCCTTCGAGTACTTGTTTAATCAGATAAATTCTGCCGCGCGGCCCATCCAATTCATCGCCCAGCAATTGATACGTTGGACACGTCGCAGTGCAAAAACCGCAATGCACGCAGGAGCGTAAAATAACCTCCGCATCTTTAGTGCGGGGATTGGCTTTAAATTTATTGATTATATTGGTTTGCATGCTTAACTCTTAACTACAACTCTGGGTAAAGCTTGCCAGGATTTAAAATATTTTTAGGATCAAACGCCTGTTTTAAATTTTTATGGATACGCATCAACCCCGGCGTTAATGGCTGAAACAAGCCCTGCTGTTGAGTATGACGAAATAAACTCGCGTGACCATCAGCCGCGGCGACCGTGTTCTGAATAAACTCTGCAGAGGCATCACTCTTTAACCAGCGTAATGCACCACCCCATTCATAGAGATATTCACCTTCCAGAGGTAACGGCTCAATATCCGACGCGTGAGCAATACGCCACAATGGTTTTTCAGTCTTAAAAAAATCCAGACGCTGCTCTTTCAAATCCATCCAGTAGCGACTGGCGTTATCCATATCTTCACCGCCGATTGCATTGATAGCCGCATCGACCGCTTTTGCCGCGCCAGAGAGTCGAACACGTAAACTGGTATTATCGAAACAAGTTGCGGATATTGGCAATGCGGTTTGCGACCAAACATGCATTTTTTCCAGCGCTTCAACATTCGAGCAATGCAACACCCGGGTGGCTTCCATTTCTGATTTTGGCAAAACCTTTAATGACACTTCCAGTAACACTCCCAATGTACCTACTGCACCGGCCATCAATCGTGAAACATCGTAGCCCGCCACGTTTTTCATCACCTCGCCACCAAAGGAAAGTATTTCACCCTTACCATTAATTATCTTACAGCCCAGAAGATAATCACGTGCTGCGCCTGCATAAGCACGACGTGGTCCGGAAAAATTGCAGGCGATCGTGCCACCGATAGTCGCGGTCGTGGCAAATGCCGGTGGTTCAAACGGAAGCATCTGACCTTTGGCATCGAGTATTTTTTCAATTTCATTTAACGGCGTGCCGGCGCGCGCAGTTATCACCAGTTCAGTGGGTTCATAATTGAGGATACCCCGGTGTTCCGCAACATTGAGCGCCTCACCTGATACCGCTCTGCCATAAAACGCCTTGCTGTTGCCACCGACAATACGCAACGCAATAGCATGCTCAAAGGCGTCCAGTATTTGCTGCTGAAGTTGTTGGCTAGTATCAGTGTTCATTCAAGTTTATAAATAATTTATTTTTGTGCGTCATCATCTGGCCGCTTAAAACCTTTCCAGCTCCGGAAACGGCAGTTTACCGTTATGCACATGCATGGCACCAAATTCGGCGCAACGATGCAAAGTCGGTACCGCTTTACCTGGATTCAATAAGCCTTGCGGATCAAATGCCGCTTTCACGGCATGAAATTGATTGAGTTCGATTGAATTAAATTGCACGCACATCTGATTGATTTTTTCCATACCCACACCGTGTTCACCGGTGATGGTGCCGCCTACTTCTACACACAATTCGAGAATTTTCCCACCAAATTCTTCGGTACGCGCCAGTTCACCTGGCACATTGGCATCATATAAAATTAACGGATGCAAATTACCGTCGCCTGCGTGAAAAACATTAGCCACGCGCAAATCATATTTTTTGGATAAATCAGTAATAGTTTGCAGCACCCGTGGCAATTGTTTGCGTGGAATGGTGCCATCCATGCAGTAATAGTCCGGAGACATGCGCCCTACAGCAGGAAACGCGGCCTTACGCCCCTTCCAGAATACCAGGCGCTCGGCGTCATCTTTGGCGGTGCGCACTTCTGTAGCACCACTGTGTTTAAGCACTTCGCGCACTTTCAATACATGCTCTGATACTTCTTCATTCGTGCCATCAAGCTCGCATAATAAAATCGCTGCGGCCTCCAGCGGATAACCCGCATGCGCAAAATCTTCAGCGGCACGTACTGCCAACTTGTCCATCATTTCCAGTCCGGCGGGAATAATGCCAGCTGCAATAATGTTTCCCACCGCTTCGCCCGCTTTGGCAACGTCATCAAATGCAGCCAGTAAGACCTGTGCCCGGTCTGGCTTGGGCAACAGTTTTACCGTAACTTCAACAATCACACCCAGCATCCCTTCAGAGCCGGTCATCAGCGCCAGCAGATCATAACCGGCAGAATCAAGACCGCTGCCACCAATGGTTAGCAATTCACCTTCAATTGTGATTATTTTCAATTGCTGGATGTTGTGCACTGTCAAACCGTATTTCAAGCAATGAACACCGCCGGAATTTTCCGCCACATTACCACCGATAGTGCAGGCAATTTGCGACGACGGATCAGGTGCGTAATACAAACCATATGGGTCTGCTGCCTGGGAAATTTCCAGGTTAAGGACACCCGGTTGAACCTTGGCAATACGGCGTTTGGGATCGATATGGATAATCTTCTTGAATTTAGCCAGACTCAGTAACACCCCTTGCTCGTGGGGTAAGGCCCCGCCCGAAAGCCCGGTACCTGCACCACGCGCCACCACTGGCACATGATATTGATGACACAGACTCAAAATGGCTTGTACCTGTTCGATGGTTTTCGGCAGCACCACCGCCAATGGCAGGGCGCGATACACAGACAAGCCGTCGCATTCGTAAGGCCTGAGGTCTTCCTCTTCGAACAAAACCGACTCGCCGGAAACAATTCCCTGCAAAGCATCGATTAATGTAGCCCTGTCTATCTTCGATTCAACTTTTTCGAAATGATACATTATTGTGTCACATTTATGCTGTGGCTAAGATTTCTTTATCTAGCTTATATTTAACTTATATTTTTATCAGTCGCTGATACACCGTTGTTAATGCATTTTCATCTCCCACATTGCCGGGAAAAATCACCACCGGCATACCCGGGTAACGTGGATGATTATGCGCACAACGCACGACTGAACAGCCCACGAGAATCTGCCCTACAACACGTGAGTTGCGTAACGCCAGGCCATCACTCAGCACATCATTTTAGGTAATGCCGCCCTTGCTTATTAAAAATCCTGTGTTTACCGGCAGGTTTCTCACCACGTCCATTAAAAATAATGACACCCTTTCACCAAAGGCAAAGCGGGTTTGCTGATCATCGAATTGCATCTCAGTACGGCTGGTATATATCACCGGTGTTATTTTTTTTTCATGGCAGTCCTCAGCGGCTGAAATTATCTCTGCAAGCAATTCGGCACGCTGCGACGTAATTTTTGTGACATCAATTTCAATGCCTTTTATTCCCGGTTGTTGCAGCAGCTGATTTAACTGCTGCGTGGTTTTCTTTACATGCGAACCCACAATCACCGCACCCGCCCTGCCATCACGCACATACTCACGCATTTTTTCCGCCGCCCGCCACCGGTTGAGGTGGCAATTGTGCTAGCGCAGTTAACAAACTCGCAGCGCTGCGGAACAAAAACCGTTTTCCCTGTTGCGCCGCCTGCATGAGTTGCGCACAAAAATGATTAAGATCAGCCTGGGTTTCGGCATCGACAACACAACAACGGTTGCCTTGTAGTGCCAACAAACGCTGCAAGGAATCACCACGCACATCTCGCAAAATGAAGCGCTCAACTTGTGATGCCTTGATGCGGCCTTTGGTTTTTTCTTGCACATAGTCAGGCAAATAACTGTGCGAATAGCCAAACACCGAGTCCCTGGCAAATTCCGTTTCATGCACAGGCACTGGTTTTTCATCTATCATCAGGTAATGAATGCTAT
>JAADIM010000014.1 GCA_013151345.1 Gammaproteobacteria bacterium
ACGCCGATAACTTAATATATGTCTTTTCTTCATCGTTCACTCCTCTGGAACTATTGTCGCTTTTCTGGAATATCCGTCAAACTCATGAGGCTCAGCCTCTCAGCCTACCCCATCAAGTTCAAGATATATTTCTACATATTTGCTTCCGATCTAAACTAAATATTCATACTATAAATAAATTGAACGATAACTTAAGTTAAAGTTACTTTAAAAAATCACATGCCAATCTGATAGATATATTTCAGAAATACCACTAAATTAGTGCCGTTTCTGGCTGTTAGGTATTTTGGATTTTTTTCCCTTAACCCAACATATCATCTACCGGACTTCTGTATGTGTTTTATGTCAAACGCTGGACAAAGTTTTGCCTGATCAGACTAAACAACTTAAAGATATTCTTGAGCGCACAAATGATGCTTACCTTAGCGTGGACGCAACCTGGAATATTACTTATGCAAACCAGCAATGCTACAACTTGCTGGGGGTCAATACAGAAGAGATTATTGGTTTAGATCTTCGTGATGTGTTGCCGGATGTTGTCAGTATGTTTTACAAGGCACTCCGCCGGGTGCTGACTAACCGCGAGTCACTGCAAACTGATGCATACTATGGACCAACGGGCAAACATTTGGAATTAGACGCAAATCCCACCGATGAAGGTTTGCTCGCTGTCTTTCGTGACATTACAATCAAGAAAAATAATGAACAGTTGATACGGGATGCAGAAATACGCCTTCGCACAATTCTTGATACCATTGCTGAAGGGCTGATTACTATTGACGATAAAGGATTAATTAACAGTTTCAACCCCGCTGCAGAGACAATGTTTGGCTATACGGCAAAAGAAGTGATTGGTCTCAACGTTTCTATTTTAATACCTGAAGATGAGCGGCAACAACATGAAGGTTATACCTCAAACTCTCAACTGTATGCGTCACGCATTATTGAACGTACCCGGGATCTGCAGGGGCTTCGTAAGGATGGCTCTGTTTTCTCGCTTGAACTTAATGTTTCCCCCTTGTATGTAAAAGACAGCTGTGGATTCGTTGGCATTCTGAGAGATATAACTGAACGCAAAAGGAATGAAAATGAGTTATTAAAGCATCGTGATCATTTGGAAGAACTAGTCAACAAACGCACTGAAGAGCTTGAAGTAAGTAACAGAAAACTAGAAGAGCTATGTGCACATGATCCTCTTACTGGTATTTCTAATAAACGCTATTTTGATATGCAATATAGTAAAGAATACCAGCGCGCTCTAAGAAATAACTCGAACATTGCTATTTTGGTAATCGATATAGATTATTTCAAACTATATAATGATAGCTATGGTCATCTGCAGGGCGATAAATGCCTTATAACTGTTGCAAATTTGTTAAAAAACCAATTGGCCAGAAGTAGTGATTTTATATCTCGTGTAGGAGGAGAAGAATTTATGGCGGTTCTCCCCGGGACTAGTGTCCAGGGTGCATTGAAAGTTGCGGAGAAAATGCGAATGTCAGTAGAAAAACAAAAAATAAAACATTCTTCATCTCCTATTGCAGAATATGTAACTGTTAGTGTTGGTGTTTCATCTGCCCTTGTAGATAAATTATTTGATGCCAATGCTTTGCTTATAGATGCTGATAACGCACTTTATGAAGTAAAACGACATGGTCGTAATGACTGTCTGGCCCATCAATACTTAGCTAAAGCTTAAGGATCAAACTAAACTATCTAACTGTATTCAAAATATTATCTTCCCACAAATATTAATTTCCCAGCTTTAATCTGAAATATTATTCTCGCCAGTATCTATACCCGTGGCGATTGAGATTTAGGTGTAACTGCACGCCCTCTTTATTCCATGGCTGCGTGGCCTGCAGGGATGCAGGTCAGGCGCGTGAGCACGACTGCTGGATGCTGCAGGAGGTAGAGTAACGCAGGAGCAGTTACCGAGGAGCGGAAGCTTTGAAATTCCTCGCAATAGAGCAACTATTTACTCGTCATTTCGCCTTGCCATGAAATAAAGAGGGCGTGCAGTTACACCTAAATCCCAAACGCCACGGGTATAGCACCATTAAATGAACATAATTTTATGTTAAGGTATAGTTTTATACATAATCCATTACGCTTTTTTGCTTCATACAATTAATCGATCTAGCACACCCTATCTTAGTGCTAACTTAATTAAAATTCTTTTTTGTGACATCAATGTGTTTTTGAACAGAACTGTTTTTAATTATTAAAACGCGATTTTATTGTTGGAACAAATTTTAAACTGTAAACACACAATCAGAAACACATTACTTGGCATTTAGAAAACAGCCATCATGAAATAACTTAATTAGTCACTCAAGATTCACACCTGTCACACATCAACAAAACAAATTAGACAAAACCTAAATTGATTATTGACTTCGATTTAGACTTTGTCTAACCTGTGTTTGTTGTTATTTTTTTTGAGCGGTTAGTGATCGCACAACTGTGCTAAATCATCTAAACACTCGCATAATACCAAATGTAATTAAGGGATACCTTATTCTCAACAAAGGAAACAGTTATGAAAAGAAACATTAGTATTTTAGCGATATCACTCCTGTCATTATTTGCAGTTATCGGCACTACTCACGCTCGCGGCGGCGGCGGCGGCGGCGGCGGCGGCGGCGGCGGCGGCGGCGGTAATACACCTCCACAAACTGCACCACAGATACCGGTTCCAGCATCAAATCCACTGACGCCTGAGAAAATTCAACTCGGTCGTCAATTGTTCATGGACCGCAACCTGTCTGATCCGAGTGCTGGCAGAACCCGTGTTTCTTGCAGCACCTGCCACAGCGCCATGATGGGCTTAGGATTTTCTGACGGTCGCGTCCGTTCAACTGGCGTATTTGGCCGCCAGGGTAAACGTAACTCCCCGACTGTCTTTGACGCTGCTTTTCTACATAGCCAGTTTTGGGATGGGCGCGCAAAAAATTTAGTTGACCCCGTCACTGGTGAGATACTGCCCGGCACCAGCCTGGAAGCGCAAGCCTTAGGTCCTATCTTGGATCCGCTTGAGATGAATAACACACCTGAAAACGTCGTAAGTTATGTGCTCAGTGCTTATCGCAGTGCAATACTGGGTGCTTTTCCTGAAGTGCAACAATATTTGGGTACTCAATACGAAGTCCCTGTTGTCTATCAAGCTGTTGGAAAGGCGATTGCTTCCTTTGAGCGTACAGTATTAAGTTTTAATTCCCCCTATGACGCGTATGTTGCCGGTAATACCAGCGCACTTACTACGCAACAAATACAGGGTCTTGCACTTTTCGAAAATAAAGGTAATTGCACGTCTTGCCACGCAGCGCCTTACTTCAATGACGCGATATATACTAATGCCGACGACACCGGATTTCATAATCTAGGCGTGTTCCGTCAAGGCTTTGAAACCGACACCAACGACGCTAGTGGTGGACCGTTATTTCCAAATTATGATTTGCCTCAGCATGAAGGATACGACCTAGGTCGTTATTATGTCACCAACAATACTGCCGATATCGGTCGATTCAAAACGCCTACGTTACGGCAATTGCTCTGCACTAGTCCTTATTTCCACAACGGCAAATATACTCGTCTGCGAGACGCGGTTGAATTTGTTGTGCGGGGTACTGTAACGGGTGCGGGAGACCAATTTGAAGGTGACTACATTGGAACAGTTGAACCGGCGATTCAGACAATCCGCAGCCAAAACTGGAGCGACCAGGAAATAGACAGCCTGACCGCTTTCGTTGGGTCGCTTTCAGGGAATTGCGGTATGGGTATGATGTAATAATTGTAGTATCAATTGGCCCGTCGCCACTTAGTGGACGACGGACCAATTTTATCTTAACGGAATTTGTTTACTTGCTTTAACATATCACCCGCCAGCACGATCACATCTGCTAATAATAAAAGACACAGGTGAAAATTCATTCTTTTCCCTGCCAACCTCCCCTCTTTATATAAAAATATTTTATTAAAACTAGGTTAATCTATTCCACTTTTTAGCCTAGAATAAATAGATCAGAAACCGTTTTATCTCAACACTATTCCAAAGCTTCACTATGACCATACAACCACTCGTGGATCCGCGGTTTTTTTTAGGTAATAACCCGCTTTTTTCGAATCTGGCTCATGCGGATCTTGAAAACCTGCTGGCGATTACGCACAAAAAACATCATAGGGCGCATTCGATAGTAGTACGACAAGGGGACACAGATGACGACATGTACATCATTGAAAGTGGTAGCGCTAACGTGCGCTTGCACCTAACCGATGACGAAGAGATAACATTAGGAAAATTAACCACTGGCGATGCATTCGGCGAAATAGCATTATTTGACCAGAAGCCACGCACAGCAAGCATCGTTACATGCGAGCCATGCGAATTTTTAATTCTTTCACGTAAAGCGTTTGAAACATTCCTGTTATCCAATCCACATGTTGCCCTACAGTTATTGACGACTATGTCAAAACGGACACGCGCAACAAGCGATTTTTTAAAAGAAATGATGTATCTCGAAATTACTACCCGGTTAGGGGAAACCTTAACCAATATTGCGCATGCTTATGGTAAAAACACCCCCAACGGACTCAAGATTGATATGAAATTTGCTGACCAGGAACTGGGAAAACTGGCAGGGATACCCAGCGACATCGTAACAGCTCAGCTACGCCACTTGGAAAAAACAGGGATAATTCACAAGCATTTTGGTTACCTAACATTATTGAAACCGGAAGAACTGACGAGACGCCTATAACAGTGTAGGGGCTCGCTCGAACAGTGTAGGGATTCGCATTTTCCAAGAAATCTACGCTCTAGCAATGGGGAATAGAAGGCCAGATCTCATTACTCAGCCGTACTCATGCTGAATCCAATTTTGCCTGCGTACTTCCATTATCCTAAATAAATCAGTTGGATCGTCGCGAGAGGGTCTAAGGTGCTGAAGATAGCGTGTTTTTCCATTTTTTAAGGCGATCGCGTAGTCACTCTACGGGCGAGTCTTAAAAAATGGAAAAACGCGTTAGATTCAGTGCATTAGGGTGCATTAGGCACCCGCAGTAGATCCAACTGATTTATTTAGGATTATCTTATGCAAAACGATCAAACACGTTCAACCTCATAAATCACAGTCAATTTATGACTTTCACCGGCGCTGATACTAATTGTATCTTCTGCCGCATTTGCTGATTCAACACACAGCATTTTTAGGTAACCCTCTTTCCCCAAATCACCCATTTTCTCAGCAACGTTTTTCCAGGGATTCCAGACAACTGTAGATAGGCTGCCCTGTTTTTTGATGATTATTTTTCTTTTTTTATTATCGATGATGATGTCATCGGGTGTTTGCAAATACACACGGTCTACTTCAGAGTCAATGATAACAGGGCCTGTTTGTATTTTACGATTGAAGTTATCGGTCTTATCGAGATAGTCTTTACCTTCTAATCCATACACGGTGGTGTTAGTGACATCTTCAATATTAAAATAGGTATGCAGTGCCTGCCCAAGGGTAATGGATTGATCGCTATTGTTAATAGTAGTGAGTTCTAATGTTAAGGTTTTAGCGATAGTTAAACTGTATTCAGCAATAGTTGCCGTTGGCCACATGTGCTGAATATTTTCAGTGAGCTGACTGGCATCAAGCTGATTGGTTTCCAGTTTGAATGTAATTTGTGTTTCGCCTGCTGATAATTGCTGTGTATTAGTAACTTGCCATAACACAGCACGAGCAAAACCATGTGCGGGATAAGATGTATTATTTTCATGCGCCCCAAACCACGGCCAGCATATTGGGACCCCGCCACGTACAGACTTAGCCGGTGCGAACGTCGCATCTTCTGATACCCAGATGACCTCATCTTCCCCACTAGGCACCCAGCTAAAAAGATGCGCCCCTTGCAGGCTGATGGTGGCACTTGCCTGTTCATTTTGTATTTCAATAACCGGGATATCGCCCTTACCTATTTTGAAGCAAAGACTGTGGCTTCCATTTTGGAATGAAAAATTTTTGTTTAAATGCGCTATGCTGGCTGTTTTCATATTTGTTATATATCACTCTGATTTAATGTGTCGGTTAAACTGGGGAAGGTTCAGTTAAACGCCATTCATTGGCAACCTTGCATTGGCAACATGGAAGGATAACTGCCATTCATCCTTTCACACATACAAACTGACGCAAAGTGTGCACAACTTCTACCAGATCACTTTGATTGTCCATCACGATATCAATATTTTTATAAGCACTTGGAATTTCATCAATCACGCCCTTGTCTTTACCGCACTCAATACCTTCGGTTTGTGCTTCAAGATCAAGCTCACTGAAATGCCGTTTGGCTTTGCTACGACTCATACGTCTACCTGCCCCATGCGAACAAGAACAAAATGAGCTTGGATTGCCCTTACCTTTAACTATATGAGATTTGGCGCCCATACTACCAGGAATAATACCCAACTCATCGATACCAGCCCGAATCGCATCTTTACGCGTAATATACACGTTTTCACCAAAATGCTGCTCGATTGCGACATAATTATGATGAAAAAAAGGGTCAGGTCTTTCCTTGCAACATTAAATTTTTGATACTTCTTTAACGCATTTTGTTGCCGTTTGCCAAAATAACTCAAGGCCCAATCCGTTTCCAACCAAACTGGCGCTTCTGCTTTACCCAGCATTGCTCTGTAACTGCTCCAGCGCCAAGCGTATATCGTTTTCGTTATCCCTGCTATAATCCTAAATAAATCAGTTGAATCTACTGCGGACACCTAACGCACTGAATCTAACGTGTTTTTCCATTTTTTAAGACTCACCCGTAGAATGACTACGCGATCGCCTTAAAAAATGGAAAAACACGTTAGATTCAGCACCTTAGGCACCCTCGTTACGATTCAACTGATTTATTTAGGATAATCGGATTAAGCACAACATAGCGTGCTAATTCCAACAAATACTCATCCCCTTATCAACAAGTATCCCCTTAAACCGGTCCTTGAAAAACATGGCCCACTCGGTTATGCCGTCGATTATAGACTTGCGTATAAACGCCATTAAGATATCGCATCCCTTTGGATAAATTTGGCTCGGAGGT
>JAADIM010000125.1 GCA_013151345.1 Gammaproteobacteria bacterium
TCGTCGAAGAAAAAAAGGAAAACCAATGGTCAGCGGTTAAACGTGACGACATTTTTTGTGCAGGCGATATAGTCCGCACACGTAAAAACAGCCGCGCGATCTTGCGTCTCACCAAAGAACAAACCAATATCACCCTGGCGCAACACACCACTATCAGCTTTGGTCCACAAAACGAAAAAAAACCGACCTGGCTTGAGCTATTAAAAGGCGCTGCAAATTTTATCAGCCGGGTACCCCAGTCATTAAACATAAAAACTCCCTACGTTAACGCGGCCATCGAAGGCACTGAATTTCTGATCACCGTTAAAGAAGACCACTCAGAGGTCTCCGTCTTTGAAGGCCATGTGGCCCTATCAAACGAAAACGGTAAACTGGATTTAAAAACGGGCGAGACGGGTATTGCAACAGAAGGACAAGCGCCCGCCCTGTCGATCAAAGTCAACCCAGTCGATGCAGTACAATGGACAATGTACTATCCGCCCGTTATCAGTAAACCGAAAAATACACCAGCAGGCAGTTTTCCACCCACAGATGAAAATAACAATGATCCAAAATTATTAACCTATTCCGCGTCACAATTTCTTGCCGTTGGTCGCGTTGAACAAGCCGAACAAAATATCGAAAAAGCACTTTCCATAAACAAAGGCGACAGCAACGCCCTTGCCTTAAAATCCATTATATTGCCATTGTCAAAAACGATAAAGAATCCGCGTTAAATTTTGCAAAACAGGCCGTCGAAAACAATCAATCCGCCGCCGCGCACATTGCGCTCTCTTATGCTCATCAAGCACATTTTGATTTAACCGCCGCGCTGGACGCAGCCAAACAAGCAACAAAAACCGAACCTAACAATGGCATCGCCTGGGCAAGACTGGCTGAATTGTGGTTATCGCAAGGCGACTTGGACAGAGCGCTATCCGCCGCAAAAAAAGCAACAGAATACAATCCTGAACTCGCGCATACTCAAACTATTTTAGGTTTTTCTTATCTCACTAAAATTAACACCAAAAAAGCAAAGAACGCCTTTGAAAAAGCCATCTTATTAGATCAGGCCGCACCTCTGCCGCATCTAGGCCTGGGCCTTGCAATCGTCCGCGACGGCAAGCTAGAAAAAGGCCGCATCGAAATCGAAGCCGCAACCAGTCTCGATCCAAGAAGTTCACTATTAAGAAGCTATGTCGGTAAAGCCTACTACGAAGAAAAACGCAATGAACTTGCGACAGAACAATTTGCTATGGCCAAACAACTGGATTCTAATGACCCGACGCCTTTCTACTATAACGCCATACTCAAGCAAACCGAAAACGACCCTGTAGGTGCAATGGATGATTTTACCCAATCAATTGAACTCAATGACAATCGCGCAGTGTACCGTTCAAGTTTACAACTCGACAAAGACGAAGCAGCTCGCAACGTCAACCTTGCACACACATATCAAAGCCTAGGGTTCGAACAAGTCGCAATCACTGAGGCAAGCAAATCATTGTCAAACAACCCAAGCAATTACGCCGCACACCGTTTTTTAGCCGACACCTATGCCACCAAACAACGACATGAAATCGCACGGGTCAGTGAATTATTTCAAAGCACATTATTGCAACCTATTGGCCACAACCCAGTAAATCCAAAAGCTAGCGAAACCAATTTAAACACCCAATCAAGCTCTGGCTTAGACACAGCAGGTATAAATGAATATGCCCCGCTATTTGTGCGAAATGGTATACGCATTTATGAAAATATTGGCTTTGGTACAAATAAAACCTTCGCCAATGATTTTATATTATCTGGATTGCACAACAGCTTTGCGTACAGCTTCGGACTATATAACTATGAGACCGACGGATTCCGTGATGGTGCGGATGTTGAACATGATATCGCGAATTCGTTTTTACAATATCAGATTTTTAAAAATCTTAGTATTCAAGCTGAATATAAGAATCGTCGAACCAAGAAAGGTGATGATCGTCAATTTTTAGAACCAAATTCATTTTCAATTGGTCAGAATTTCGCTCTAGATGAAGAAACATCGCGATTCGGGCTGCATTACAAAATATCGAAGAACAGCGACTTATTGTTATCCGTTATAAAAAATACGCGAATCCCCACATCCAACCAACAACTAAATCCAGTAATTAGCACAACCACATTTATAGAAGATGACAGCAAGGATTACCAAATTCAATATTTTCTCAACACAAACAAGTTCAACCTTGTAACAGGCGCAGGAAGCACAAAAGTTGATAGATTTACCGATATAAAACTCATTTCTCTTTTACCTTTTCCGCCAGGCTTTAGCCCCCCCCCTGCCAGTACAGATAATGATAAACATAAGAACCTATATACTTACGGATATCTGAATTTCGATAACATTAGTTTGACACTAGGTTTGAGTTATGACGATATAGAAAGTGAAATACAAAACCACTCCGTTGATGAAACCAGCCCTAAACTAGGCCTCCTTTGGCAAATTAATAATGACATGCGTTTGCGCATGGCTACATTCCAAACTCTAAAAAGATTTCTTGCATCGAACCAGACTTTGGAGCCTACTCAAATCGTTGGCTTTAGTCAATATTATGACGACACCAACACATCAAAAACCGAGAATTTTGGTATTGCGTTTGACTACAAGCCAGGGCAACGAATTTCTTCTGGGATTGAATTATTCAAACGCGAACTAGATATCCCAGATTCAACAGGCTCTTCACCACCAGTTTTTTTCTTTCAACAACAAGATGAAAAAAATTATTCAGCCTATGTTACCTGGGTTGCTTCAAATAATTGGCACTCTAAACTAGAATATAACTATGAAGAAATCACAAATGACACCAAGATTTTATCCGACCTTCAAACTAAAACACTTCCTATTAGTATAAATTATACAAGCTCCACCGGTATATATGGCTCGCTTAGAATAACGCATATAAATCAAACGGGCATTTACACCGAGCCTGTAACAGTGGAAACATCTTCTAACTTTAACATAGCCGACTTTATTGTTGGTTACAAACTACCAAAACAAAAAGGCAACATAAATTTACAAATCAACAACCTCTTTGACAAATCATTTATTTATCAAGATAACGGCCAATTCAATGCTGATAGTTTCAATATAAATTCCAGGTACCTGCCAGAACAAACCATACTGGTAAACCTAACACTTTTTTTTAATTAAACTGACCAACAACAACAACAACAGGAGAGGAAAACATGAATATAAAGTTATTATTTACCACTATCTTGGTGTTTACATTAACCGCGTGCATAGACCATACTAAAGTAAATTACGATGGCATCGGCAGTAATATATCAAATACAGAAGGCATAAAACTTGGGACGATCCCTCCAGCACTGTTCAAAACATTGGGCATTGATGGTGAACGCACTTTAATTGGCGGCTCCGGTGCAGATGGATCACTTATTTTACTAGGAAGAACAAACACCGACTTCGTCGTTACAGATAAAAAGCCCCGCGGGAAACCTATAAGATCCACAACCATTAACGTCTATCAAAACAGTCCTCTATGTTACGAAATCGACACAGGTGGCGGCACCTCCTTCTGGTATCCCGCTGATTGCCCACACCAATAAAAGCTAAGAGTAAATGAGAGTAAATGGGGTCAGACTCGAATTAAAGTAACTTAGTCCCGCACCGCGCGTTTCCTGCCCCTCGCTTTTGGTAACGCACGGCGCTTTGTTAACTTCTCTATTTTCAACTTAAACCCATCCGATCCTAAACCCCACGCCTTATTAGTTGCATCACGAATAGCTTG
>JAADIM010000109.1:5000-19641 GCA_013151345.1 Gammaproteobacteria bacterium
TATCAATGCCATATATCGCTTCAGCAGTAGAATCCAGTAATAACTGAACTAGATCCCGACTCGCCTTTAAAGCCGCGAACGATTCACTTACGTTACGTTGCATCTGATTAATTGCAGTGACCACCAAATCAAGCTCGTCTGCTTTTTTATTGTTATTCGGTTTGCGCTCAAGCGATAATTGCTTACCAGGACTGATGTCCAAATCACGTGTAAAATCTGCGATCTGGATTAAATGCCGTGTCGTTAGCTTATAAAAAAGAAAGAGAATAAATCCTGCAACCAGGAACGTCTTTATGCCATTGCCAATCAATATCACCCACACTTTGTCGATCAGACGTTGATATACACCTGTCAAGCTGGCAACAACAGTAAATTTTCCGATTTCAATATCGCGTCCGCGGTGAGTGTAAATCATCGGGTATTCACGCGACATGACATTCTTATCTTGCCGAATTCCGATTGACGCCCATATTTTTTCTTTATCCCTAATCTCTAGAAATAGCATATCACGACGTTGAGATATTCCTTCCAGGTGAGTTTTAAGCTCTTTAGCATCGGAAGCCCAAAGCGTTGTTGTTAACATTTTGAGATGGACTCTTTGTGCCTCCTGTAATTGCTCCTCGATAAAATTGATATCAGCCTCGTAATCTAAATATAACTGAACAGCAGTAGTTAATAACGTTATAAATGAACTGAACAACACCACGTAAATTATGAGACGCCGCGCAACACCGGACCTTACTCCCAGCTGGCTATTCATACTTTATCTTCCTCAGTATTTTATTATCTCTCAATAAAAGGGCCCAATATTCGCTGGAAAGTCCGCTTATAACTTCCATCAGTTTTCATCGCTCGCAATGCTGCATTGAGCTTCGGCACCAATGTCTCATGCTTCCTGTGCAAGTAAACATACATACTCTCACGTGCTAACGGCGGCTCCAGGATCTTCACACCCCTGACCTGATGTTGTTTGATGTAACTCAGTCCCACCCAGCGCGAGTAGACAATGGCATCCACTCGATTTTTTTTTAACATGGTAAAAAGCTGATCAACATTTTTGACCTTTGTCAGTGAAGCCACGTCTGTTATATTACGTTCAAGAATTTTCCAGCCAGTAATAAATGAAACCGAATAAGGTTTCAGACCCTGCCAATTTCTAACTGGAGACTCGACATACCTGGTGAAAACCATGAACTCCAGGTCCATAATAGTTTCCGGTACTTGTATCAGATTGGGATAGACTTTTTGCAAACCACCGATGCGAAGCAAATCACCGTCATCGATTCCTGCATTGGCATTGATCAAAGCTCTTTCAGCAGGCAAACGGTTCGATGCCAGCTTATAACCAATACGTGCTAATGCTTCACCAACAATGGTATCGACAAATCCGTTTTGTGCATCACTGGACAATGGCGCGGTAAAGGCTGTATTCAGTACCAGCGTGTCTTGTGCAAAAAGAAAACTCGGAAAACAGAAACAAATTAAGAAACTTAATAACAAAAAAAAGTAGAGCCTTTTTATCAGACTTTTGAATTTTGTCGCTTTAAGGTAGCAATAAGACCAGCCAATTGGTTTTTGATCGTCATGAGTAAGCTGCCATGTATACTGAGCATTCATTCTGACCCCTATCATTTGAGAGTCCTTTTGTCTGGCCCAAATGTCTCGCCCAAACAATAGGGCACAAATGAATAATACTTCTGCATTATAATACTAGTCCGTTAACTCCTTAGGTCAAGAATCAAGTATTTAAAAGGAAGTTTTTGAGTATACTTGCTAGCAAACAACGTTTGGTTATTTTGTTGTTACACGGGCAAAGCGGCGTTTACCAACTTGAAAAACATGCGTTTGACCCGCAGGGATTTCTAACTTGCTGTTTTCAATGCGCTCCCCATCCAAACGTACTGCGCCCTGCTTTATCATTCTGTTTGCGTCTGATGTACTTTTGGTCAGATCTGCCTCTTTTAACAGGTTGGCGATTGTCAACACACCGTTAACAGTTTTCAACTCTAGCTCCGGCATATTTTCAGGCATAGCGCCTTTTTGAAATCGCGCAATAAAGTTTTCTTGTGCTTTTACAGCCGAAGCGCTGTTGTGAAAACGGGCAGTAATTTCTTCTGCCAACAAAAATTTAATATCACGGGGATTTGAACCACTTTTAATATCAAATTTAAATTTATCTATCTCTTGCAACGAACGAAAACTCAATAGCTCAAAATATCGCCACATTAACTCATCGGAGATAGACATAATTTTACCAAACATCTCATCCGGTTCTTCGTTGATGCCAATATAATTATTTAACGACTTTGACATTTTCTGCACACCATCCAGACCCTCTAAAATGGGCATGGTCAAAACAACTTGCGGTTTTTGCTGATAATGCTTTTGCAACTCACGCCCGACCAGCATATTAAACTTTTGGTCGGTCCCGCCCAATTCAACATCAGCTTTCATGGCAACAGAATCATATCCCTGAATGAGAGGATACAAAAATTCGTGTATAGCGATGGGTTGCTCGCTCGTATAGCGTTTGTGAAAATCATCGCGCTCTAGCATACGGGCAACGGTGTGTTTTGCTGCCAATTGCACCAATTCCGCTGCGCTCATCTCCCCCATCCAACTGGAGTTAAACAAGACTAGTGTTTTTTCAGGATCAAGTATTTTATAAATCTGTGACTCGTAAGTACGGGCATTTTCGATCACATCATCGCGTGTCAATGCAGGGCGAGTAGCATTCTTTCCCGTCGGGTCACCGATCATCCCGGTAAAATCACCGATTAAAAAAAGCACTTCGTGCCCCAAATCCTGAAACTGGCGCAATTTGTTGATCAGTACAGTATGTCCTAGATGCAAATCCGGCGCAGTAGGATCAAATCCAGCCTTAATTCGAAGCGGCTTTTTCCGGGTGTCGCTTTGCTTGAGTTTTTCAACCAACTCAGCCTCAATAAGTACTTCTTGAGCGCCACGTTTTATAATTTCGAGTGATTCATTCAATGATGACATTATATCTGGCTCTTCTTTGCACATTAAAAACGCAAGATTAACACAACACTCACTGAATTGATTAACGGGAGACTCTGGTTAAGCTATGGACAGTCTCTAATAAGGTTAAAAAGCCAACGGCATATTAGCCGACGTAGCTCTCAATTGCTGCTCACGCCCCGTGCCTGCATATCGCGATGCAGGCAATAATCCCCCGCTATATGCCGTACTTTGCGCTTCGCAGATAGTTTGACGATTTGTGTCTTATCGATTACCCGGCCAGACTAAACCCGAGGTTTCCTAGATAATTGCAATACAGCTATCACTTATTTGTTTGAATAATAATGAGTAAAACTTATGAAATTGACATTCTTGTGCTACATTTAATCTGATTTGTATGAACAAGGGATAAAATCAACTTTTATGTATTCTGGCCGATTTTATAGTTATAAATCGGCGGAATCTGTCCGTAAAGACACTATTTGCTATCTGTTAAATATTTGAGTTATGTCAAACCGACCACACTATAATCGAGATTATAAGAACCTCCCCTCTCAGGAAGCACAAATTGCCTACGCGTTATCGAACAAATATTGGGCGATGATAGCCACAAGTGTGATATTGCTAGGCAGCGCTATGTTTTTATTTTCTCTAAACGCAGCCTCACCAAACCTACAAATGTCAGCCGATCAGTCGGCCACACTCTCACTCGAACCCGCTGTTAATTCAGCTTTTAGCTCAGCTTTAAGCCCAGAGAAAGATTCCAGTACACTAGCAACATTGAGTGTGCCGTTGCCGCTGCCACACTATGATGAAAATACGTCTGATGTGAGCTTAAATGAGTATGGCGAATCAAGTAAGCGCTGGCGCTCAGTCAAAGTACGCAACGGTGATAATTTAGCACTTATTTTCGCGCGCATGGATTTAAGCCCACAACTTTTACACAATTTATTGTCTTCCAGTACGAAAGCAAAAAAGCTAAAACATTTGATACCGGGTCAAAACATTAAATTTCTTTTCAACGAGAACAAATTTGTGTCACTCATACATGAAATCAGCAAAACTAAATCCTTGCGTATTGATAAAAAAGGCGAGGATTTTATCAGTGCGGTTATTGAACGGGCCCCTGAAGTGCGTGTAACACACGCTACGGGCACGATAAAATCGTCTTTATTTCTCACTGCACAAAATGCAGGTCTGCCAGATATTTTAATTATGGAATTAGCCGATATTTTCGGCTGGGACATTGATTTTGCGTTAGACATTCGCAAAGGAGATTCGTTTATCGTTGCTTATGAAGAGCTCTATCTGGATGGCGAGAAAATTAGTGATGGCAACATCGTTGCCGCCGAATTCATAAATGAGCAAAAGTTCTATCGGGCGGTGAAATACACTAGCCCAGATAATAAAAGCGGCTACTTCACACCCGAAGGTCGTAATATGCGCAAAGCATTTCTAAGAACGCCTGTAGACTTTACGCGAATTAGTTCTCGTTTTGGTAAACGGCGACACCCGGTATTAAACCGCATGCGCGTACACAAAGGTGTTGATTACGCTGCCCCCACAGGAACACCAATAAGGACAACTGGCGACGGCAAAATCTTGTTCAAAGGAAAAAAAGGTGGCTATGGAAAAACCATCATCGTGCAGCACGGCAGCGGCAAACAAACGCTTTATGCGCATATGTCGAGTTATAAGCGCGGCATACAACGCGGTAGTCGCGTTACGCAAGGTCAAATTATTGGTTTTGTCGGCAGTACAGGTCGCACAACGGGTCCACATTTGCATTACGAGTTTCGAATTAATGGAGTACACCGTAATCCTCTAAAGCTAAAGTTTGCCAGCGCAAACCCCGTTTCCGAAAAATTTATAGGGGACTTTAATTATAAAACCAGCGGATATATCGAATTACTGGACGTATTAGGCAGTACAAACGTTGCATTAAGATAGTATTAAGACAATAGCACTTATGAGCAAATATTATGTGGGCCTAATGTCTGGCACCAGTATCGATGCTATCGATGCTGTTATTGTCGATTTATCGCAAAATTCTTTGAAAAGTACTCCGCTAATCATTCAAACGCATTCGCACCCCTACCCCCATGATATTCACGACGATATTTTGTCTCTTTGCCAACCTGGCGAGAATGAAATAGAACGACTGGGCCAACTTGATATGCAAGTAGGTCATGTTTTTGCCAATGCGACAAGAACATTGCTTACAAAAGCGAACTTAGCCGCCTCTGATATCATCGCCATAGGCAGTCATGGACAAACTGTCCGACACCAGCCTAACGTCGATAATCCATTCAGTATACAAATCGGCAACCCAACAGTCATCGCACGACAGACAGGCATCACTACTGTCGCTGATTTTCGCAACGCGGACATTGCAGCAGGCGGTCAAGGAGCTCCCCTGGTTCCAGCGTTCCACAATCAATTATTTGGATCGAGTGGTATTAATAGGGTTGTACTCAACATAGGCGGGATAGCAAATATAACAACCTTATCAGCAAACCCACAACACCCGGTCACAGGTTTTGATACAGGACCGGGTAATATATTAATGGATGCTTGGACACAAGAATATTTCGATCAAGCCTTCGACGATGACGGCGAGCTTTCTCATCGGGGCACTGCAAATGCCACCTTGCTTGAAGCATTACTAAGCGATCCTTATTTTACAAGCACGCCACCCAAAAGTACTGGGCGCGAATATTTTAATATGAATTGGCTAACTGACTATCTTGAGAAACTGAATGGCACGTTCGAACCCATTGACGTCTTGTCGACACTTAACCAGCTCACAGTCACAACAATCGCCACTGAAATAAAGAAATACGCTCCAGACACCACAGAATTACTCGTATGTGGTGGTGGTGTAAAAAATAAAACGCTGATGAACAAACTGGCGATTGAATTGAATAACTGCAATGTTGTAACAACAGAAAAATATAACCTTGATCCTGATTGGGTAGAGGCCGTGGCATTTGCCTGGTTAGCAAAAATGGCACTAGATAATGCGCCTGGAAATATACCAACGGTTACCGGCGCGAAACACGAGGTTATATTAGGTGGGATATATAAGGCTTAGCTACAAGCTCCAAGAACGAAAAGTTAGGAAAGCCCAATATTTATCGCGAGTATTTTGGGACGCGTATTTTGCGAAATAATGAGTCATACACTAAAGGACGAACCACAACCACAGGTGGTTGATGCATTCGGATTTTTGATAATAAATTGTGCACCTTCAAGATCTTCCTTGTAATCAATTTCTGCACCCACCAGATACTGAAAACTCATCGGATCTATCAATAAGGTAACACCAGAATTCTCAACCTGTGTGTCATCTTCACTCACTTTTTCATCAAAAGTAAATCCGTATTGAAAACCGGAGCAACCACCACCAGAAATAAATACGCGCAATTTTAGATTGTCATTACCTTCCTCAGTAATAAGCTGTGCCACTTTACTTGCTGCGTTATCGGTAAAAATAACGGCGCTTCCAGTTTCAGGGTTTTCAGTCTCAACGACTGAATCGGTTACGGGTTGGCTCATTAATTGTTACCTCACAAAACTAAGTCTGTTAACTATCATTAATTTACTTATAATCGCACAAGTTGGGGCTATATCATCATGCTACTGGGTAAGTTTATTAAAAAGAATTATCCTATTACTGAGTAAGTTAGTCAAGATTTGCTTAGTATCGCAACGCCCCGCATTAACTTGGTTTTGGATTTAATTCCCTGATAAATAAAAGATTTACTTCGGCGGCATAATAGAGAACACAGCCCGACGAAAGAATTCCACGCCAGATATGGAGCGATTGCCGACAAATAAGACAAACACACTAGTTCCTTATAACGAAAGTTCTAAATAGCGTAAATACCCGTGAACTTGCTTTTTCACTCCTGGTTCGCTTAATCCAGCACGTTTAATCCAGCATAACTGGTGTCGCCACTTCTTCGACAAGATTTGAAGATCGACCCGGCTTCGTATCCGATACTTTAGCATCAATTTGATGAACCAGGTTCCCATTAACTTCTGAACCCATGGCCATTTCAATCAAGTTATAATAAACGTTACCCGTTACTCGAGCATTAGGTGCTAGCTCGATGCGTTCCAGTGCGTAGACATTTCCAATCACAGTGCCATTCAAAATAATATAGGATACACGTACATCCCCTTCCACAACGCCTTGTTCACTTACTGACAGCATGGACTTATCATCTGTATCAGCGACTACATTGCCTTTGACGACACCGTCTATATGTAAACCACCACTATATTTGACGTCACCAAGAATCTCGGTGTTGCTCCCTACTAATGAGTCGATTTTCGCATTTTTACGTTTACCGCTACTTTTAAACATATCATTAACACCTCATTTCAAAATCGCTGTCCAATCATATGCTTTCTCCATCTTAGCTAAATTTTTACCTACCGGTAAAATCTCCAGAAAAACCCGAGTGGGTAGAAATCCATCTGGAAAAACAACGTTGCCAGCAATTGTCTGGAAATATTTAAATTTCAAATTTAAATTAAGCTTAGCACCACCTGATGCCTGTTTAATTGTAATTTTCTGCATTTTCCCTTCATTGACACCTTCAAACGCAAGCTTGATTTTGCCCCTGACTATCCTTTCATTTTTCATGACTTGCGTTAATACGAGCTTAAACTGGTAGACGCGCTCTTCTTGCGTTTTTTCTATATCAAAACTTTGAATTGTTAATCCACCTGCAGACTCACGTGAAGAAACAATCCCTCTATAAAAAGCAACTTCTTCTTTTAACTCGAGAATTTCCTGCTGAAGCTCTTGTAATCGTGTATCAACTTCAGCATATGCGCCAGTTTCAACCTGACGCGATCGCTCTAACATTACAACCTGTTCTCGTAATCTGGCGTTATTACCCTCCAAATCATCACTCTGTTCTGTCAGATCCTGAATTTCTTTACCAAGATCGACGTTGCTATAACCTGCCTGAATTAGGCCAAAACTATATAAAAACCAACCAATTCCAAATGCGATCGCGCCATAAGCGATAATTAACAACCAGGTCTTCACCGGTTGATGTTGCTTTATTATGAGTTGCGTAGATCTCTTCGACATCAGATATGGTGCACTCAATAAAGCGCTTCAAAACAAAAAATTAGTACCGGGACGATAATATTATTCATCGGCAATTAACCATATTACTTGAGGAATCTCCGATTAAATCCAAAGCACCTAGGAGGCTACCCGAGAATAGAGAACCTGCTAAATTGAGATTGACAGCGGCCATTGCCATTGTCATGGAAATACTTATCTTACAAATAATGGCACCCTTTTCATGGCAACACTTTTCATGGCAACACGGGCACATATACAAGACCTGCCGCTTCATCCAGGCCAAACATGATATTGAAATTTTGTACTGCTTGTCCGGCAGCACCTTTCATCAAATTATCAATGACGGATAAAACCACAACATTATTGCTATTTTGAGGTCGATGTACCGCCAGTCGACAGACATTGGCGCCACTGACACTACGTGTCTCCGGGTGCGCACCTTCAGGCATCACGTCTACAAACATCGCGTTTTTATAATATGCTTCAAACATTGACTGCAAATTCACATTATCTTTGACCAACGGAGCATATAAAGTTGCATGCATTCCCCTAATCATAGGTGTTAAATGCGGTACAAAAGTCAGATTAATCGCCTTTCCCGAGACAACTGTTAATTCCTGGCGAATCTCAGGCAGGTGGCGGTGTCCATCAACACCATAAGCTTTAAAATTTTCTTGAGTTTCGCAAAATAATGTATCCACCACCGCTTTGCGACCCGCGCCACTCACACCTGACTTAGTATCAGCTATAAGGTTTGATAAGTCGATAACGTCGTTTTTAATCAACGGCATAAATCCAAGCTGTACAGCCGTCGGATAACAACCTGGGTTGGCGACTAATCTCGCTGCCTTTATTGCATCACGATTAACTTCAGATAGTCCGTAAACGGCTTCTTCCAGTAATTCTGGGCAGGCATGCGTCATTCCATACCACTTTTCCCACTCAGACTTGTCTCTAAGCCTGAAATCGGCGGCAAGGTCTATAACTCTAACACCAGACTGAAGCAATTCGGGAACAATGTTCATTGCTGTCCCGTTTGGGGTGGCAAAAAACACGGCATCACAAGTGCTTAAAATGACGGGATCTGGTTTGCTGTATTGAATATCCAGATGACCTCTAAGATTCGGAAACAGATCCGCCACAGATTTACCAGACTCAGACCTGGAAGTGACAACCTCTATGCCAACATCCGGATGGGTCGCAAGCAGTCGAAGCAATTCAACACCTGTATAACCTGTTGCCCCTACAATACCTACCTTTATCATAACTTACCTTACTACCTTAATCGTAACAATCATTATCGATAATTCGTTGCTTCGCTACATTTGATGTTAAGGATTATTTAGCAAAAGATGAAGCACATAATAGCAGTAATTTTGAAAAAATTTATTAATGATTTGCAGCAGACGGTTGTTCATTTTTAAACTCTTCATTTTGAATGAAGGCCTTCATTACATATTTCACTATAGCCTGAATCTGGCTTTCATTTAACACGGATTTCCATGCAGACATGGTCGTGCCCGGCAAGCCATCACGTATTACCTGACTTAATCGTTGTGCAGTGATTGATTTCATGCTTTTTCCGGTCAAATCTCTCGGGTGTGGTTCTAAAAAGCTGCCAATCCAGTTTTTACCCGTGCCATCTTCACTATGGCAAAATGCGCAATTTTGTTGGAATAATTGTTCACCCTGCTTTTCCTGTTCTGTTAACGACAATAGGACCGGGGCGATTTCATGCACCGAATAAGGTGTCGCACCTGATTTTGCATCGACCTCAGGTAGCGTTTTGTGAGAGTAATTATTCCTTGGGTACGACAGCGGCCTGGATTCCCAAACAGCCCCCTCGGACTCTACACGCGCTCTGTCATGACAGGTAACACACCCCGCCATAAAAAGTCGTTTTCCTTGCTGTTGTTGTGCTGTTAATTTATCCCAGGGCCGATCCAGCGGGACTTCATTTAGGGCAAATGGGAATGCTGAAGCATATCGCTCATGATTTTCCCACCCATTTTCTACCGTATGATATTTAGTATTGATTTTTTTATCCATCATAAATTCCTTTCTGACAAAATCAACCACCGCTTCTATTTCTTCTTTGTTTAAAATTGAAGCAAACCCCATCATCGCCGTACCCGCTTTACCCTGGTTTACGGCCGTAATCATCTCATCTCTATTGAGCTGATCGGGCGACGTAAGGGTAAAGTCACGGGGAGGCGGTGAAACAAACGAACTCGCCAATGTCCTGGCATTACCAGAATAGCCATGGCAGAAATAACAACGGAAATTATATATTTTGCGTCCTAACTCGTGGTTCGAATGCGTAGGTAGTCCACCTTGCGTATCGCTTATTTCGTTTGACTGACCCCAAGGGCTTTTTTTTTCTCATTGTTCACATCATCACGCATTGTGGCTTTTTCTGGGCTAGTGGCCTTTTCTTCGCTGGGGTCCTTGAACCCAGTTTGTCCTTGAATAAACGCATCAAATACAAATTCTGCCACATCGGCAATTTGTTGATCATTTAGCACGTTGTCCCATGCGGGCATTACTGTGCCTAGTTTCCCTTTTTGTATCGCGTCAAACAATCTTGGTCGATTAAAGACCTGGCGGGATGCGCCACTAGTAAAGTTTCTGGGGCGTGGTATGATAAAATGCGATCTGGGTCCTTTGCCATCTCCCTTTATTCCGTGACATACATAACAATTATTCATAAAGAAGTCTTCGCCTTTGGCAGAATCACCACTGAGACCATTGGGCATGATGGCACTCATATCCACAGTTGCGTGCTGATCTGGCATATCTGCCGACAAAGCAGATTCGGGGGTCGCTGACAACAGTTGCGAATCAGGTGAATCCTGACCTGCTGGCTTGGTTGGCTTCCCATCTACTACAGCCGCTTTGGTCTTTGCTTTGCTTTCGGCCGGGCTTGTGGTTTCGTTATCAACGAGCTGCATAAATGCAGTACGAATATACGATACAACCGCTTCAATTTCTGTACTGGATAATCTGGAAGTAAATGGCATCATGGCTGTACCCGGACGACCATTGGTTACTGAATCGATCATGCGCTGGCGGGTAAGTTCCGCTTTTGCCTGCGGCGCAGTGAAGTCCCGTGGAGGTGGATTCAAGCCACTTTGAGTCCAAACCGCTGCGTTGCCCTTATCACCATGGCAAGCAGAACAATTCTTTTTAAACAGTTCTTTACCCAAATTATTTTCATTCGCTACTATAGCTTGAACGCTACCAATCGCTTTTTCAGCGCTGCTTGCGGGCTTAGGGCTATTATCGGGCTTAGGGCTATTATCGGGCTTAGGGCTACTGCTGGCAGCTTGTTGTGGCACTTGCGGGAAACGCATAAAGGTGGAACGGATATAGTCAACGACCGACGCTATTTCTGCCGTATCAAGTTTGCGCTTATGTGACACCATTGCCGTACCCGGTCGACCATTCGTCACGGAGTCAATCATACGCTTACGGGTCAACTCACTTGCAGCTAGCGCACTGGTAAAATCACGCGGTAGTGGATCCATGCTCATCACCCGCGATTTGCCATCGCCATTTTCGCCGTGGCAAATCGAGCAATATTTCTGAAAATGCACCTCAGGTGACGCCCCCTTTGCCGTCGCAGAAGCTGTATTACTCTTTGTTTCTGCAGCAAAACTTGTGTAAGGAAAACCTAAGTTTGTTAATAACAACAAGATGATAATTTTAAAATTTATTTTCATATTCACTAAACCATATTTACTAAAAAAATTACATTTGAGAAATAACAGCTTCCCCATAAACCGAACATATGAAAGAAAGTCCAGAAATCCACTGATCCGTCGCTAAACAACTAAAGTAGCTAGACGAGATAAAAAGCTGAAAACGCATTTAATACATTAAATATCATGAGTATGCAAATAGCTTGATTTTATTGCACAAAATTATAGCTAGAAACAGAATTTTTCTGTTACAGTATCAAAGAGGGTGATGTTCAAACAAGTGGGTTTATATTGCAAAATCAAAATTTGACTCTATATAAAGTGTTAGTTGTATAAAATATTTCATTATATAAAAGTCTATACTTAACTATCTACTGCTTAACTTATAAGAATAGTAAGTTATAAGAATAGTAAGTTATAAGTTTTCGCTAACTTAACCTGCTTCATAATAATGTATGATAAATAAGATTAATCGCTATTGGCATTATTTCCTGGCGTTTTTCTAGTATATTATTTACAAAGTACATTAATTAAGCGGCTAGTTAAAAACCACACAACGGGTGTTCAGATGAAGGCATTTAAGCCCAATAAGCCACGTTATACGTATTATACGGTACTGCCTGTGATCACAGGTCTCCTTATCGGGGGTATCTGGGCGTCTGTAACGTTTGCCGAAGCAATTATCGGTGACCCTGTATTAGGTGCTAACGACCCCATTCTCGGTTCCAAGCATGATTTCACTGGATTAAATCAACGAGCGGGAGTCACCGCAATGGCCGGAGTGGCGTTTTCTGATTATGGTTATTCTTGCGTCTATTGCCATGTACCACCCGAAGAAACCGGGGCAAATCCAGCCGATTTTGGTGGTATTACCGACTGGAACAGATTTGAACCGGCGACTGAAAGCTACAAACTCTATCGTAGCCAATCACTCGATTCGACCACCGGAAAACCTAATCCCATCAGCATGTTATGCTTATCTTGTCACGATGGCACCATGGCGGTCGATATGGTGGTATTTAAACCCGCCACGTTTGACACAACGACTGATAAAGCAATGCACATGAGAATCAACCCATCTGACGATATTGAGAGTTGCGGTAAATGTCATAATGGCCAGATTGCACACGACATTTCTGTAAAAATGATTGGAACCGACTTAAGCAATGATCATCCTATTTCGATGCGTTACGCAGGTCTTGATGAAGGACGGGGTGTTAGAGACATAGACTTCAGGCCACCCGATCATGCGGCCGGATTTGATAATGGTGTAAAACTTTATAACGGTAATGTAGAATGCGCCACGTGCCACAATGTACACAATCCAACAAACGAATTGCTCTTACGGGCCGAGGCAGAAACACTATGTTTTACTTGTCATCTGAAGTGACCAGTAGTTTAAATTGTAAGATGAGAAGCATAATACCTATTTTTTTCGCTCTTTTGATTGCCTCCCTGCTTTCTGCATGCGCGGCGAAAAAATCAGTAATCGATTTTACTCCGCCTGTTTATCCACCGCCACCAGAAGAACCGCGTTTTATCTATGAGCGTACTTTTCGCTCAAGTATGGATGTAAAAGAAATAACCGGCATAGATCGATTTAGGCAAGCCGTTACCGGAATAAGGGGATCAGGCCGTGGATTAGCAAAACCCTATGGCATCGCTGTTTATCAGGGCCGCATTTATGTAACCGATACCGTATCCCGTGCGATATTAATGTTTGATGTCCCGGGCAGGGATTTTAAAGCCATCGGCGTCGAGGGGCCTGGCACCATTACCAAACCTATTGGCATCACCGTTTCTAAACAGGGCGAATTATACGTTGCCGACCATACATCAAAAAGAATCATGGTTTATACCAAAGAAGGCGATTTTTTACGCGCCATTGGTGGCAGTGAGTATATGCGAAAACCCTCTGGCGTGGCGGTTAGCCCTGATGGTACCCGGCTTTATGTCATAGACACGGGTGGTATAGATAATCGCGAAAACCACCGAATGACAATATGGGATGCACAAACAGGTGCCTTTATAAAATCAGTTGGTGACCGGGGAACAGAACCGGGTAATTTTAATTTGCCGCTGCAAGCAGCGGTATCGCCGGATGGTACCGTCTACGTGGTTGACGGTGGTAATTTCCGTGTACAGGCATTTTCCGCTGATGGAGAATATCTGAAAAGTATCGGTATGATAGGTCGACGCGGGGGGCAGTTTTCCCGGCCTAAAGGCATTGGAACAGACCCGCAAGGCAACATCTATGTTGTCGATACTGCGTTCGGGAATATTCAGATATTTAATCCAAATGGTGAGTTTCTTCTGTGGGTAGGAAACAGAGGCAACTTCGGACGGCCCGGCGAATATATGCTGCCTGCAGGTGTGACAGTAGATGAAGATGGCCGGATTTACATGGTAGATCAATTCTTTAAAAAAATTGACGTATTCCGACCCTACGCACTCAACAAGGAAGATGGCTGGTTATCAAGTATACGTAAAGATAAAAAATAGCAACAATTATGACCGTTACTGCAGAAGTCACCTGTCTAATAACTACTCAAAAATAGCAATAAAAACAATTACCTACTTAAATTTTGCACAGTTAAATATTTGACATCGCCTCGATAATTCGGTAACTTGATTTCGGGAATTTATGAAGTGTTAGATAATACTAATGAAGTACTGCATAGAACCTAATCAGCTTGAAAAGTAAGTCTCGTTTGGAAAACCATTTCGTCAAATTAATAGCCAAAGGTTTGGCTATTTTAGGAAGACGGGTTTAGCTATTTAGGAAGGGGGTAGTATGAACAAAAGATTTCTAATATTTGTAGTCGCACTCGTGACTATTTTTTCGTCT
>JAADIM010000046.1:0-1424 GCA_013151345.1 Gammaproteobacteria bacterium
GAATAAATGGCATTATAAATATTCCACAAATTACTGTACTCACCTCGATGTTTAAATACCGCAAACTTTCCAGATGGGATACGCTGTATACCTATGTCACCTATTTTTTTGATACCATTGAGGATATCAGGATTATACGAAATGCAGGCATCATAGCGTATGCAATCTGCGGATGTGATTTTGGGACTGTCATAAGTGATGCCAATGTGTTTGTTATTATTATCAGATAGGCTCTCAACATCGCGCGCGTAATTTAAGAGCGTCTCCCAAGCAGATTGGGCCGCGATACAGTACTCACCTGTTTTTCTCACATAACATACTACATACTCATCAACATCTCTTACTTCGCATTGAATAATGTTATTATCATTTCGCCAGAAGCTAGTTTCCTTTGAAATATCACTTTCAGTTAAATTTACGCCAGTTTTTCGATATCCGCGCGGGTTACAGTTGAATTGATTTTTAAAAGATTTTGAAAATGCGGATAAAGTTGCGTAACCGCTATCCCGCGCAATATCAGTGATAGGATCGCCGGTGTAGTAAAGCCGGAACGCTGCGTTCTCCAGTCGAATTCGCTTTATATATTGGAGTACATTTTCTCCCGTTACTGCACTAAATATGCGATGAAAATGAAATTTGGAAATATTGGCTACTGATGACAAGACATCTAAATTTAAGGTACTACCTAAGTGATTCTGCATATAGATATGCACATCATTAATTTTTTTTCTATACTGCAACTCAGTTTCTTTTTTGTAACTCATTTCCCTTGCCCTGCTTTTATTTTTGTAATTGAAATAAAACTAATATAAATATTAGGCATCAAGTATATGAATCATTATCACATTTTATGTATTAGCCGCTCCTGTTTTGTATAGTATTAATATGACATCATTATGACGCTATATGACATTCTGTTATTACGTTATGACATTGCGTTATGACATTGCGTTATGACATTGCGTTATGACATGTGCTGTGGATAAATAATAAATTACAAATCGATACTACAACGAATAAAATACAATACATAATATTTTAATTAATTTAATAAAATACAAGTGCATTGTAAAGCAAAATAGAATAATAACTTTGCACCTCATTGGCGCATTTTTCAAAACAAAATTAAATATTAGTTGAGTTTAAATATCACTCTGTTCGTCTAATATGGGCTTCATCACATAAGCATCGATCAAAACTGAATCGATCGAATTAAATCCGTTATCGAGGCAACAGAGAAATCTCTCAGTAATAGAGAGGTATATAGCCATACAAGGACGTCCGCAATTTTAACCCGATCTAGTTCACGTAATTAATTTTGAAAATTTCATTACCTATACCCGTGGCGTTTGGGATTTAGGTGTAAATGTGCGTCCTATTTATTTCATGGCAAGGCGAAATGACGAGTAATAGTCGCTCTATTG
>JAADIM010000046.1:1454-4567 GCA_013151345.1 Gammaproteobacteria bacterium
ACGCGCCTGACCTGCATCCCTGCAGGCCACGCAGCCATGGAATAAAGAGGGCGTGCAGTTACACCTAAATCTCAATCGCTACGGGTATATAGTCATCTACTCCAAAAATCGATAATGTGCTCGACCTAAGAAAACCGATTATTATTGTGAGGCTAATGAAAGAACTTAATGAAGACAAAAGGACTGTTTGGTGTAACCAAAAAAAACCATTGTCATAGGCGAACTAAAGACCGAAGAATCGCAAATGCACAAATTCAATTTTATCTAACTGCATTGACTAAAAATCTAAAATGGATAACGAAGAGCACCCCAACAAGTTACAAGCTTTCCTATTTCGCTCATTACTTTAAACCTAAATATTCCCACGGAAGTACATTTTTTCTTGTGACTACAACCAAATTGCAACATGGATTGTACCTCACAACACAAGTCTTTAAGTTATTCTTGCTACGCAATAATTATTAAATAAAATCAGCAAGAATGGACAAGTTGAAATATTGCCGATTCAATAATTTTCACTGTATAAGTACATAGAATGTCAATTGTTCATCTAAAGCCATTTAGCAATAGCCTTAATTGAAATAATTGCTTACTGTCGGCAATCATTGCCTCCGAAAATACAAATTGCACATAAACAGGAGACAGCGTTTTGATAAAAAAATCTATATTTTCACTTTCATTATTAAGCCAAATAAATTGCGTATTCCATGCGCAAGTGCCAATAACACTCAGCTTGTAGTCTATAGAGTATTTTGTCTTACGATAGAGTTTTCTACCTTATATAAAGGAAAATTAAAATGAATATAATTATTTCCGCTGCTGCTCTTGCAGCAATTACGGTAAGCTCAACTGCCTTTGGAGGTCTCTCATTCACGGATATCGCAACCAATGAGAACTCCGGCATTAACTATCAGCATGGTCAAACTTCACGCCACGACGTCCGACAAGCACAACATTTTCTGCCGAGTCAACAAGCGCCTATATCGATAATAGACGTCGCGAATATGCCGATTCACGTAGCAGGAAAAAGTGGTGTATTGCTTCTTGACTATGACAATGACGGCGATGTGGATATCTTTGCTACTAACGTCACTGGCATGGCCAACAGCCTTTTCCAAAACCAATTATCTAATACGGGACAACTTTCCTTTATCGATATGGCGGCACAGGCTGGGATTGATTCTCCTGAACATCAAGGCAGTGGGGCCTGCTACGCCGACGTCGACAATGACGGTGATCACGACATCTTCGTGGTAGGTGACGACGACAGTCACCGACTTTACGAGAATAACGGAAATGGCACCTTCACAGATATTACTGTCAAAAGTGGATCAACTTTTACTAGTAGCACTAAAGGAGGAACGGTATGTGTTTTCGGTGATGTCGACAACGATGGATTCGTGGACCTTCACGTAGCGCATGCTTGGGACTTTGATACTGGTATAGCTTGCTTTGCAGAGCCTTTTGCTCTCAATGTTGCTAATGAACTTTTTCACAACAACAACGATAATACATTTATGGATATATCCACTACGTCAGGTATTCAAAATCTCGGCGTTGTACCACCAGGCGCGCAGACGATCACCTGGGCCGCCGCTTTGGTAGACTATGATCAAGACGGCGACCTTGACCTGTTCAATGCGGACGACAGCTGTGCTATGCCAGCTGCAGCGTATGGTGGCGTCGATCGAGGCCTGATCCAGGTTTGGGACAACGATGGAAGCGGAAACTTCAGCAACGTTACCGTTCAAGTTGGTACTGACAAACCCGGGCATTGGATGGGTATAGATTTCGCTGACTTTAACCATGACGGAAACCTTGATTTCTTTGCAACCAATATGGGTGATTACATGCCCCCGGTTATGAATTCGTCGGCCCCGTTAGGCAGCACTACTTCACGCATGTTTACCGGCAACGGCGATGGAAGTTTCAGCGACCCTGGCGCAGGCGCCCTGGTTGCCACACCCTTCGGATGGGGCACCACAGCCGAAGATTTTGACAATGACGGCGATACAGACGTAATGTTTGCCGGAGGTATTGACGTCGGTGTAATTATCACCGCCGATAACCCGGGCAGCCTGCTTTTAAATGACGGAACTGCGAACTTTACCTATGATAGCGCTGCTTTTGAGGATCGCACCACTCGTCAGAATATTCAAGGCGTTGCCACGGGCGATATTAATAACGACGGATTTGTGGATATCGTTACAACATCCAACTTTGCTATGCCGAGTTTCTTTCCGCTGATACCGAGCATTGCGCAATTCGGAGGACCATTTGATGAAGCTGCATTCTTCGTGCCTATGATGAACATGGTGGGTCCCGGTATCTTTAGCTGGTCGGGTTTAATCTACAATCCAGGTGTAATGAGTGTGCAGATCAACCAACCCAGTAGCCTGCATAAATCGATCTCAGTTCAGACGAAGGGTAGTGTCGGCCTTATTGCAAATGGGGCAGTAAATCGCAGTGGAATAGGCGCCATTGTTTCCTTCACACCAACGGGTGGTAACACCGCCATAAAACCTGTGGCCGGTGGCGCCAGCCACGCCTCCCAAAGCACTCACCAACTGAACTTTGGAATGGGAAGTGCCAAGCGCGGAACCGTTGATGTTTTTTGGCCCGGCGGCGTTCGTAATCGGCTTTATAAAGTGCGCGGCGGCGAAAATATAATCTTTCCGGAAATCCCTTGTTCCATTGATACCGATAATTCCGTATGGCAATATTTAAATTGCACATATAGAAGTCTTAAGAAGCTAGAGCAAGCCGGTGTCTTAACCAAAAAAGAAAATAAGCGTTTTCTGATAAGTGCGTTACGTGCTTACTTGGAGGAACATAAATATAATCTTAACGAAAAGGAAGATGGTTAGCGCCATAATCATACTACTGGTAACACTGGCTAAGTAAAAATATTTCAAGGCACACACGTGTGTGAAGCTGCGATAGAAAACAGTTAAACGGACGCAAACAACGTCCGCCCTTTTGTGACCTCGTCAACACGAACGCTGAATATGAGCGTTCGTGTTTAACCTAAATAAATCAGTTGGATCGTAACGAGGGCGACTAAGGCGCTGAAGATAAAGTATTTTTCTCGGATTTTAGGCGATCGCGTAGTC
>JAADIM010000079.1 GCA_013151345.1 Gammaproteobacteria bacterium
CGAAGTAACGTTGAACCCTGAGAAAAATGCACAAAAGATTGCTGCATAATTAAATTAAAAAAAGCGACAACTGTCTTGAAAAACGCCGATACAAGGTTACCCCAGTTATTTTTTGTATCAATTTCACCGGGTGGATTATCTGTGACATTGTTAATAACACGAACAATGACACCATACACCGGAGACACGACAGGTGCGTTATAACAATAATAATTCGCTAGTTTTTCACCACTTCCATTAAAGCTCTTTTTGTTTTCCAGGATGAAAAAATCCAGTGCATGTTGCCAGGGTTGCTTGTGCGTATGAAGGCCATTAAACCCTTGATAAATTCCCCACGTACCATAAAAAGGAGCGAGTAACGGAACGCTGTTCAAGCCACCTTGGCGTATACGCGCCAGACGTGCCCGTTCGTAATTTAATTCAGGATAGCCTGGCTCGGATGCTAATATTACTGGCGATAGTCTGGTTCGTTTTTGCATTGCGGCCAGTAACGTTAAGGTAACAATGACAAAAGGGAGCGCCATTACCGGTAGGCCATATAACAACAGAATATTTTGTATGGATGCGCTGAGTAATGCCGCGAGACTGGCACCGAGCATTGCAAAGCTAAATGAGGCAATACTCGGTATTGTGTATATTCCACCCAGCGCTATCGCAGTAAGTATGAAATTAAATCCGCTCCAGGCGATTAAATGTGGTTGCGGGTTGTCAATAAGGACTATAAATACCGAAAAACCGACGATATACCCACTCAAAGCAAGGAAGGCGAGGTAGCGAGAGCAATATAATATACACAAAAAAATAGTAAAACCGGCCAGCGGATTGGGTGAGAAGAAAGTCGTTCCCAGTGAGTTAAAGAACGTATCAATCCAGATACCGAACCATTGTTCCGATCGAGAATTTAGCGACATATATCCAGCTAGTTTATCAGTGTTTCTGGCAATCAGAGATACAAGTAATGCGATAATTAGAAAAGGTAAACTGAACATCGGAATTCGACCCAAGCGCCAGAAACTGTCTGCAAGAGTGATACTTAAAAATGTCACCATTACGGCACTCAATATTATTAGCACGACCAGATAAATGTTGAGTTGAAAAAATGCACCTAATGACAGGCCCACTAAAAGACTGTTTAGAGTGTGAATACCGCTGGTATCATTTGAGAATTGAAGTAAATGTAATACCATTAGTCCGGTTAGTGTCGCTAATAAGCCGGATAAACCAATATTGGGATGCCATAGGGTTACGATGAGTATAGTAATGCCCGCTGCCGGATGTTTAATAAACATCACCGCGGAATATGCATTTGGAATGGCGGTAAGTTGTTTAAGGTTCATCTCTGAGCGAATACGCAATAAATCAGTTTTCAGGGAATGGTTCTTTTAAATGAGCAGGCAAAATTTCCAACGAGGTTATCGTTTGCAGATTTTCTGCTTTCCGTATTACTGAGGTCTTTCCCTTGTCGTGCACCATAACAATACTGGGCCTGTATTCAATAAACTGTTGCCATTGTGTGTTGTTATAAGCACCTACCGAGCTAAAAACCAGCGTATCACCCACATTGAGTGGAGGTAACATGACACTGCTGCGCATAACATCGATGTTCATGCATAAAGGACCGTAAAGAACAGTTTCTTCCGGTTTGCCATCCAGCGGCTTCGTGGGGTGAACATCGTGGTTGTACCAGTAGGCAGTAAATAGTATGTTTACGCCGCCATCGAGTACCACGGCTCGCCTGCCATCCGGTAAGCGCTTGTTACCGACAACTGACGTTACAAGTATTTCAGCGTCATCAACAATTGCGCGTCCTGATTCAATAATGAGTAAAGGACGATTTTTTCCTTGTGCCATATGCTCGTGGGTTTCTTCTAATAAAGTGTCACATATCGCTTCGGCGTACTGTTCAATGCTGGGTATGACTTGCTCGGGTGGTAAGTAAATTCCCTGCAAAGAATTAAAAGAAGCAAATCCGCCACCTATGTCGATGTATTCGATATTGAAATTAGTTTTTTCTTCGATTTCTCGAAGGAAACCACACATGATTCGCACCTGACTTTCATAAGCGCGCGGTTCAAGAATAAAGGTACCTATATGACTATGCAGGCCAGATAATTTTAAATGTTTACTGGCAGATATTCGCCACACAGCATCCATTGCCTGACCGGATTCAATGTTGAAACCAAATCGACTCCAGGGTTCTGTGTAACCAGTATCAAAATTGAGCCTGATTGCAATTTTTACTTCCTTGTTTTTCAACGCTGCGATTTCTTCTATCAGGTAGAGTTCGTCCAGGTGGTCAATATGCAACTTGGCATTTTCATCAATTGCGTGTTCAAGAATGACGCGAGATTTATTTGGACCATTGAAGAATATGCAGTTACCAGGTACGCCAAGATCACGTGCTTTTTCATATTCAAATTCAGAAACCACCTCTGCCTATGCATTTTCTTGATGCATAACATTACATATGGCGCCTAGATAATTTGTTTTATACGACCAGGCTAGCTGTGTTCTTGGGTATCTGGAACTAAATGCATTTCGTGTTTTTTTTATATTTTTTCGTAGTTTTTTTTCAGAGACGATAAAAAGCGGTGAGCCATGATTTTTTATCAATTTTTCGATCGGTACGTCATCGATCGAATCTTGCCATTGCTTATGGCGAACAGAACCAAATTTATTGGATATTCCACTTCGCAGAGGCGTTATTTCCGGTTTTACCCAGGTTTTTTTATGGTGTTTTTTTTATCGTGTTGCCCTGTTTATGTAGCCTTGTTCAGACAATGACCGCCCGTTGTGACGATTGCCTCAAATTCAGAAATTGACATCGTTTGTTCTAATGCATGCCGTATGAATAAAATACCTGTTGAGGCAGTAGCAAAATCAGGGGGGTGTCTCATTAAGTGCTAAATCCACTAAAGCAGTGACCAGATCGCGTTGTACACCGACAGATAAATATATCCAAGCCGGGAAGCGTGGGTTTATTTCTATTAACTGATGATTTCCGTTCTGGTCGCGCATCACTTCGACTTCCAGTGGGCCGCGCCAGCGGAGTTCTCGTATGATCGCGGCACTGATGTCATACAGCTTTTGGTCATATATACTTACTCCTGCCCAGGCTTTACCTTTATCGGTGACTGCCATTTTTTTCATCATAATTGCGCCAAGCATATCTCCATTGCCATCGCCAACAGCTGTAAGGTTGTATTCCTGGCCTTTAACTAATCGCTGCACCAAAATGGGAAGCCCCCAATTGGCTACGAATTTATTAAATGTGTCGATGCCTTTTTGTTTATTTTTTACGATTTGTGCATCGTGGAATAATCCTTTGACGACCAGCGGAAATGGCCAATTATTTTTTTGACAATCGAGAAAAAAACTGGAATTCGTTATGCTGTTTCCGGGCATGAAATGTTTGCAAATTTTGCGATATCTGTTAATCGATCTTTATTTCTTAACTGAAGTTGCTCGGAAGTAGGAATAAACGTGTTGTATCCTATGTCTCTAAGTAACGGTGTTAATCTGGAAATGCATGGGAGTTCAGCGTCCAGGCAGGGTATCAGCACGTCAATTTGTTCCAATTCCTGGATTGTTCTCAATCGAGTAATGAGTGCATCATCGCCTGCAGAAGGATAGGGTAATAAATAAGTCGAATCGCAGAATTCTTTTAAGTACAAACCAGGATCGAGTGCATCGTAACCAAAGCCGACAATTCTACCGTTATATCGAGGTGATTCTCTGAGGCAGCGGGCGATTGCAAGTCCGGGGCTGGGATTATCTGGTCGTGCATTCATGCCCGTTATTGCAACTGTGATATTATCATTTATCATGTGGTGCCTAACCATTCACGCAATGTTCTGGCAAATTCGAATAGATCCCGTTCTACCGTACTTGCTGTAACATCAAATTCTTGTAGAAGTAACTTTATTGTCTGATCAGCATCGAGTTCTTTTTTCAGTATATCGATGACGGCTGATCCTGTTTGATTTAGGGTAAAGCTGTTGCTACTGCTAGGGTCAAATAAAAATCCGTTTTCGCTGATCGCCAGTCGATTTAATACCTCGATAGAAGGGAACAGAGATCGATTTAATTTGCTTTTTTGAATTTCTTTTTTATTCATGTCTCTCGTGTATACACATGTACATCGTCAAAAAGCGTTGTTTAAAATAATTTATTTTTGCTGCGGAATATTTTGAATTTTGTTTTAACTCAAACAGTTATATCGGACAAGCGAGGGTTATATTTAGTCGAATTTTGCCACCGACTTTGGCTAGAAGCTTGTCGGATTTAGTAGCGTGTAACGTTATTAGATTCTGAGGGATATTCTTGTGTGCGGTGAAAAAAATGTTTTAGCGCAGTTCTTTATTCTAAGGAAAAATGATGAGGCAAACAGATTTTATCAGTAGTGTCTAAAAAACTATTTCTATAAAACTATGCATTGATACTTATTAATTGGCCTAGAGTAAACGAAAATGCAGTGATCAATATATACCAAAAAATACCATTTTGAATAAAGAGAAAGAAACGGGAGAAAAAAGATCCGAAAACAGCTAAACCTAATTGTTCGATTGCTACTGGGCTGACAATGGTCGCTAGAGTTGATGATAAAATGACAAAAGGCAGAGAAATTTCAAATAGATAAGGTGTGCCAACTTGATGTTCAACTACAGTAGAGGTGAGTATTGAGCCGAGAATAATGCCAGAATATAGCAAGATTTGCTGCCACCATGGAATTGCTGACTCTGATTTTAACATGAATGATAAAAGCGTATCTTGTAGAGAAAATTTTTGCTGTTCTTTGTTTTTATTATCCTTTTTTATTTTGCTTCCTTTAACATTATCATGGTCTGACCAGTATTTTTCCATATCATCATATAGGGGATCTTCGTCGTACGAACTGGAAGGTGGCGACGACGTGGATTGAGTATTATCGTGTTTTTCATTTTCTAGAGGGGCAGTAATATTAATTTTTTGTTCAGAATTATTTGTAGTAACTATTCGGTCAATTAATTCCGAGCTTTTGGTCTGGATACCGGTCATGCGTTTGTTTAGATCGAAATAATCTAGAATAATGTAGTAGTAGCTCATATTCTCTCCTTTCGTTACAGTGCGTCCAGTCAAACGAAATTCATAGCATTTATGGATACCCGTGTATTAAATAAGTTTAGTAACAAAAGTGCAATTATAAAAGTTATTAATGGAGCGCGAGGGTTATATTACGTATTAAACATACGGAGGCTATCACTCTCGCTACAATGTATATTATGAATCTTACTTGGAGTGAGATTCATAAGTTAGTATATACAAAATGAGTAATATGCCATCTATTATTTCTTGTTCATTTTTTACCCGTTTTAATACTCTAATCCTAATTATTGGTATGCCAACTATTGGAATAAACAGAATTCAATCGATTAAATAAGGATATACGCGTTATTTATTTCAATTATTTATAGTTGTGGGTGGTGCGTGGGTAATTCCCATAAACGGCTTTTGGGTTACAAGACATTAATCTATATGTTTATTCCGCCCTGGCCGCCAAACAAAAAGTTACTCACGACGGTTGAAAAGATTGAACCAAGGCTTGCAAGAATAAATAGCGCAGGAATAGCGGCAACTGCCCATTTAACCATAAAAACCACCATAGAAATAAATGGCATCTGAATGTTTGTTACGATGACTCTATTGTCATTACTCATGATTTACCTCGGCTGTAGGGGCGTCCCTAAATTGATTAAGAAGTTTGGTTAAGGTTAATAAGGTATTTTGTGATAATTTTAGGTTAAACAGCGTCTGGTTTTATCAATGAAAAATTAATATGTTCTTCCATTGAATCCGCAAGTCTGTCAATTTCCGATTCCCGAATAGACTGATAATCAAATATTTGTGCTTCTTTCAGGCCAGCCCATTTTAAAATACTGTGATGTGATTCAGATGAATCGAATAATCCATGCAAGTAAGTACCCATCACCTGATTGTCCTTTGAGATTGCACCATCGGTACTGCCATTTGCCAGATGAATTGTTGGCCTCGATAAATCAAGGCCAGACGTTTTACCCATATGGATTTCATAACCAATAACGTGTGCGTTATTGAATGCCAGTTTCCCTGTCGTTTGCGAAAGAATTTTTTCTTTTTCCAGTGTTGTTTCAATATTTAAAAAACTGAATCCTTTGATACTTTTTATTGTTCCTTCCAACTCTAATGGGTCGTGTATTGTGTGTCCCAGCATTTGGAAACCACCACAAATGCCAATCAATTTTCCACCATAACGTAAATGTTTTTGTAATGCTTGTTCCCAACCCTGGTTTCGCAGCCAGTGAAGGTCGGCACAAACTGATTTTGAACCTGGGAGAATAATTAAGTCAGCAGGCGGAATTTTCATTTCTGGTCCAATAAAATGTAATTTGACTTGAGGGTGCAAACGCAAAGGATCAAAATCAGTGTGATTACTAATGCGGGGCAGTGCAGGTACTATAATGTCTATAGTTGGATTGTCATGTTGGGCATGAGCAACAATCGGCAACGCGTCCTCCGCTTCGATATGTAACCCCTGAAGATAGGGCAGGACACCCAGTACAGGCCTATCGGTTTTTTGCTCTAACCAGTCTAAGCCATTTTTCAATAGTGAAATATCACCTCGAAAACGGTTAATAATAAATCCACAAATTCTGTTTCTTTCTGTTTCAGATAACAGTTCAAGCGTACCGACGATTTGTGCAAAGACGCCCCCTTTGTCAATGTCGGCAACCAATAAGACCGGGCAATCCACCGCTTCGGCAAAGCCCATGTTGGCAATGTCATTATCACGCAAGTTGATTTCTGCCGGGCTGCCGGCACCTTCAACGATAACGTAGTCGAATTGTTTTATTAAACGAGCGTGGGCGCTTAATACGGCATTTTTTGCGATGGATTTGTATTCATGATAAGTACTTGCATCCATATTGCCAATTGGCTTGCCGTTAATGATGATCTGTGCACCTGTATCAGAACTCGGTTTAATCAATATTGGATTCATATCGGTGATTGCTTGTAAACCACATGCCTGTGCCTGAACTGCCTGAGCCCGACCAATTTCACCGCCATCTGCAGTGACAGCGCTATTCAGCGCCATGTTTTGCGGTTTAAAGGGTGCAACTTTATAACCCGCACGATAGAGAATTCGTCCCAGGCCAGTCACGATTATACTTTTTCCGGCATCAGAGTTTGTGCCCTGTATCATAAATGTTTTTGACATGTGATTTACTTTTTAGTCACGTATACTTTGAAGAGATGGAGTAATTGGAATTATTTATAGGTATTCTAAGTCTTGTCATGGTGACTATACTACTGATTATTATTGCAGTTTTACTTGATTATTACCTGGGCGAACCAAAACGCTGGCATCCATTGGTGATGTTTGGAAATTGCGTAAAATGGGTCGAATTCAAGGCCTATCCTTTGAGTGAATATCCTGCAGACCAACTTACCGATCTTCGATTACGGGGTGTTTTGGCCGTACTAATTCTAATCTTGCCAGTGGTTTTAATAGCTGTCTTTTTTTCATCATTGCCGGTGGTTGCTTATGTCTTCGATGTGTTGTTCTTATATCTGGCAATAGGTGCTAATAGTCTTTTTCAGCATGCACGTGCTGTCGATGCTGCAATCAAGAAAGGTGATATCGATGTTTCACGGCGTGAAGTCGCAAAGATGGTGTCTCGTGATACAGATTCACTGAGTGAATCTGATATAGCCAAAGCGACTGTTGAGTCCACGTTGGAAAATGGCAATGACGCGATATTTGCTGCCCTATTTTGGTTTATAGTTGCAGGTGCGCCGGGTGTTGTGATGTACCGACTGGTAAATACGCTGGATGCGATGTGGGGCTATCAAAATCAGCGATATCAACAATTTGGCTGGTTCGCAGCGCGCTTGGATGATGTTTTGAACTGGCTGCCGGCGCGGCTCTCGGCAATGAGTTACTCATTAGTGGGCGAATTTTCGATTGCAATTAAGTGCTGGTATTCACAAGCAAAATTCGCTAAAAGCCCTAATGCTGGTGTTGTTATGGCGGCCGGTGCCGGTGCATTAGGTGTTAAATTAGGCAATAGAGCAGTGTATGATGGTACTAGTGTAGAGCGGCCTATATTAGGCGCTGGGGATGAAGTGACGTCAGCGCATATCGAACGAGCGGTAAGACTTGTAGTACATGCGCTTTGGTTATGGATTTTAGTACTGTTTTTTATTGCAGGTGGTTACTATTTTGTCTAATCAGGGAAAATCGTCTGGTCATGGTGGTGGAATTCGTCTTGCGTCGACAATTTACAAAATACCCGTAGCAAGGTGGCTTGATTTGTCGACAGGTATCAACCCAAAAGGTTGGCCGGTACCGGCTCTTCCTTCTGATATTTGGCAGCGCCTGCCTGAGTCGAACGATGGCTTGGCTAAAATTGCCAGTGCATACTATGCGTGCAATTCGTTGTTACCTGTTTCTGGTTCGCAGGCGGCGATTCAAGCTCTACCCCAGCTGCGTTCATTTAGTCGCGTAGGCATAGTGTGGCCTGGGTATTCTGAGCATGCGCGTTCCTGGAGAATGACGGGCGACGCCGTAAAATTAATTCGTCCCAACGAAGTAGATGAGGCGTTATCATCCATAGACGTGCTCATCATAATTAATCCTAACAACCCGACAGGCCATTATTTTGATCCAAAAACATTATTATTATGGCACCGGTATCTTGTTGCGCGAGGAGGTTGGCTAGTCGTCGATGAAGCCTTTATTGATGCAACGCCGCAATTGAGTCTTGCAGAATACTGCCCGCGCCCCGGTTTGATTGTTTTGCGTTCGTTAGGTAAATTTTTTGGTTTAGCCGGTGTGCGCATGGGTTTTGTGTTGGCAGAAAAAGAAGTCTTAAGGTTATTGAATGAGTATCTTGGACCGTGGTCTGTATCAAATCCGGCTCGTTGGGTGGCGAAACATGCATTGGCTGATTACAGTTGGCAATCAGAAACCTGTTCAGCGCTGGAAGACGCAACAATTCGTCTGGAAGAATTACTCATAGCGCACGATCTTGAACCTACTGGCGGAACTCACTTATTTCAATGGGTCAAAACACCCCGAGCGAAGGCAATTCATATTGCGCTTGCGAGACGTGCTATACTGACTCGCTTTTTTAACGCCCCGTTAAGTTTACGATTTGGATTGCCTGAGAATGAACAACAATGGAACAGATTGGAGTCTGCACTCAAAAAAATCAATCTGCATGAAAACACAGAAGCATATTAATATCGCAGTTACCCTTTTTTTATTCTTCTTTTTATTCTTCTTCGCTGGCAGTTACGCAAATAAAAGTGACGCTAACATTAGCGTAATTGACGATGCTGGCGGAACTGTTTCAATAGATAAACCCGCCCGCCGAATCATTAGTCTGGCGCCCCATGTGACTGAATTACTGTTTGCCGCCGGGGCAGGGCAGTACGTTGTAGGGGTGGTCAATTACAGCGATTATCCACCCGCTGCATTAAAAATTAAAAATATCGGTAGCCATACAAATTTTGATATGGAAATGATACTTGCACTTAAACCGGACTTAATAGTTGCATGGAAAAGTGGTAACTCAGATGAAAAATTAAAAAAATTGAGCGCGTTGGGTATGAACATTTTTGTTTCGGAGCCCAGAAAGTTGCAAGATATTGCGAGCAATATAGAACGGCTTGGCCGATTGACAGACACACAAGAAACAGCTAGTCGTGCAAGCAAAGAGTTTGATCAGACCTATAAAATATTGAAAGAAAAATACGCTGGCACCAGAAAAGTAACTCTCTTTTACCAGATATGGAATCAACCTGTGATGACGATCAATGGAAAGCATCTGATCAGTGATGTTATCAGATTATGTGGTGGGCAGAACGTATTCGCAGATTTATCGACGTTGGCACCCAAGCTGGATATTGAGGCGGTAATAGCAGCCGATCCCGAGGCTATCGTTGCCAATGGTATAGGAAATAAACGTCCTGAGTGGCTTGATCGATGGCGCAAGTGGCCACATCTTAAAGCGATAAAAAATGAGCATCTGTCCTTTATTGAAGCAGATATTATGAGTCGCCATACACCACGCATTTTACTTGGTGCAAAACAGTTGTGTGATATTTTGGACGGGGTGAGGCGTGTACCATGAGGTCAAAAAATGTTAGGGCGGTAGCTCTAGGTAGCTCTAGATAGCTCTAGGGTAGACTTCGCATGCTCACCTTAACCTACGAGTTATTTTTATAACTCTATCCCTTTTTGTGCACGGATGCCTGCTTTAAATGCATGTTTGATCACTTGCATGTCTGTGACGGTATCGGCAATTTCTATTAACTGTGGTTTTGCGCCGCGCCCAGTGACGATAACGTGTTGCATTTCAGGTTTTTGTTCAAGAGTACTAATGACGTTATCAATGGAAAGATAGTTATGTTTAAGAACAATATTCAATTCATCCAATAGCACCAGGTGTATATTCTCATCTGTCAAAAAAGTGCATGCCTTGTCCCATGCCTTCTGTGCTGTTAGTATATCCTGATCGCGATTTTGGGTTTCCCAGGTGAAGCCGTCACCCATGACGTGATATTCGACGTTGGGTAAATTTTCAAAAAATGCTTGTTCGCCTGTTGAATAATTACCCTTTATGAACTGCACAATTGCCACGCGTAACCCATGCCCCAAGGTTCTTGCCACCATGCCAAATGCGGCACTGCTTTTCCCTTTACCATTGCCAGTGTGAACAAGGATGAGTCCTTTGTCGCGATCCGCTTTTGCAATTTTTTCATCGACGATATTTTTCTTACGTATCATGCGATTGTTGTGACGTGAATTGATATCGCTATCTGATTGTGACGGGTTCAGCATAATCTTTTTATCTCCTTAAGTTATTTTTTATTTCTGTCGTGATTCCAGAGTATGTCTGGTGTCTGAGCATCCTTGTTTATGAAGCGTGCAATTACAAAGAGTAGATCTGACAATCGATTAAGATAAGCCACGCTGGCTGCATTCACGGTTTCTGTTTTTTGTAATGTCACTGTCTTTCGTTCAGCACGTCGACATACACAACGCGCGATATGGCAGACGGACGCAGCGTGTGTGCCGCCGGGTAAGATAAACTCTTTGAGGGGCTGTAGTTCGCTGTTTAACGTATCAAGAAATATTTCTAAATCGCTAACATGCTCATCCGTTATGACGGTATGGCTTGGTATGGATAATTCACCACCGAGATCAAAAAGATGATGCTGAATACCTGTCAATTTTTCATGAATAGTGTGTGGCAAGTCATGGGATAACAACAGACCAATTGTGCTATTGAGTTCATCTACGTCCCCATAGGCTTCGACGCGCTGACTGTCTTTGCTGACTCTTGTGCCATCACCCAGGCCGGTTGTTCCTTTGTCGCCGGTGCGTGTATAGATTTTGCTAAGGCGATGTCCCATGCTAACTCTCCTGTAGTTGATATATGATCGGTAGTTGTAAATTCAAGGACACATTTTTGTTAGCTGACATATTGGTTTTGGGAATGTAATGGACTTTTTTTAATGAATTTTTTGCTGCCAGATCCAATACCGCGTGACCTGAACTTTTAGCTATATAGATATCCACAATGTCACCGCTTTTTCCTACACGAAAGCCCAAGGTCACTTTACCCTGCAGATTTTTTTTTACCGCTAATTTTGGATATATAAAATAACGTTTTAGTTCGCTTTGTATATGGTTAAGAATGAGTTTTGCATCTATATCTGAATTATTTTTTTCAAGGATGCTGTTATTCTGATTTTGACTCGCAATATTCAATAACGGCGTTATCGCAATTGGTGTAGCTGAAATTGGTGTATTTATATCTGCAACTATTTCTGCAACTATTTCTGCAACTTCAGGTTCAATTATTTCCTTTGTGATTATTTTTTGATTGTTTATGGGGCTTTCGTTTATGTGTTGGCTGATCGATGGTTGTTTATTTATAACATTGGTCTGGTTAACATTTTCAGGTTTTGCATTATGCTTGTTTTCGGCGACGAGACTGATGTTATAGGTTTCCCCATACTGGTTCGCAAACTCAAACCGTGTTGTTTCGGACGAAAATATCAAAATAATCAGATGTATAAAAACGGATGCAGTAATAAAATATTGCATCGCTGATATATTATTAGATAAAGAAGTGAACATTTATTATCTTTTATTTTTTACCTGCGTTTGGCCTGTAGCTTAAGGCTTTGGTTTGTAGCTTAGGGCTTTGGTTTGTAGCTTAGGGCTATATAAACCGCGCGATCGGCTGTGTTAAAGCCAGAAGCCAGTTCGTATTCTTTATTAAACGCATTTTCAAGTTTAGCTTGCAATGTTAAATCTGTATTAAGTGGGTAATTTAGGTTTAGATTGACAATACCGTAACCAGGAAGTTGACTGGAGCGGTCAAGCCGGTCGGAACTTGCCAGTATGTTGCTGCCAAAATTAGCGCCATTCGCTAACTTGCGATAGATAGAAAGTGTAAGTTTTCTGTCCGCTCTGCGTAATAAGCGGCTATCATCACTATCGTCACGCGCTTGTTGAAACGAATAATTGCCACTGGCTTTCCAATATTTACTTAGCAGGTGATAGGATAGTTCAAATCCCTCAATACTTGCTTTGTTGATGTTGATACCTTGGTTGTTGATACCAGCGAATTCTATAAGGTTATCAATTTTTGTCTTGTGTATATTGAAATTCAATTTTTGGTTATTAGCTATTTTATATAACAAACCAATTTCACTCGATTTGGAATTTTCAGGATTAAGATTAGGGTTTCCAGAAAAAAATAATGAGCCAGAGCCGAAGTCAAAACCTGGGTGAAAGAGCTCGTTAATTGTCGGTGCCTTGAATGCAGTACCGTAAGATGCCCATAGACGGAGGGAAGGGTAAATGTCCATCCCCCAGGCGATTTGCCCCGTCGCCTCTGTGCCAAATTCACTATGATCATCAAAACGAGCGCCTAGCTGTAAATCGTTATCGCCAAACGTGCCTTGCCAATTGGAGTAAAAGGCGCTGTTGTCGATATCTTCGTCAAAAATAGTTGTTGCTAGAGTGGTATCTATATTTTCAGCCTTGTCAGCGTAAATATTTATTCCTGTGGTGATAAAATGGTTTTCGTTTAAGGTGATATTATTCTGCCAATCTATCTCGTTTCGTTCACTGGTAATGTTAGAGGGGAAGTCTATTCTTGTTTGCGCCTCATCAACGGTTTTACCCACTCGTAGTGAATAATCCCAAAAAGTATACGCGCTATGGCTGATTTGAGTGCTAAATAATTTGTTCGTGTTGTCGGTTATGCCATTGTCAAATTCAGACTCACTTTGGTTAAACCAGCCATTGAATGTCAGGACAATTTTATTCGACAAGGGAATTGTTAAATTCCCATTTACGCTTTTGCTATCAAAGCCATCTTTGTCTGGATCAAAGAAACTGACTTTGTTATTTGTTGCTGAAAAACCTTCAGTATGTATTAAATCCAGATTTAGGCTGAACTTGATTTTATCACCGCCGCCAATGCTTGTTTGCGCGTGGCTGCTGCCGAAGCTGCCAGTTTCGATTCTAAATGAAGGTTGCTGCGACTGGCGTGTGAATATTTGCACAACACCGCCAATGGCATCAGATCCGTATAGGCTGGCTTTTGGGCCTCTGACGATTTCTATTCGCTCAATTTGTGACGCAGCAAGTGTGTGCCATGCAAATTGTCCCGTTGTTTCAGATGCGACACGTATACCATCTATTATTACCAGTGTGTGGTCCGAGTTAGTACCTCGCAGAAACAGACCGGTTGTATTGCCAGTGCCGCCATTTCGAGCCATGTCTATACCTGACTGCATGCGAAGTATTTCAAATAGATCTTGTGCCTGGCTTGTTTCTATGTCTTCACGAGTAATGACAGTCACTGACGCGAGTGTTTCATCTGCTGTTTGTGCGGTTCTAGTTGCCGTGACGAGAACAGGGTTTAATTCATTTTCTTTTTTATCTTCCGCGAAGGTATAAGATGAAACGCAGAGACAAGAAATAACCGACAGTGGTGTAAATAGAGCACAAAATAAATTGCGTATTGAAGACATCAAACTTCCCCTCAAACTATGCGCTTCCCCGCGCACTAAACATTATTTTTTGAATATGATCGTGTTGAGGAGCGGAAACAGCCGAGAGTAGCAGAAGGAATGATCAAAGAAATTCCTGCCCACGTCGCCCGCCGCAACACGTATCAAGTATTACTTCAGGCCGGTCTCCGGGCTTACGAGCAATTTCGCCGACGCCTTCCCATACGTTAAGTACAGTGGCATGTGCCGGTTAGAAACTCGATCACCGTTGCGGGGGCAGCGCCAGATTTGCTCATTAATCTTTAAGAATATCAAAGATATAAGTGATGCACACACTGGCTTCCCGTTTCAGTCTTCAGAATAATCTTCAGAGCACCTGAAAGTGGGTTGCAAATCTATGCGTAAACAATGTTTGAGTCAAGCTTTAGATTTTTTAGGAGGAAAATACCGGATCTAGTAACACAGGCATGAGCTGAATTAAAGCAAAACAATACCGCCTCACCAATACAAACAGGTAAGTGTACAAAAATAATACTACTATTGATCTAAATGAGTAATAGTAGTATTATTTTAATGGTATTATTTGGCTACTAGTTGGCTTTGTGCTGAACACTCGCCGCGTGCAAGCCTTTTGGTCCACGCTCTACTTCGAATTCAACCGTTGCCCCTTTAAGTAAGGTTCGAAAGCCATCCCCTTGTATCGCAGAATAGTGAACGAACACATCTTCTTCGCTCTCATTTCCTACAATAAAGCCAAATCCTTTTTTATTATTGAACCATTTAACGGTACCCACGTTCATTTTTATGCCCCATACATAGTTTGTTATTTAATCCAAATAAATGGTGTGCCACTAAAATTGTAGTTGCAACGCTCAACATTGCAACTACAAAACATGGCAGATGGAACCTAAGTACAACTAATTGAATTATATAAACAAAATATGGGATTAAACGGAAAAATAATGTGGATTTAGAGCCGTTATACGCATAGTGATGTCAAAATATTGCCATCAAAATAAAGATATTGTCTAAGCATTATCCAGTGGCCCGTTGTTGTATGTTCTGCATTGTTGATTGTATGGATTTAACTAAATCATTGAAGGCATCAATAAATAAATTTACCCCCTCTTTCTCTAATTGGGTTGTTATTGCGTTCAAATCCAACCCCAGTGTACTCAATGTAGACACATCGTTCGCCGCTTGCTCAGCACCTTGTGTCAGTGTGTTTGCTACCTGGCCATGGTCTTTAAACGCCGCCATAGTAGCAGGTGGCATGGTATTGACAGTATCTGCACCGATGAGGGTTTCAATATAGAGAACATCACTATAAGAAGGGTTTTTGACGCCAGTGCTTGCCCACAAAAGACGTTGAGTTTGCGCACCCTTATCTTTTAGCGTTTGAAATTGATCGCTGGAAAATAAGTCCTGATACGCGGAATAGGCAAGTTTGGCATTGGCGATTGCAATGCTACCTTTTAAATTGGAAATCAAACTTCGTTGATCATCGTTTGCTGAAGCGAGTTGCTCTTCGAGCAGTTTATCGACCAATGCATCTACTCGGCTAACGAAAAAACTGGCAACAGACGCGATATGACTGATATCGTCGCCCTTTTTTAATCTTGTTTCCAGGCCACGCAGATAAGCGTTAGCAACCTCCTTATAACGTTCAACCGAAAATAAAAGCGTTACGTTGACGCTAATACCATCTGCAATTAGCGCTTCAACGGCAGGCAGGCCTTCTTTTGTCGCGGGCACTTTTATCATGACGTTAGCACGGCCAACCTTTTCATATAAGTAACGTGCTTCTTGAATTGTTCCTTGTGTGTCATACGCTAGATCTGGAGAGACTTCGATACTTACCATGCCATCGCAATAATTTGTTTCTTCATAGACTGGTTTTAGCAAATCTGCTGCATTTTGAATGTCTTCGACGGCCAAATCATAAAATAAATCTCTGGCATTGTAATCAGGTTTGGTTTTTAGCATCGCTAAAATACTATCCTGGTATGCGGTTCCACTTGAGATGGCCTTTTGAAAAATACTCGGATTTGATGTGATCCCCTTGAGTGAATCACTTTTTATCATTTCGGCCAATTCGCCGTTGTGGATCATTTCCCGGTGAATATTGTCCAGCCAGGGGCTTTGGCCCTGCGAATAAAGAACAGCGAGTGGGTTTTTGCTCATTATTGGTTCTCCTGATATTTAGCTGAAACTATGAAAGGATAGATGTATCTCTAATCATCGGATAAAACACTGATTTTCTTTAACTATGACTTAAATATCGTTTACGTTTGAACCATGAATTTTACACAGAAAGTAGTATAATACCGGACGTTTTTGGG
>JAADIM010000013.1 GCA_013151345.1 Gammaproteobacteria bacterium
ATCGCGATGGAAGAAGGTTTGCGTTTTGCGATACGCGAAGGTGGACGTACGGTGGGTGCAGGCGTCGTTTCTAAAATCGTTGAGTGATTACTACGTTTAAGTGCGCAAAAGAAGATTTAAGGGTGTTGAAAGGGGTAACCTGTTTCCACACCCTTTTTAACTTGTTTATCAAGGTTGGCAAAAGTTTAGGCCAGTAGCTCAATTGGCAGAGCGGCGGTCTCCAAAACCGTAGGTTGGGGGTTCGATTCCCTCCTGGCCTGCCAGTTGCGATACTTTTTTAAGACAACATTAGTTTAAGAGTTTTTTGTAAGATGGACAAAATAAAAATGATATTGGCAGTTGCAGTGTTAGCTGCGGCTGTTGGTGGATTTTATTACTACGAAGATCAGTCTCTACTTATTCGAGTAATCGGTTTGTTGGTTGCAGCGGGGTTATCGTTGACGATAGCACTTCAGGCTGAAGCAGGGCGAAACGCGTGGGTATTTGTTCGCGAGTCTCGAGTTGAAATTAGAAAAGTAGTGTGGCCAACTCGAAAAGAAACGATTCAATCTACATTGCTTGTATTGGTAATGGTTACTCTTGTGGGAATTTTTCTGTGGCTATTAGATATGTTTTTAGGTTGGGCTGTGCAATTTTTAACTGGTCAGGGGGGGGGGTAGCTTAATGTCCTTGAGATGGTATGTCGTGCATGCTTATTCTGGTTTTGAACAGCAAGTAAAACGTTCGTTAATGGAACGTATCAAGCGCATCGGAATGGATGACAAATTTGGTGACATTCTTGTGCCTACCGAAGAAGTTGTTGAAATGCGTGAAGGTCAAAAGAGACGAAGTGAACGTAAATTTTTCCCTGGTTATGTGCTGGTGCAAATGGATTTGGATGATGATAGTTGGCATTTGGTAAAAGATGTGCCTAAAGTACTTGGTTTTATTGGTGGGACCGGTGATCGGCCCTCGCCTATATCTGATAGAGAAGCCCAATCAATTCTTGATAGAGTGCAAGAGGGCGTGGATAAACCACGACCTAAAGTATTGTTTGAACCTGGCGAAGTTGTGCGGATTACCAGTGGTCCTTTTAATGATTTTAACGGGGTCGTAGAAGAAGTGGATTACATTAAAAGCCGCATGCGCGTAGCGGTTTTAATTTTTGGTCGATCTACACCTGTTGATCTGGAATTTGGCCAGGTGGAGAAAGGATAGGCTGCAAAGAAATATTTATTGGTCGGTCGAGGCTACGCATGCTAACCCTAACCCAGCAACGTATGATGCAGTAACTGATTCGCTAATAAAAAAAGTAGTGAAGAAATCGTTTTTTAGTATTCTTAATTTTTAGTATTTTTAACAACGGGGAGCCTTGTTTGTTTATTGTAGCAAATACAATTTCAAGCAAATTCAGGGCGCTAGTACCCACACAGGAGTAAAACATGGCAAAGAAAATTGAAGCCTATATCAAGTTACAAGTAAAGGCTGGTCAAGCAAATCCCAGTCCGCCAGTGGGTCCAGCATTAGGACAACATGGTGTGAATATCATGGAATTTTGTAAAGCGTTTAATGCTCAAACGCAAAATGTAGAACAAGGAATGCCGATTCCTGTTGTGATTACAGTTTACGGTGATCGTAGTTTTACATTTATCACTAAGACACCGCCAGCTTCAATTCTACTCAAGAAGGCTGCTAACCTCAAAAGTGGTAGTGCAGAACCTAATCGGAATAAAGTGGGCAAAGTAAATCGCCAACAATTAGAAGAAATTGCCACTATCAAAATGCCTGACCTTACTGCGGCTGATATGGACGCTGCCGTTCGTACCATCGCAGGTAGTGCACGTAGCATAGGCATTGAAACGGAAGGGGTTAAATAATGGCTGGCTTATCCAAGCGAAACAAGGCAATTAAAGAAAAAGTAGAACCGGGTAAACAATACGTGATCAGCGATGCATTGGCGATCATGAAGTTAATGCCGCCAATCAAGTTTGTCGAATCAGTTGATGTAAGTGTTAATCTCGGTGTAGACCCAAGAAAATCCGATCAAGTAGTTAGAGGCTCAACTATATTGCCCAGGGGTACGGGTAAAACGGTTCGTGTTGCCGTGTTCGCTCAAGGTGATAATGTGGAGAAGGCTAAAAAAGCCGGCGCCGATCTGGTGGGTTTTGAAGATCTTGCGGAGCAAATTAAAGGTGGCGTAATGGATTTTGACGTTGTTATTGCAACGCCTGATGCTATGCGTATTGTTGGTCAGTTGGGGCAAATATTGGGACCACGTGGTTTAATGCCTAATCCCAAAGTGGGTACGGTAGCAATTGATGTTGAAGCGGCGGTTAAAAATGCCAAGGGTGGTCAGGTAAGGTATCGAACTGACAAAGCCGGCATTATTCATTGTGCTCTAGGCAAAGCGGATTTTGAAGCAGATGCTATTAAAGAGAATCTCAATGCGTTGTTGGCTGATTTGCAAAAAGCGAAACCGAGTTCGGCCAAAGGTATCTATTTGAAAAAAATTACGCTTTCTACAACAATGGGGCCTGGTATTCAGATCGATCAATCGTCGTTGTGACATTGTTTGTAGTGAAAGCTTGTACTGCATGTACTGAAAGCAAGTAATGAACTTGTTATAAAAAATTGTTAGTACTTGGTGCTTTGTACTAACTTAGCGCTAAGTTGAAGAAGACTTTGGATGGCCAGTGCAACTGGTAATCGTCAAAGACCGTAGGTGTATCGGGTGTGTGAATAGCTATTCATTTTAAAACTCTTTGTTACTAAACTCTTTAGTTAATAAAAAGAGTGTTACTAAAGAATGGTTTGAAAACATTTGTTACTTAATTGATTTATATTTATTAGATCGGCCTTCGCAGGCGGTAGCATTCTAAACAGTTATGTAATCCCTTTAGGGAGTCACTGTAGGTGCGCCGTAGTAACTAAAGGGCGTGTGTGAAAGTAATATTGCACACATATAATATTAATTAATATAGGAGGTAAATCGCATGGCTCTGAATATTGATCAGAAAAAAGCGATCGTCTCTGAAGTTGCTGAAATAGCTGTCAGTGCGCATTCTGCAATTGCTGCCGAATATAGTGGCCTTTCTGTGGGCCAATTAACGGAGTTACGTAGCAAGGCAAGAGAATCAGGTGTGTACATGCGGGTAGTGAAAAACTCACTCGCAAAAAGAGCGGTTGAAGGAACTGATTTTGCTTGCATAAGCGATGCTTTGGTTGGTCACCTTATTTTGGCGTTTTCACAAGAAGATCCTGGTTCAGCTGCTCGTGTTGTTGCGGATTTTGCTAAAAATAATGATCGATTGGTTGTCAAGATTGTTTCAATTGGGGGCAAATTACTTGCGCCCGATGAGATAGTGCGTCTTGCCAAAATGCCTACAAAGGATCAGGCGATCAGTATGTTGATGTCTGTAATGAAGGCTCCGATTACCAAGCTTGTCCGTACCTTGGCAGAACCACATGGAAAGCTGGTTCGCACCGTCGCAGCAGTAAGAGACCAGAAACAATCTGCATAGGGCTATTGCTTTTCGCATAGGGCTATCAATTGCAGGATTATTATTAATTTAGAATTAGGTTATTAAAAGATAACAGGAGATTTAAAATGGCTGTATCTAAAGAAGATATTTTAGACACTATTTCAAACATGACGGTAATGGATGTCGTTGAACTTATTGAGGCAATGGAAGAAAAGTTTGGCGTTTCTGCAGCAGTTGCTGTGGCTGCTGCACCTGCAGCTGCTGTTGGTGAAGTTGTCGAAGAGCAGACTGAATTTGATGTTGTTCTTACCAGTTTTGGTGATAACAAGGTTTCAGTTATTAAGGCAGTGCGTGCGATCACAGGTTTGGGTCTTAAAGAGGCTAAAGAAATGGTTGAAGGCGTACCCGCAACAGTTAAGGAAGCTGCCGCAAAAGAAGAGGCTGAAACTATTAAAAAGCAACTTGAAGAAGCAGGCGCATCAGCTGAATTAAAGTAACACACTTTGTTTAGATTAAATATTAGTGGGTTTGAAAATAAAGCATTGTCTGGCGTATTTTGTATACGCCAGCGGTGTTTGTCGTTTTTCAAAAACACGTCACAGGAAATTTCTTTTTAGTTTAAAGATGGGGAATATTTGATGACCTATTCGTTTACTCAGAAAAAACGTATACGCAAAAATTTTGGCAAGCGCCAAGACATGTTGGAAGTACCTTATTTACTCGCCATACAGGTCGATTCATATAAGGCGTTTTTACAGGAAAATGTGCCTGAAGACGAGCGAACGGACGATGGTTTGCAAGCGGCGTTTAAAACGGTTTTTCCGATAGTCAGCTATTCAGGATTTGCGGCGCTTGAGTATGTCAGTTTTCGATTAGGTGAACCTGGATTTGATGTAAGAGAATGTCAATTACGTGGCCTGACATATGGCGCACCCCTTCGAGTAAAAGTACGTCTGGTTATTTACGATAAAGAAGCGCCTGCTGGTGCAAAAAACGTTAAAGATATCAGAGAGCAGGAAATTTATATGGGCGAGATGCCCCTTATGACAAATAACGGCACATTTGTTATTAATGGCACAGAGCGGGTTATTGTGTCTCAATTACATCGTTCGCCAGGCGTATTTTTCGACCACGATAAAGGTAAGACTCATTCCTCAGGAAAATTATTATATCACGCGCAGGTAATACCCTATCGAGGCTCCTGGCTGGATTTCGAATTTGATCCAAAAGATTGTGTTTTTGTCAGAATCGATCGACGTCGCAAATTACCTGCAACGATTCTATTGCGCGCTCTTGGTTTTAATTCCGAAGAAATTTTGGAAATGTTTTTTGATACGGATTCATTTAAGTTAACCAAAAGTGGTATTACTCTGAATCTTATCGCTGATAGATTGCGTGGTGACACAGCATTATTTGATATCAAAATTAAAAACAAAGTTATTGTTGAGAAGAGTCGCCGAATTACCGCAAAACACACGCGTGAATTGGAAAAAGCTGGTACAAAAATTCTCGAGGTACCAAACGAATACCTGTATGAGAGAGTAGTTGCACAAGATATTATAGATGAAGAGAGTGGGGAAATTATTGCTAATGCAAATGATGAAATTACAGAGGAGCTACTAGAAAAAATCATCTCGGCAGGAATAAAAGAACTAAAAACTATTTATATCAATGAACTTGATCGTGGGTCGTATATTTCAGATACATTGCGTTTGGATAGCACGCGAACGGATATGGAAGCATTAGTTGAAATTTATCGAATGATGAGACCGGGCGAGCCACCTACGAAAGAGGCCGCGCAAACATTATTTAATAACCTGTTTTTCAATGTAGACCGTTATGATTTATCAGTCGTAGGGCGAATGAAGTTTAACCGTCGTCTTGCGAGAGAGGAAATCACGGGAGAAAGCACGTTAGCTAAAGAAGACATAATAGACGTTCTGAAAACGTTGATAATGATCAGAAATGGCCATGGCAATGTTGATGATATTGATCATTTAGGTAATCGACGGATTCGAAGTGTGGGTGAAATGATAGAGAACCAGTTTAGAACGGGACTGGTGAGAGTTGAACGAGCGGTAAAAGAACGCTTGAGTTTGGCTGAATCAGAGAATCTGATGCCTCAGGAAATGATTAATGCAAAACCAGTTGCAGCGGCCATCAAGGAGTTTTTTGGTTCCAGTCAATTATCACAATTTATGGATCAAAATAATCCGCTTTCTGAGGTGACACATAAACGGCGTGTTTCTGCATTAGGCCCTGGTGGGTTAACCCGAGAACGTGCCGGGTTCGAGGTGCGTGATGTTCACCCAACACATTATGGTCGTGTGTGTCCTATTGAAACCCCTGAAGGACCAAACATTGGTTTGATTAATTCATTGGCGGTTTATGCGCGAACAAACGAATACGGTTTTCTTGAAACACCGTACAGGAAGGTAATTAGTGGGAAGGTGACCGATACAATTGAATATTTGTCGGCGATTGAAGAAGGAAATTTTGTCATCGCTCAGGCGAATGCCAACCTCGATAACAAGAACCGTATAGTTGACAATTTTGTACCCGTGCGCCACCAAAATGAGTTTACTATCGCTTCCGCTGACAGCGTTCAATACATAGATGTATCGCCAAGGCAGATAGTGTCTGTCGCGGCTTCTTTAATACCGTTTTTGGAGCATGATGATGCGAACCGTGCGTTGATGGGATCTAATATGCAACGCCAAGCTGTCCCGACATTGCGTGCTGAAAAACCGCTCGTTGGCACCGGAATGGAAAGAATTGTTGCCGTTGATTCAGGCGTAACGGTGATTGCTGAACGCGGTGGAACAGTTGAATCAGTGGATGCTGCGCGCATAGTGGTGCGGGCAAATGATGATGAAACGATACCGGGTAAACCAGGGGTAGATATATATAATCTGATAAAATACATGCGTTCTAATCAAAATACCTGTATTAATCAGAAGCCGCTCGTGAAATCAGGGGATACTGTATCCTTAGGCGATGTTCTCGCAGACGGTCCGTCTACCGATATGGGTGAGCTTGCGTTAGGCCAAAATATGTTGGTCGCGTTTATGCCTTGGAATGGTTACAACTTTGAAGATTCGATTTTAATCTCAGAAAAGATTGTTCAAGAAGACCGGTTTACCACTATTCATATTGAGGAGTTGACTTGTGTCGCGCGCGATACAAAACTGGGGTCAGAAGAAGTCACCGGAGATATTCCAAACGTTGGAGAGTCGGCGTTATCAAAACTGGATGAGTCTGGCATTGTGTATGTCGGTGCCGAAGTGAATCCGGGAGATATTCTTGTCGGTAAAGTGACACCTAAAGGTGAGACCCAGTTAACGCCTGAAGAAAAATTATTGCGTGCAATTTTCGGTGAAAAAGCATCGGATGTGAAAGATACGTCTTTGCGGGTTCCATCTGGTATGGATGGAACGGTCATCGATGTGCAGGTATTCACCCGTGATGGTGTTACAAAAGATGCGCGTGCCAAACATATTGAAGAAACTGCGTTAGAAAGAGTCAAAAAAGATTTATTTGATCAGTATCGTATTCTAGAAAACGATACTTATGAACGCGTTGAGACAATGTTGACAGGAAAAGTTGCTGCTGGTGGGCCCAATGGTTTGAAAGCGGGCGTAAAAATTACGCAAGCCTATCTCGCAGAATTATCACGTGATCAATGGTTTGAAGTACGGTTAAAGAGCGATTCGGCGAATAGCCAACTTGAAAATGTAGCTGAACAGCTTAAACAACAACGTGCCGAATCAGACCAACGATTTGAGACGCAAAAAGTAAAATTAACCTCTGGTGACGAATTGGCACCAGGTGTCTTGAAAATGGTTAAGGTTTATCTCGCGGTCAAACGACGCATACAACCTGGCGATAAAATGGCCGGGCGCCATGGAAACAAGGGTGTTATTTCCCAAATTGTACCCGTTGAAGATATGCCGTATCTCGAAGACGGTACACCAGTAGATGTTGTATTGAATCCGCTCGGTGTTCCATCACGAATGAATGTTGGGCAGGTCCTTGAGATGCATCTTGGTTGGGCTGCAAAGGCCTTAGGTCTGAAAATTGGACATATGCTTGATGAGAAGAAAGAAGTTGTCGATATTCGCAAATTTCTGGACAAGGTATATAACACCAGTGGTCACAAAGAAGACCTGGATTCGTTTAACGATAATGAGTTGTTAGAGTTATCAGGTAATTTGCGTGGTGGTGTGCCGATGGCGACGCCAGTATTTGATGGCGCTGCTGAAGAAGAGATTAAAGGTTTGTTGGAATTAGCTGGGTTACCAACGAATGGGCAAACAAGATTAATAAATGGCCGTTCGGGAGAGCCTTTTGATCGGGAAGTGTCTGTGGGTTACATGTACGTGTTGAAATTGAACCATCTCGTGGATGATAAAATGCACGCACGCTCTACTGGACCTTACAGTCTTGTGACACAGCAACCATTAGGCGGTAAAGCACAGTTTGGTGGTCAGCGATTTGGTGAAATGGAAGTTTGGGCGCTTGAAGCATATGGCGCAGCATATACCTTACAAGAGATGCTAACGGTGAAATCAGATGATGTGAATGGTCGAACCAAGGTCTATAAAAATATTGTAGACGGTGACCACAGAATGGAACCAGGAATGCCAGAATCATTTAATGTGTTGCTCAAAGAAATTCGTTCTTTAGGGATCGATATTGAACTAGAGCAAAATTAATTAAGATTTTTTAATTTTGGCCACATTTTATTAGCGACATGGTTCCCTTTATTTATCTGTATCTTTAATTGAGATAGATCAGGTAGAAAAAGTAGGACCAGTAGAAAAAGTTAACGTCGGCAAAGCCGCGCCTTAGCAGGAGAGACGATGAAAGATCTACTCAACCTTCTCAAACAACAGAACCAAATAGAAGATTTCGATAGTATTCGGATCGGATTGGCATCACCTGGGAAAATTCGCTCCTGGTCTTATGGTGAGGTTAAAAAACCGGAGACAATTAACTATAGAACATTTAAGCCTGAACGAGATGGTTTGTTTTGTGCAAAAATATTTGGTCCTATAAAGGATTATGAATGCTTGTGCGGCAAATACAAACGCTTAAAACATCGTGGCGTTATTTGTGAAAAATGTGGTGTTGAAGTGACGCTCGCAAAAGTTCGTCGTGACCGAATGGGACATATTGAACTAGCGAGTCCAGTCGCCCATATTTGGTTTTTGAAGTCGCTACCCTCGCGTATAGGTTTGTTATTAGACATGACCTTAAGAGATATCGAGCGTGTCCTCTATTTTGAGGCGTTTGTTGTAGTTGAACCTGGTATGACACAGTTGGAACGTGGTCAGTTGTTGTCAGACGAATCTTATCTTGATGCAATCGAAGAATACGGCGATGAATTTGATGCGCGCATGGGTGCCGATGCAGTGCTGTCGTTGTTGCGCAGCACTGACCTGAAGGAAGAAGGCGCGCGTTTACGCGCTGAGTTGCCGGATACTACTTCGGAAACAAAATTAAAGAAGATTACAAAGAGGTTAAAACTGATTGAGTCATTTCTCGGTTCTGGTAACAAGGCTGAGTGGATGATAATGACAGTGTTGCCGGTATTGCCACCTGAATTGCGTCCATTGGTGCCGCTGGACGGTGGGCGATTCGCAACGTCTGATTTGAATGATCTTTACCGCAGAGTGATTAACCGAAACAATCGCCTGAAGCGATTACTGGATCTTAATGCACCGGACATCATCGTTCGAAATGAAAAGCGTATGTTGCAGGAATCAGTAGACGCTTTGTTGGATAACGGTCGTCGCGGACGCGCTATCACAGGTTCGAACAGGCGTCCCTTAAAATCTTTGGCGGATATGATTAAAGGCAAGCAGGGACGTTTCCGTCAGAACTTGTTGGGTAAGCGTGTGGATTATTCTGGCCGATCGGTCATTGTGGTTGGTCCAACGTTAAAGCTTCATCAATGTGGTTTGCCCAAAAAAATGGCGCTAGAGTTGTTCAAACCTTTTATATTTAGCAAATTAGAACTACGCGGCCTTGCGACGACGATTAAGGCTGCCAAAAAAATGGTAGAAAAAGAAGGTCCCGAGGTTTGGGATATTCTGGAAGAAGTTATTCGTGAACATCCAATTATGTTGAACCGAGCTCCAACTTTGCATCGATTAGGCATTCAGGCATTCGAGCCAGTATTAATTGAGGGTAAAGCGATTCAATTACACCCATTGGTATGTACTGCTTTTAATGCTGATTTTGACGGCGATCAAATGGCGGTACATGTGCCGTTATCTTTGGAAGCACAACTCGAAGCGCGCGCCTTAATGATGTCGACGAACAATATTTTGTCACCCGCAAATGGTGAACCTATAATAGTGCCGTCACAAGACGTTGTTCTAGGTCTGTACTATATGACTCGTGAACGTATAAACGTTAAGGGTGAGGGATTTATTTTTGCGAATATCGTCGAGGTTGACCGTGCATATGAAAACCGTGCGGTTGAATTACATGCAAAAGTAAAAGTGCGTGTAGAAGAATACATAGATGGAAAAGACAGCGAAAATAAAAAGCTTACACGTATTGTTGATACCACTGTTGGCCGAGCCTTATTATTTGAAATTTTACCAAAAGGTTTGAGTTTTGATTTAATAAACCAGCCAATGACTAAAAAAGCGATCTCCCGCATTATTAATATCTGTTATAGAGAAGTCGGTTTGAAGGAAACAGTTATTTTTGCTGACCAGTTGATGTATACAGGTTTTCGCTACGCTACCTATTCAGGTGTTTCAATCGGTGTGGATGATATGGTAGTACCCGAAGACAAGGTTGCTATCATCGATATAGCTGAAGCACAGGTAGAAGAAATCGCCGAACAGTATAACTCAGGGCTTGTGACCAACGGTGAGCGTTATAATAAGGTCGTTGATATTTGGTCGCGTACAAATGACCAGGTTGCCAAAGCGATGATGGACAAACTGGGGACTGAAGATGTTGTAAATGCGCAAGGTGACACCGTTAAACAGGATTCTTTTAATTCTATCTATATGATGGCGGATTCCGGCGCTCGAGGTAGTGCTGCTCAAATACGTCAATTGGCGGGTATGCGTGGTTTAATGGCGAAACCGGATGGCTCTATTATTGAAACACCGATTACCGCTAACTTTCGCGAAGGTTTGAATGTATTACAGTACTTTATATCTACCCACGGCGCACGAAAAGGCTTGGCTGATACTGCTTTAAAAACAGCAAATTCCGGTTATTTGACACGACGTTTGGTAGACGTTGCGCAGGATCTTGTCGTGAAGAAAGGTGATTGTGGAACCACAAATGGTTTGATGATGACGCCAATTATTGAAGGAGGTGACGTTGTTGAGCCGTTGCGCGAACGTGTGTTAGGTCGTGTTGTTGCTGCAGACGTTATGTTGCCAGGGGCAGATAACAAAGTAGCGATAGTAGCCGGTACATACCTTGATGAGCAATGGATGGATCGCTTAGAAGAAATGAGTATAGACCAAATCAAGGTTAGATCAGCCATGACGTGTGAAACACGCTATGGCGTTTGTGTCGCCTGTTATGGTCGTGATCTTGGTCGAGGTCATAAAGTAAATGCAGGGGAAGCTGTAGGCGTTATCGCGGCACAATCTATTGGCGAACCCGGTACACAGTTAACGATGCGTACGTTTCACATTGGTGGTGCAGCATCTCGTGCAGCTGCACAAAATAGTATAGAAGTTAAATCTACTGGTAGTGTTCGGTTACACAATATTAAGTTGGTAGAACATAAAAGCGGTAATAATGTTGCCGTTTCTCGTTCAGGGGAGCTGACCATTCTTGATTCTCATGGGCGTGAACGAGAACGTTATAAAGTACCTTATGGTGCGGTAATTTCTGCAAAAGAAAGGCAAGAAGTAACTGCGGGTCAAGTTGTTGCGAATTGGGATCCACATACACATCCGATCGTTACTGAAGTGGACGGCATGGTAAAATTCAGTGATTTTGTTGATGGTGTGACAGTTCAACAACAGGTTGATGACGTGACGGGTTTAACCAGCCTAGTAGTGACTGATCCCAAGCAGCGTGGTAGTGCAGCGAAAGATTTGCGACCGATGGTTAAACTGGTTGATTCTAATGGTACTGATCTCAGTTTGGCGGGAACCGAAATTCCAGCGCACTATAACCTACCGGCTGGTGCAATTGTTAGTCTGCAGGACGGTAGTGAAGTAGGTGTCGGTGATGTTATCGCACGTATTCCTCAAGAATCGTCAAAAACACGTGATATCACGGGTGGTCTACCACGCGTAGCTGAGTTATTTGAAGCGAGAAAACCGAAGGAACCTTCTATTCTGGCAGAAATTTCCGGCACAATCAGCTTTGGCAAGGAAACCAAAGGTAAGCAACGATTAGTTATTACGCCTGCAGAAGGTGACCACTATGAGGTATTAATACCTAAATGGAGGCATGTCACCGTATTTGAAGGTGAACAGGTAGAGCAAGGAGAGGTTATCGTCGAAGGCGCGCCTAATCCTCATGATATTTTGCGTTTGTTAGGAGTAGAAGCATTGGCAAATTACATTACCAATGAAGTGCAGGATGTCTATCGTCTGCAGGGTGTAAAAATCAATGATAAGCACATTGAAGTGATTGTCAGGCAGATGCTTAGGAAGGTTGAGATTGCTCTGCCCGGTGATACACAATTTCTCCATGGCGAACAGGTTGAAAAGGCACGTGTATTGGAAGTCAATGACGCTATAATAAAAGAAGGAAAGCAACCTGCTGTAATTGCACCACTTTTACTTGGTATAACTAAGGCGTCTTTGGGTACAGAATCATTTATATCAGCTGCGTCTTTCCAGGAGACTACTCGGGTGCTAACCGAAGCATCTGTAAGCGGTAAAAAGGATTATTTACGTGGCCTGAAGGAAAACGTTATTGTTGGTCGCCTAATTCCCGCCGGAACGGGTATGGCCTACCATAATGAACGTCGACGAAAGCGTGGCCTGGATCTCGACAATGATGCGACTCCGAAACGCAAGAACGAAGAGGCGGCTTCGATTCAGGGCGATGTAGAAGAAACTGTTAGCTAGCACGGTTAGTAAGTAAAAGTTAGCACGTTAAAGCCATATAACATTGTATTTATATGGTTTTAAATGATTTGATGTCCTTGATATGTTGTTATTTCGAAGAATGGGTTTTTCAAAGAGTGCTTGGGCCATGCTTATAGACCGCATAGACTAAGTTCCGAAAACAGATCCTTAATGCTACATTTATATATTAAATTGAAGGGTTTGATTGACGGGTAGTGCTTGACAGAGTGCATGCATGTGCCTAAAATCCCCCGACTCCTTAGACAGGCAGAAGGTTCTTTTGCCTGTCATTTTATTTTATGGGCTGCCACAACCTAGTTTATATTTATAGCGCATTTTGAGTGGTTCATATTAGAGTTTTTATTTAGTCACTTTCACTTAGTAATTTTTATATAGTAACTTTTAGGTAGTTAGCAATTTTTTTCAGTAACTTTTTCAGTAACTTTTAAGTAAAAACAGAGACTTACGAATGGCGACAATAAATCAATTAGTGCGAAAACCCCGAGTTCGCCAGAAGACGAAAAGCAATGTGCCCGCACTAAACGCGTGCCCTCAAAAAAGGGGTGTCTGTACGCGTGTTTACACAACGACGCCAAAAAAGCCGAATTCAGCTTTACGTAAAGTCGCTCGTGTTCGCCTGACTAACGGTATGGAAGTAACTACTTATATCGGTGGCGAAGGGCATAACCTACAAGAACACTCAGTCATATTGATTCGTGGTGGTCGTGTCAAAGATCTACCCGGTGTGCGATATCACACCGTTCGAGGAAGTTTGGATACTTCTGGAGTCGATGGTAGAAAGCGTGGCCGCTCCAAGTATGGAACCAAACGACCGAAAACTTAGGATTTCCTGGGTTGAGAAATATCCGGAATTGATAGAACTCATAATTACTCATTAAGCATTAAAGACTAACTTCAGGTTAAAAGAATGGCGAGAAGAAGAGAAGCAGGAAAGCGACCAGTTATACCCGATCCAAAATTCGGTGATGTCACGCTTTCTAAATTTATTAACATGATTATGCGCGATGGTAAGAAATCGATTGCAGAAGGTGTTATTTATGGTGCGCTTAATCGAATAGAAGAAAAGAAAAAAAGTGATCCAAACGAAGTTTTAGGGAAGGCGTTGGATAATGTTCGGCCAATGGTTGAAGTGAAATCAAGACGCGTAGGCGGAGCGACCTATCAGGTACCAGTAGAAGTGCGTGCTGACCGGCGAACTGCGCTGGCGATGCGTTGGTTGGTTGACGCGGCGCGTAAACGTAGCGAAAAATCCATGGGCATGCGCTTGGCAGCAGAGATTTTAGATGCTTGCGAGAATCGTGGCACTGCAGTAAAGAAAAGAGAAGATACTCATAAAATGGCAGAAGCGAACAAAGCTTTTGCTCATTATCGTTGGTAATTTGGTAGGGCATCATTCCTATTACCTGTTTAAATTAAAGAAATTAAAAAATTCAGCATCAGAGATTAGAACGTGGCACGTAAAACACCTATAGATCATTATCGCAATATCGGCATCATGGCGCATATCGACGCTGGAAAGACGACGACGACTGAGCGAGTTTTATTTTACACCGGTATTTCTCACAAAATTGGAGAAGTACATGACGGTGCCGCGACCATGGATTGGATGGAGCAAGAGCAAGAGCGTGGAATTACGATTACTTCCGCTGCGACCACTTGTTTCTGGCAGGGAATGGATAAACAGTTTCCGCAACATCGAATTAACATTATTGACACACCCGGACACGTGGATTTTACCATCGAGGTAGAGCGTTCCTTACGAGTACTGGATGGTGCATGCGCCGTATTTTGTGCAGTTGGTGGTGTAGAGCCACAATCTGAAACAGTCTGGCGGCAGGCGAACAAGTATAAGGTGCCTCGTATGGCATTTGTAAATAAGATGGATCGTGCCGGTGCGAATTTTCTGCGGGTTGTTGGGCTGATTAAGGAGAGATTGGGCGCTAACCCTGTGCCGCTTCAGTTGGCAATTGGTGCTGAAGATGATTTTAAGGGCGTTATTGATCTTATTGGTAGAAGAGCAATTTACTGGAACGAAGATGATAAGGGTGTCACCTACGAAGCGAATGACATTCCATCTGACATGCAGGAGTTATGTGCTGAGTGGCGAGAAAAAATGGTCGAAGCCGCAGCGGAAGCCAATGAAGAATTGATGGAAAAATACCTTGATACAGGTGATTTGTCTGTAGAAGAAATTAAAAAAGGTATTCGCATTCGTACATTGGGAAATGAAATTGTACCTGTCTTGTGTGGATCAGCATTCAAGAATAAAGGTGTTCAAGCGATGCTTGATGCTATTGTTGAATATATGCCTTCGCCTGTAGACGTGCCGCCCATCAAGGGAATTCTTGATGATAAAGATGAAACAGAGTCGGACCGACCGTCTTCTGATGAAGCGCCTTTTGCTGCATTGGCATTTAAAATTGCAACTGACAAGTTTGTGGGTACGTTGACGTTTTTCCGTGTTTATTCCGGTGTACTTAAGTCAGGTGATTTTGTCTATAACCCGGTTAAACATAAAAAAGAACGCATTGGTCGAATAGTACAAATGCATTCAAACAATCGCGAAGAAATTTCGGAAGTCAGAGCGGGGGACATTGCAGCTGCAGTTGGCCTCAAAGATGTAACAACAGGTGAAACATTGTGTGACGTGAATAACGTTATCACACTGGAGCGAATGGAATTTCCTGAGCCAGTAATCTCTGTGGCTATTGAACCTAAAACAAAGCCTGACCAGGAAAAAATGGGTATCGCATTAGGCAAACTCGCACAGGAAGATCCATCTTTTCGCGTGCATACGGATCAAGAATCCGGCCAAACCATTATTTCTGGTATGGGAGAGCTTCATCTGGATATTATTGTTGATCGTATGAGGCGCGAGTTTGCAGTCGAAGCGAATGTGGGTGCTCCTCAGGTTGCATATCGCGAAACAATCAAAAAAATGGTTGAAAACGAAGGCAAATTTGTTCGTCAATCAGGTGGTCGTGGTCAGTATGGTCATGTGTGGTTACGCATTGAGCCGCAAGAACCTGGAGCAGGTTACGAGTTCGTTAATGAAATCGTCGGTGGTTCGGTGCCAAAAGAGTATATTTCGTCTGTGGATAAAGGCATACAAGAGCAAATGGAAAACGGCGTCGTTGCAGGTTTCCCAGTTGTCGATGTCAAGGTTTCGCTTTATGACGGTTCTTATCACGAAGTTGATTCGAATGAAATGGCGTTCAAAATCGCAGGTGCCATGGGTTTTAAGAGTGGTGCGTTATTAGCAAATCCGGTGTTGCTTGAACCAATAATGAAAGTTGAAGTTGTTACGCCAGAAGATTATTTGGGTGATGTCATGGGCGACTTGAATCGTCGGCGTGGTCTTGTACAGGGTATGGATGATTCTGTTTCGGGCAAGATTATCGATGCGGAAGTACCGCTTGCAGAAATGTTTGGTTACGCCACTGATCTGCGCTCGGCAACCCAGGGACGCGCGACATACTCGATGGAGTTTTCTAAATATGCTGAAGCACCGGCGAGTATTGCGGAAGCAGTTATTAAGAAATTGTCATAAAATTTACATTAGCTATGCTTTAGCTAAAGTAAATGAAGTCGTTTTTATAGTTAGATTTAGATAGTAGATTTAGTTATTAGATAGAAAGCTATTTAGTTAATTGAATATTAGAATAAGAGGTGAATAACTGTGTCCAAGGAAAAATTTGATCGTACCAAGCCGCATGTCAATGTGGGCACGATAGGCCACGTAGATCACGGCAAGACGACATTAACAGCGGC
>JAADIM010000069.1 GCA_013151345.1 Gammaproteobacteria bacterium
CGAGATTCGCCATTTCTGTGAGATATGCGAGCTGCCTACTATCTCAGATCCAACACATCCTGCATATCAAATACCCCTTTATCTCTGGCAGCTAGCCATTGTGCTGCCCTAACAGCACCGTTTGCAAATGTCATTCTGCTGGATGCTTTGTGAGTTATTTCTACACGCTCACCAAGACCAGCAAACATTACCGTGTGATCGCCGACTATGTCGCCGGCACGGATGGTCTCAAATCCAATGGTTTTGCGCTCCCGCTCGCCGGTTTGCCCCTCTCGGCCATAGACTGCGCAATCTGCAAGATCTCTACCTAATGATTGCGCCACAACTTCGCCCATTCTGATCGCCGTGCCCGAAGGTGCATCAATCTTATGGCGGTGATGCGCTTCTATGATTTCAATATCAACATCGTCGCCCATTACTCGCGCGGCAATGTCGAGTAGTTTAAAACATAAATTCACACCAACACTCATATTAGGCGCAAACACAATGGCAATGTCCTTGCCAGCGTCCGTTATTTTTTCACGATCATGCAGCGATATTCCCGTTGTGCCGATAACCATTTTTCGACCGGCTTTTCGACAAATCTCGACGTTGTTTAATGTCACCTCGGGCCGCGTAAAGTCGATTAGCACCTCAAACGCATTAATTACTGAAGTAAGGTCGTTGCTTACGGCGACATTAGCTCTTTCCAGGCCTAGCAACTCACCTACATCCATGCCTACTTTACTGGAACCGGGGCTTTCGATCGCGGCACTGAGTTCAGCCAAATCAGAGGTCAACACCGCTTCAATCAGTGCTTGCCCCATTCTGCCACCTGCCCCCATGATGGCTACTTTACTTTTTTTCATGTGTTAATCCTGTCTGGAATATATGGTTTACTGCAAAGATATTATGAATGTACCGTTGCCGTCCTGCTTAATTTCTTCTCCCTTATGGAGAGGGGCGAAAACACGGTTCTTCGTAGGCAGAAGGAATTAAATAGGGCAACAACATCACCAACTAATGTAGGAATAACCCTCCGCCTGAAGTTCCATTAAATCTGCAGCACCCACTTCCACGTATTTAATGAAAGGCAACATATCGTCCATCGTCCAACCTAACGATTTCATGGTATTGCCACAAGCATGAAATTCAACGCCGTATTGTTCCAGGCTTGACACACGCTCACGTATTTCTTTGGTCACCGGACGCTTGGGGGTTTTTGCTAATATATGTATACCGGGACCAATAGCAACAACAACGATCTTAACATTGTCACCGTATTTACGTACCAACGCGCCAACGGAAAACAACACCGCTTTGTGATAAGTCTCATCGGGATTGTTAAACTGATAAACGACCCGATTGTCGGGTGCATCACCCGGAAATCGAAGCTCAGCATCCTGATCTTTGCTATCGGCAGATCCGCTTGCCATAACATTCGAACCCACTGCTAACAACCCACTGCCAGCAAGCAAGCGACCGACTAAGCTACGTCGGTTTTTGTTAACTATAGAATCAGAATCATCACGAAATATTTTATTCAGAATTTTCTGTAACACGACATTGCTCCCGTGTGATAAGACCATCCCAGGTCAAAATTTCATATCTTCAAAGAATTTTTTTACACCGCCTAACCAAGAATGTGTCCTTGGGCTATGATGATCACTGGCCCCGGTCATCGTATTGTCGAACTCTCTAAGTAAATCTTTTTGTTTCGTCGTTAAATTGACAGGCGTTTCAACAATGACTTTGCAGAACAAATCACCAACGATTGAACCACGAACTGATTTTATGCCTTTGCCGCGCATACGAAACATTCTCCCGGTTTGCGTTTCAATCGGAATTTTTAATCGAACACGGCCATCCAAAGTAGGCACATCCAATTCGCCGCCCACAGCGGCGGTAATAAAGTTAATCGGCACTTCACAAAAAAGATTATTGTCATCACGCGTAAAAATAGCATGATCACGCACACTCACCTGTACATATAAGTCACCGCGTGGTCCACCCATCTCACCTGCTTCACCTTCACCAGAAAGGCGAATTCGATCGCCGGTATCTACGCCAGGGGGAATTTTTACAGAGAGTGTTTTAGATTCCTGAATGCGTCCATGTCCATGACAAGGTTTACAGGGATCGGTAATAATAGTACCTTTTCCCTGACATTTTGGGCATGTTTGTTGTAGTGAAAAAAATCCTTGCTGCATCCGAACCTGGCCATGGCCGCCACAGGTCGAACACGTTGTCGGGCTTGTACCTTTTTTAGCCCCACTACCACCACAGAGTTTGCAAGGGACATAGCTCGGGATCTTAATTTTGGTCGTTGTGCCTCTAACAGCGTCTTCCAGACTCAATTCAAGATTATACCGTAAATCAGATCCTCGACTAGCACGTGAACCTGATTGTCTTGCGCCACCAAAAATATCACCGAACACATCACCGAAGATATCGGAGAAATTAGCACCCGCACCAAATCCTGCACCGCCGCCACCGGACCCACCGGACGCAGACGTTTCAATACCCGCATGGCCGAATTGATCATATGCCGCTCGTTTGCGTTCATCTGATAATACTTCATAAGCTTCTTTAGCTTCTTTAAAGCTCTCTTCTGCCTTTGTATCGTCCGGGTTTCGATCAGGATGATGTTTCATTGCTAAACGGCGGTAGGCTTTTTTAATATCAGCCTCGCTCGCATTACGCGATACACTTAGCACGTCATATAAGTCTTTTTTCGACATAGTTTTTTTAAGTAATTTCTGGGGAACCTTTGATTAATCACAGGCTCTCAATAGCTCTAATAAAACGCATAAAAAAATGCACAACAAAACAAGAGACACGTGAACCGACCAAGTTCTGCTTACATGTCTCCCGCAATAAATCAGTTATTTATTTTTTGTCGTCTTGTACTTCTTCAAACTCCGCATCAACAATATCATCTGCACTTTCATTACTACTACCAGCAGCCGAAGCGTCTGTATCGCCGGCAGGTGCCGCACCCGCTTGCTGCCCACTCTGTGCATACATTTTTTCAGCCATTTTACCGGATACTTCTGTTAATGCTTTTGTCTTTTCCTCGATCGCATTTTTATCATCTAGTTTCAACACGGTCTCTAACTCAGCAATGGCAGATTCAATTTGTGTTTTCTCAGACTCTTCCAGTTTGTCGCCAAATTCTTCAATGGATTTTTTCGTCGCATGAATCATCTGTTCAGCCTGGTTTCGTGCGTGTACAAGCTCATTGAACTTGCGATCTTCTTCCGCGTGGGTTTCAGCGTCAGTCACCATACGATTAATCTCTTCTTCAGACAAACCACTGGAGTCTTTAATAATAATAGATTGCTCTTTGCCAGTCGCTTTATCTTTGGCAGATACATTCAATATGCTGTTGGCGTCTATATCAAAAGCAACTTCAATTTGCGGCGTACCACGTGACGCGAGAGGTATGTTTGCCAAATCAAAGCGACCCAATGATTTATTAGCAGATGCCATTTCACGTTCGCCCTGTAAGACATGAACAGTTACCGCCGTTTGATTATCATCCGCCGTAGAAAACACCTGACTGGCCTTAGTCGGTATCGTTGTGTTTTTGTCAATAAGCTTTGTCATCACACCGCCCAATGTCTCAATACCTAACGACAACGGTGTCACATCCAGTAATAAAACGTCTTTAACTTCACCACCCAGTACACCGGCCTGAATTGACGCACCTATGGCAACTGCTTCATCGGGATTCACATCTTTACGCGGTTCCTTACCAAACAAATCACGTACCATCTCTTGCACTTTGGGCATACGTGTTTGCCCACCTACCAAAATGACATCATTGATTTCTGAAATACTCAAGCCAGCATCAGCCAACGCAGTCTTGCACGGTGTAATGGTACGTCGAACCAGTTCATCCACCAGTGATTCCAGCTTGGCACGTGTCAGTTTAATATTCAGATGCTTAGGCCCCGTTGCATCAGCCGTGATATAAGGTAAATTGATATCGGTCTGTTGCGTAGACGACAGTTCAATCTTGGCCTTTTCTGCACCTTCTTTTAAACGTTGCAAGGCAAGCGGATCATTATGCAGATCGATACCTTGCTCTTTTTTAAATTCATCCGCTAGATAATCAATTAATCGTAAATCGAAATCTTCACCACCGAGAAATGTATCGCCATTGGTAGACAACACTTCAAACTGGTGCTCACCATCCACTTCTGCGATTTCAATTATGGAGATATCGAAAGTACCGCCCCCAAGATCATAAACCGCAACTTTAACGTCACCACGCTTTTTATCCATCCCATATGCCAACGCAGCAGCCGTTGGTTCATTGATAATACGCTTAACTTCAAGTCCGGCAATTTTACCGGCATCCTTGGTGGCCTGGCGTTGAGAATCGTTAAAATAAGCCGGTACAGTAATCACCGCCTCAGTTACTTTTTCACCCAGATAATCTTCTGCCGTTTTTTTCATTTTCATCAAAACACGGGCAGAAATTTCGGGCGGTGCCATTTTTTTACCATTTGCTTCAATCCATGCATCACCATTATCAGCAGCCACAATTTTATAAGGCACCATGCTAACATCACGCTGCACAACGTCATCTTTGAATTTGCGCCCGATCAGACGTTTAATAGCAAATAATGTATTCGTCGGATTGGTAACGGCTTGCCGTTTAGCGGGCTGTCCAACGATAACTTCATCATCACTGGTAAAAGCAACAATAGACGGTGTAGTACGATCACCTTCACTGTTTTCGATGACGCGCGCTTTCCCACCTTCCATGACGGCGACACAGGAATTTGTTGTTCCTAAGTCAATGCCTATAATTTTTGCCATTTCTATTTTCTCCGCTAGTGTTTTCTTAAATTACAGTATTTTCTTAAACTACTTAAGTGATGTTAGTTATTGTGGGCGATTTGCCTATTTTTCAAGCCTGTTCATCAATTTGTGCCTCTAAATTAGTCCCCTGCTTTGGAACCACTGATGTTTTTATCATTATTGCTATCAAGAGTGCTATCAAGAGTACTATCGATATTTTTTTCATCTCCGTTGTTATCATCGTAGTTATCCGCAACCGCTTGCTCAGATTGACACTGTTTCGCAACAACAACCATGGCGGGTCGAACAACACGCTCATTTAAAAGGTAACCCTTTTGGTATACAGCCAAAACTGTATTAGGCGAAACTTTATCTGATTCCTGTATCGACATCGCCTGGTGTATTTCAGGATTAAACGCTTCCCCGATCGGGTTGACTTCTTTAATGCCAAATTTCCCTAACGCCGTTTTAAGTAACTTTAATGTGAGTTCTGAACCTTCAGTAAGTAATTTTACGACATCCACATTATCTTCATTTACTGCGTTCAAACCGAACTCCAGACTGTCGACTACTGGCAATAATTCTTGTGTAAAATTATCCAACGCAAATTTATGCGCTTTTTCCAGTTCTCTTTCATGCCGTCGGTGTAAATTTTCAATGTCGGCTTTCAATCTCAGGCATTGATCCCAGTGTTCATCCGCTTTGTTTCGGGCATCTTCCAGTAACAAAGTCACTTTCTCTAAATCAGCCTGCTCATCGCGCCCTTCTGATTCTTCTTTGTTCGCATCATCGCCAATGTTGTTATCCATATCCAAAGCGCTTTTTTCAACAGCGTCGTCAATTTCAGGTGATATCCGATCTTTCTGATCAATATTTGACTCTTCTTCACCCATCTTTTGTGTATCACTCATTAAAATCTCCAAATTCTACCTATTATTGCAAGCAACTATCTCAACCAACAACTGTCAAATAAACATGTAGAAACCATTAGTTTTACAGCATTTATATATATTTTTGACCATAATAAGGATTATTTTTGATGATTCAAGGCCGCACCGAGTAATTTTGCCGTTACATCGACTACTGGAATAACCTTATCGTAGGCTATTCGGGTGGGCCCGATAACACCCAGCACCCCTAAAACTTTCCCGTCTACCTTATAAGGCGATGTGACGACACTACAGTCGCCAAACACAGTGTACCCGGATTCCGCCCCGATGAATATTTGCACCCCCTCGCTTCTAATGACTTGGTCAAATAAATGTAAAACATCTCTTTTTTTGTTAAATGCTTCAAATATGAGCCGAAGTTTATCCAAATCTGACATTTCAGCATAATTCATCAGATTTATTTCACCATCAAGAATGTAATCGCCCGCTTTGGATTCGGATTCTGAATTGAGTGCCTGGCTCGCCATATTGATGGCCGTGGTCATAAATTCATCAGCATTATTCTTTGCTTCTTTTAATTCATTTATCAGCGATTTTTTGACAGCTTGTATATCTGTACCAGCAAAATGTGCGTTTAAATAGTTTGCCGCTTGTTCCAGTTCGCTGCGATTGAATGCGCGCGGCGTATTAATAATCTTGTTATGTACTTCGTTCTCATTAATGACGATGACGACTAAAACGCTCTTCTGTGATAAGGGTAAGAATTCTATATGGCGCAATGCAATATATTCATGCTTGGGAATCGTAACAATACCCGCTAAATTAGTGATGCTAGATAAAATTGTTGAAGCTCTATGAATAAGGTCCTGCGGGTCGTCGTCAGAGCCAAGTTTTTCCTCTAATTGGCACACCACATCATTATTTAATGGTTGAACATTGAGCAACGAATCTACAAAAAGTCGATAGCCCTGATCGGTGGGCACACGACCCGCCGACGTATGCGGTGACGAAACCAGCCCCAAGCTTTCCAGATCAGAAAGCACATTGCGGATGGTTGCCGGGCTAAGGTTTATACCGGACTCACGCGCCAGCGCTTGCGACCCAACAGGTTGACCTCCTTTGATATACTTTTCGACCAATGCCTTGAGTAAATGCTGCGCTCTATCATTTAATTCAGATTCACTCAATCAATTACCACCCTGCTACAACTCACGCGGTTACAACTGCTATTACAACTACAGATAACCAAATATGCTCATATACGATAAACCAATTAGCACTCTAAACTATTGAGTGCTAAATTGAAATTAGCAAGTGACTTAAATACTGTCAAGTTTGTAATTTACTTGTAATTAAAAAGCGGTTATTTACAGCAAATACGTGGGCATGGAATCGAAACTTCATTTCCTTTATATCGTTGACCGACATTAAAATATAACCACTCAATTATGCAGCACTTTCTTATATGCAAATGGACTGATATTGCAACAGGTTGGCCTGACACCCACAACATGATACTTTAGCTGAAAATGGAAACTACTAAACACGACTTCAAAACCATTGGCTTAATTGGCCGCTACGGTGATCCAACAGTCAGTACATTGCTAAATGATTTGAGTGTTTTTTTAAAAAACCGCAAACTAACTGTGCTTTTAGATGAAAGCACCGCGAGCATCATCCCAGATAATAACCTCGTCATCGCTGATCGCCGCACGATTGGCGAAAAGTGCGACCTGGTTATCGTGCTCGGCGGCGATGGCACGCTACTCAACGCCGTGCGATCGCTGTCGGACTACAAAGTACCGTTGTTAGGTATCAACCGCGGCCGACTTGGCTTCCTGGCCGACATACAGCCCAGAGAGATGGAAAAACATCTGAATGAAATCCTCGATGGTCACTACATCTCAAATAAACGATTTCTACTGCACACTCACATAGAGCGTGAAGGCGAACAAATCAGTGATAGCAATGCGTTCAACGATGTCGTTGTGCATAAGTGGGATGTTGCCCGTATGATTGAAGTCAAAATATTTATTGATGGTAAATATGTCAACACCATGCGATCCGATGGTTTAATTGTATCCACGCCCACTGGCTCCACTGCTTATGCTTTGTCAGGGGGGGGGCCCATTATTAATCCAAGTTTAAACGCGATTGTGCTTGTACCGATTTGCCCACATACTATGAGTAATCGCCCCATAGTCATTGACGGTGATAGTCAGATTCGCATTAAGGTAAAAAATGCGTCGCAGTCTCAAGCCCAAGTCACCTGCGACGGCCAAATTAATCTAGGTTTGGTTTCGGGTGACTACGTGCTGATCCACAAGAAAGACAACCCAGTGGAGCTTATTCACCCAACCAACCACGATTATTATGAAATTTTACGCGCCAAACTTCACTGGGGTGAGCGTTTGCAGTAATCTTTGCTAGCCAGTACCCGTACACACAAGGCAATATGCGCCAGGTCAAGATATAAGAACCAACGCATTATTTTTTAATTAGAACATTTAACGCATGTTAACTCATATAAATATACGCAACTTTGCCATCGTCGATCACCTCGAGCTGGAACTATCCAACCAATTGTCCGTTTTGACAGGTGAAACAGGCGCGGGTAAGTCGATACTAATCGATGCACTTGGGCTTATTTTAGGCGATCGTGCTGATGCGGGGTTTATTCGCCATGATGCTGATAAAGCCGAAATCACAGCCAGTTTTGACGTTATAAACAACAAGCAAGCCAAACGATGGTTGCACGAAAATGAACTGCTGGACGCCGGCGTACAATCCGATTCAGCACCTGATTTACAAACCGATTTACAAGGCAAGGGACTAGATTCAGACCATGACTGTATTATAAGACGCACAATAGCTAAAGATGGCCGATCACGTGCGTACATTAACGGCCAGGTGGCACCTATAATATCGTTACGCAAACTGGGCGAGCTGCTAGTCGACATTCACGGTCAACACGAGCACCAATCTTTAATGCGACCCAGTGAACAACGCCAGAGCCTGGATAACTTTGCAGCCCACCAAAATATACTCAAAGAATTAGCTGCCATTTATAAAGACTGGAAAAATCTCAATCAGGAATTACAAACGTTAACCGCTGCGAAACAAAACCGGGAAGAACGGCTTTCATTACTAAGCTATCAAGTTAAGGAATTCGATGCCCTTGCACTGGAAAAAGGTGAAATCGACGGGTTAGATGTCGAACTTAAACGTTTAAGCAACGCCAGTCGTCTGGTCGATACTACTGATAAAATTCTGCACATAATCTATGAAGATGAAACCAATGCAGTCTATGACAAGCTCACAAAGGCCAATCTCGATCTGGATCAACTCAGTCAACTGGACAATAAACTTTCGCCTGTATTCGATCTGCTGACCCAATCATGTATACAACTTAACGAAGCCGCATCTGAACTACGCGAGTATCGTGATTCACTGGAAATTGATCCACAACGATTACAATGGGTCGATCAACGCCTGGCAACCATCCATGATCTTTCCCGCAAGCATCATGTTACTGCGAACGAACTCATCGCACTTCATGAACAATTAAAGCATGAACTGAAAGATCTACAAAATGCGGATTTGCGATTGGAAGAAATCAGCAGCAATGTTGCGGCGCTGAAAGCCGTTTATGAAAAATTGGCGAACAAATTAACTAAAAAACGCCTAAAAGCCGCCGACACACTCGCCAAACAAATTAGCGAAAACATGCAAACACTCGGCATGGAAGGCGGCCGTTTTGAAATATTGGTTGAACCATTGGACGAGGAAAAATATAACGCAACGGGTAAAGACCGCATTATTTTTCAAGTCACTGCAAACCCTGGTCAACCTTTAAAACCGTTGACTAAAGTCGCTTCAGGCGGTGAATTATCTCGAATTAGTTTAGCGATACAAGTGATCACCGCCAAATATTCCAACATCCCTACCCTTATCTTTGATGAGGTGGATTCCGGAGTCGGTGGTGCAGTGGCTGAAATGGTTGGACACTTGCTCAGAAAATTGGGTAATGATCGTCAGATTATTTGTGTTACACACTTGCCGCAAGTCGCATCGTTGGCACATCATCATTTTTCAGTAAACAAGCAAACAGACAAAAACGTTACTAAAACTGAAATTAGCAAGTTATTGGAAAAAGAAAGAATCAGCGAAATCGCCAGAATGCTCGGCGGCATCGAAATGACCAAACAAACCCTGTCGCATGCAAAAGATATGATAAATCGCGCAAACCAACATTAGCGCTAATGGCTTTCTTATGCCGCTGATGGCTTTCTTATACCGCTGATGGCTTTCTATACCGCTGATGGCTTTCTATACCGCTGATGGCTTTCTATACCGCTGATGGCTTTCTATACCGCTGATGGCTTTTTAATAACGCTGATGGCTTTTTAATAACGCTGATGGCTCTACAAAACACACTAACTTTGGCAAGTCTTACATACGCCATAAATATACAAACAATGATCTGTTATTGAATAACCCTTTTCCTGGGCGATAACCCGCTGCCGTTCTTCAATCGTTTCATCAAGGAATTCATCTACTCGGCCACACTTCACACATAAAATATGATCATGATGCCCCCCCTGGTTTAGCTCATAAACCGAATGTCCACCTTCAAAGTTATGTTTGGTTATCAGGCCAGCGGCTTCAAATTGAGTGAGCACACGATACACCGTTGCCAAACCCACATCTTCGCCCATATCCAGAAATGACTTGTAAACATCTTCAGCGCTAAGATGACGATTACCGTTTTTTTCAAACATTTCCAGGATTTTTAATCGAGGTATGGTGGCTTTTAAACCTGCTTTTTTAAGGTCGAGGGTTACCAATGTCTTGAATCTCGTATATAATTGATTTGTTATGTTGTTAGCTTAAAAATTCTGATACTTTTTTTAATAGATTAATGGACCCTTTAATAGAAAAATAGAAACAAATAATCACAAATGAAATACTCAACTATTGATTATAAATATTTCCGGTCGATTGCGCGACGCCCTGCAGCGCGTTTATTTCTGCTTTTATTTATTAGTAGTATATTTTTCACTCTATCTGCATGCAGTATCCACCAATTGGATATACAACAGGGTAACGTTATCACAAATGACATGACTGATAAGCTTAAAATTGGCATGGATAAAGGGCAAGTTCGATTCATCATGGGCACGCCATTAATTAACGACCCATTTCATAAAAACCGCTGGGACTATGTTTTTAGCCTGGACGCTGAGAATGGCAAAAAAGAATCGACCCATATCACTGTTTTTTTTGTGGATAACAAAGTGTCTAAATTTAATGGCACTGTCGCCCAAGCATCCACTACTCAAATACCCAAAACTCAAGCACTCACTACAACATCCGAAAGAATACCACCTCAAACTATGACTCAAGAGAATGAGAGTGAAGACCCATCTAAAGTCGCGACTATAGAATCAAAAGACGCAGAAATGTAAAATACGGCCCCCATAATGCTATCTCGATCCACCTCCTTTTTTCATCTTCTTACCCTCTGCCGCACGCCGTTTTCTAATTTCTTTCGGGTCCGCAATCAATGGGCGATATATCTCAATTCGATCGCCCTCACGCAGCAATACATCTAAACGGGTTAATTTCCCAAAAACACCTACTTTGTTGATGGCCACATTAATATCGGGGAATATATCCAATATACCCGATTGCTTGATTGCGTCACTGACTATAGTCTCTACTTTCACTTTAATTGGCACTATAACTTGCTTGTCTGTTTGTGCGTAGGCAACTTCGATCAATATATCATCGTGATTTTCCATATAAATCCTTTGCACGATTACAAAAAGCATCAACTAGGCTATTTGCTATTTGAGAAAATACCGGACCAAACGCCAAACTGACTAACTTGTTACTAAACTCGAACTCTAAATCCAACGAAATCTTGCAGCCGTCTTCACCCAGCTCATCAAAACGCCAAAACCCTTCAAGTCGCCGAAACGGTCCTTCAATCAAGCGCATTTCAATCATTTTGTCACGTTGGTTTCGATTACATGTAGTAAATGACTTTTGAAGTCCGTGATGGGCAATTTCTATTAATGCGTTTACTTCGTCACCTGTTCGATTTAGAATTTTTGTTGATTTACACCACGGTAAAAACACAGGGTAGGTTTCGATATCGTCAACCAGCGCAAACATCGCGCTAGCCTGGTAAGGCACTAATGCGTTTTTACTGATAGTCGTCACTGCTTCACCATCTTAAAAGATATTGTGTAATATCAGAAATGCTCGAAAAGATTTACGATAATTTTATAATACCAACGACATTCAGAAAAACAATAATTACAGCCACTGGTGTTACGTAACGAGTTAAAAAGTGCCACACTTTAAAACTGAATTCATTTTTCATTGCCAGTTCATTGCGTACCGTTTGTGTATGCATTATCCAAACTGAAAATATAGCAATTGCCAAACCACCTAGTGGCAACATGATATTTGATGCCAAATAATCAAGAGACTCAAAAAATGTCTTTCCAAATAATGTTACTTCAGACCAGATATTAAACGAAAAAACGGTCCCAAGACCCAGTAACCAAGTCGCAAGGCCGAACCACATACATGCTCTAGCCCTGCTTATTCCCTTATTTTCAATCAGCCATGCTACCGCTGGCTCTATCAGTGAAATTGCGGATGTCCAGGCAGCAAGAGCCAGCATAATGAAAAACAACATACCAAAAAAACTACCCCCCGGCATTTGGCCAAAGGCGATTGGCAATGTCTGGAATATTAATCCAGGCCCGGCAGCCGTTTCTAATTGATTAGCAAATACAATCGGAAATATTGCCAAACCAGCGAGCAAGGCAACAACCGTATCTGCGATAGCAACCGTAATGGATGTTTTAGCAATTGATGCATCTTGCGGCAAATAAGAACCGTAAATCATAATGGCACCCATACCAAGACTCAGCGTAAAAAACGCATGTCCCATCGCAACAAGTACACTATTTGCCGTTAATTTAGAAAAATCCGGCTCAAATAGAAATTTCGCTCCCTCTGCAAACGCACCGCTATTCATCGCATAACCGACTAACAATAGCAGCAGCGCAAACAACGCGGGCATTAAATACCGTACTGCTTTTTCCAAACCTTCTTTTACACCCCGCGCGACGACGGCCATAGTCATTATCATAAAAAGACTATGCCAAACTATGAGGCTTTCCGGAGAACTGACTAGGTTATTAAAGATACTTGCAACACCGTCTGCAGTGACAGAGTTAAAGCTACCCGCTCCAGCTGGGTATATATAAGAAAGTGCCCAACCAGCAATAACACTGTAATAAGACAAAATAAAAAAACCTGCAAGTACCCCACTCCAGCCTAATAATTGCCAATGAGGTGATCTTCCTTCACTCACAGCAGTATCGCGCATGGTATTAATTGGACTCTTCCGGCCATGGCGGCCGATCATTACCTCAGCAATCATAATAGGAATACCAATTGTCGCTATACACAACAAATAAACAATCACAAACGCACCACCGCCATTTTCCCCGGTGATGTATGGAAATTTCCAGATATTGCCTAATCCTACCGCTGATCCGGTCGCAGCTAATATAAATGCCCAACGGTTTGACCACTGACCATGAATGGATTCGCGATGAATAGCCATAAATAATCCTCTGTTTTTTATTTTTCGGTCAAATTTTGACTGAATTTAAATTCTATTAGTTGTAATGCTAACACAAGCTTTTAACACTAAGTCCTTAAAATGCTTATAATAGCCAGATGACTAAAAAGAACACTAAATCTCACTCAAATACGATCGCACTGAATAAAAAAGCCCGCTTTGAATACAGCATCGAGGATAAATTTGAAGCAGGCCTGGTGCTGGAAGGCTGGGAGGTTAAGGCCCTTCGCGCTGGTAAAATACAATTGGTGGAAAGTTACGTAATAGTTAAAAAAGCTGAAGCCTGGTTATTTGGCGCACTAATTACGCCATTAAACACAGCGTCTACGCATATACGTCCCGATCCGACCCGTACACGAAAATTGCTACTTAACCGGGGTGAACTCGATAAACTCATCGGCGCAACAGAGCGCAAGGGTTTTACCGTCGTCCCGCTGGCAATGTATTGGGTACGCGGCCGGGCAAAATTGGAAATCGGCCTCGCCAAAGGCAAAAAGACCCACGACAAACGTGCCGATGAACGCGATAGAGACTGGAAAAGGGAAAAACAGCGAATATTAAAAACAGGCAACCGCTAACAAAAATGTAGTTTGGTGTAGGCAACTACCCTAAAGGAAGGGCCTTCCAGTGTTCTTTTTACCACGATAGACGTTATTTTTACTAGTAGCGAACTTAGTGATCGATTAGACTGTCATACAGTTAACATCTTTTGGGGGCGACCTGGCTTCGACGTGGGTCACAAAACCTAAGGTGCATGCCGAGGGGCAGATTTCCTCGTAAATCCAGCTGCAAACTTTTTAGTTGCCAACGACGACAACTACGCACTAGCTGCTTAATAACCAGCTTTAGTGCCCTCAGCCTGACGTGTGCTTATGCGCTCAGATCACTGGGGTCGACTCACATAAGATCGCGCTGAAGCCTCGTCCGGGGTGGATTCGTTAAAACCAATCGGACTCGTTGCTTGTGTTCCCTGTCTAACGGGTAGTAAGTGATTAAACTTTATAGATAGACTAAGCATGTAGATCCAAAGGCGGAGGATTTGCGGACGCGGGTTCAATCCCCGCCGCCTCCACCAAATAATATCCCGCTTGCTCATCATTAAGAGATCAAGCGGAATGATTACTTGTTACTTTTTTCGCTTCTTCGTTAGTCTTTTTTACGTTTTTTCGCTAATCATTTTTCACTACTGCACGCAGCCTGTAGAAAACATCCACTTGACAGAATATAAAATAACAAACAAATTAAAGAAAAGAATAATTGGCGTCGGCTCTTCCAACTCCCATTCAAAAATTTATTTTTGGGAAATGGGAGACAAGGGCGGCATTTCAAGTCCGAGCCAGTTAAAGCTGACACCGTGAGCCACGCCCTTACCAAGATGATATAATACTCATCAACTTGCTCTAGGTCATCTACATAATACGATGGTAGACACAGGCGGATTCTTGTTTAGTCTCCGATCGTTATGTATGAGAGCAAGTGCTATTATTAGGGTTGGGATTTTAAATTAATATTAGGCCATTAAGCGTTCAAACCAAACGGAGATATAAATGAAGAAAAGACATCGAATACAGTTTCCGAAGGCAGAATTAACCAGTGCCAATCAAGACGAAGTATATTTCTATCTCCAAGGATCGGGTGGTGATAGGAAAATAAAGTTTCACGACTACGATGAAATTTATCAGATAGAAGGTCTGTATGAGCAAATCTTTTATGATCGCCTGAAGTGCGTGTCTCCTTCTAAAGTAGCCTCATTACTCGAAACTGCGGTAAAACAGTATCAAAATAATTTTAGTGAACTGCGAATACTGGATTTAGGTGCCGGCAATGGCATGATGGGCGAGGAGTTAAAAAAACATGGTGTTTCGCGTTTAGTAGGCGTAGACATAATCCCTGAAGCGTATGATGCAACAATCAGAGATAGGCCGGGGGTATATGACGCATATTACGTTGAGGATTTCACGAAGCTTGATGATGAGAAAAGAGAAGAAATAAGTTCATGGCAATGTGATTGCATGGTAACAGTTGCAGCACTAGGTTTTGGCGACATCCCGGCAAAAGCATTCTTAGAGGCGTTTAATATAGTTAAGAGTGAGGCGTGGGTAGCGTTTAATATAAAGGACACCTTCTTTGATGCTAGCGATGAATCAGGATTCTCAACAATGATTCGGGAATTAATATTCTCGAAATATATTGAAATTTATTGTATTGAACGTTACCGGCATAGATTATCAATAGAGGGTGAGCCTTTATACTATTTTGCCATTACAGGTTGGAAAACGTCAGACGTTCCTGATGAGTTTTTACAGTCAAAAAGCATCATGACCTAAAAACAGTTTCTATGGCAGAGTAATGTGGCGTTCCTCATCGAGCTGTAATTTACTGTCAAACACATTTGCGCTGCCGACCGTTTGTTGCAGTTTTTACAGTGCTGACAGTTAGGTGTTAGTAGAAATTATTCACCATACTACTAAAGCTGAATATCCACGATCGTTGCAATCCGGTGTGCACCAGGAAATTCTAATCCAGGTTGCAGCGTTCGGGATGATTTGATGGACATAAGAGGTAACAATGAACAGCGTGATTAGCAAACAGCCGGGCATGCTACCGGAAAGCCGCACTCTATTACAGTCGATGTTACAAGACTTGTATCACTCATTCCGACATGATGCGGGCGGCGTAATAGCTAATTAAGAAATTTCGGGTCTGACCAAGCCAAGTCGTTATCTAAATCTAATGACCGCTACTGGCACTTCTCGGAAGTCGACCATTAATTTCCAAACGTCTGCTTTGTATTCTGATACAACAACCTGTCTATTAAATCGTCAG
>JAADIM010000065.1 GCA_013151345.1 Gammaproteobacteria bacterium
ACTACGAATGCTAGACACCCTGCTGAAATGAAATATATATTCAAAAAAATCACTCCTCAAATGTTTGATTTTGATTATTTTCTGCCTAACGTCGCAATTAACCGGCGATTTTTTCAATGGCCGGTTTTTGGCCATTGAAAAAATTGTCCGTGTTGAATTGCTTTGTTAGCTGTTGCTGCCTAATATTGAAACCACTTTTCATTTAAGCCCTGACTTTTCAATATTTTTTCTTCATATATTCGCTCAAAAGGTAAAATACCAGCAACACAATGTTTTTCGTAAAATTCTCTTGAGTACCTATGAGCATACTCCTCTTTATCGAGAGAGGGTTTTGAATTAAACACTTCAGTCACATAATCTGATTCTGTTTCTGTCTCCGCACTAATTGAGGGATTTAATGAATTATACAAATAATCTACAGCATGCCCTATTTAAGGGTAATTTTATGACCATTAATATCTAAGGGACAAATCACAGGGTCAACTAAACGCTCCCAAAATACGCGGTAGTCACACCACCTCTCAGGTACAACGAACTTATTGTTCTGAGAATAGCCGCTCTTTTTCGTACCAATATTTCTATTCCGCTTAGTTGGATTCCATGCTTTATGTTTCATAATTATTTACAGCTAACTTAAATTAGACCCCACTATTGGGGTAATTAATTACACCACATTTGGGGTATATCCTGAATTTGGTCTTGGTAATGCTTTGATTTCTTTGTAAAACAGAGAAAGAAATACCCCCTATTAAAACACCAAATAGGAGATATATCATCCTGGATGCGTTAAGTTTGAAAATTATGCAAATTTTTTATATTTTAGGTTTGAATTCATCATAAATGTATAGTCGTAATTTCCTACATTAGTCTTGGGTCACCCATACCACACTGTTAATGAAAATCCCTAGATTTAGTAGCCAAGTTACCTAACCATGGCGTCAGATCTTCTAATCGCCTTGCAATCAAATGTAATACGCCTTCCTCTTGTTGAATAATCCCACTAACAGCAAGTAGTTTAGACTTTAATAGAGCCTGTGGTTGACGCGCCGCTATTTTTGGCCAGACGACGACATTGATGTAACCGCTTTCATCTTCCAAGGTTATGAAGATAACGCCCGATGCTGTGCAGGGGCGTTGTCGGTCCACTACCAGACCGGTTGCTTTTGTATAGATACCATTGGGTAGTTCGTGGAGTTCATTAGCTTTGCGGGTCCGTTGTTTGTTGAGGCGGTTGCGTAACAAGGCAAGCGGATGGCGTTTTAGGGTTAATCCGGTGTTGGCATAATCGGCGGTGATGTCTTCTCCTTCTTTGGGTTTGCGCAGCATGACATCGACTTCTGTAAAATGAGGTGTACCGAAAACCGGTAATTCAGTTTCAATGCCACTGATATGCCAAAAGGCACGATGACGATCACCGCTTAGTGGCTTTAACGCATCGGCGGCGGCCAGGCTTTCCAAATCGTTTTTATTGAGTTTTGTTCTGGTGGCAAGATCCTGTATATCTTTAAATGGTGCCGATTGTCTTACCTTGCAAAGAGTTTCAATACCAGTTTTGGACAGGCCTTTGATCATGCGAAAACCAAGGCGTAACATGGGTGAGGATGGAGAGGAAGTGAGATCGATACCGGGACCGTAACTTAGAGCAGGATAAGGAGCAAGAACAGCAGCATCAGGTGTTTTATCCGCAAACGCCAGTGTGCAATCGTGCTCACTTTGATTAATATCAACGGGCAGTATTTTTACACCATGACGTTGTGCATCTTGCACTAATTGGGCCGGGGCATAAAAACCCATCGGTTGACTATTGAGTAATGCACAAGTAAACGCGGCGGGGTGGTAGCACTTTAACCAGGAAGAGACATAGGCTAATAATGCAAAGCTGGCCGAATGCGATTCTGGGAATCCATAATCACCAAAGCCTTTTATCTGGTTAAATATTTGTTGCGAAAAACTGTCTGTGTAACCGCGGGCTTTCATGCCCTGCTTGAGTTTGTTTTCAAATTTCTCCAGACCGCCTTTACGTTTCCAGGCTGCCATCGCACGGCGTAGTTGGTCGGCTTCGCCTGCGGTAAAACCTGCGGCAACCATCGCTAGTTGCATGACTTGCTCTTGAAAGATGGGTATGCCCAGCGTACGTTGCAGTACTTTTTTTACGGCTTCACTGGGATAGGTAACAGGTTCTTTTCCATTGCGGCGCGCCAAATAAGGATGCACCATGTCTCCCTGGATGGGTCCGGGCCGGACGATGGCAATTTCAATGACCAGGTCATAATAGTTTTTTGGTTTTAAGCGTGGCAACATAGTCATTTGCGCACGGGATTCGATTTGGAAAACACCGATAGTATCGGCTTTTTGAATCAGGGCATACACGGCCGGATCTTCTGCGGGAATATCGTCCATTGTCATGGGTGTATGGGTGTAATCACCGATCAGGTCCAATGCTTTTTTAATTGCAGTTAGCATACCCAGTGCTAGTACATCTATTTTTAATAAGCCCAGGGATTCCAAATCATCTTTTTCCCACTGAATAACGGTGCGTTCTGGCATCGCGGCATTTTCGATGGGTACTAGGTGAGACAATAAGCCTTCGTTAATAATAAAACCACCGACATGTTGTGATAGGTGGCGTGGAAAACCCACTATCTCGCGCACCAGGAAATGCAGGCGTTTTATTTGTGGGCTATCAGCCGCGAAGCCATTATTAATCAACTGCTCACGGTTGAGTTCGTAACTGTCCCACCATTGAATGGATTTGGCTAAACAATTCACTTGCTCCATGCTCATACCCAATGCTTTGCCAACATCACGGATGGCACTGCGCGGTCGATAAGTGATGACTGTTGCGGCCAGTGCAGCGCGCTCTCGACCGTATTTATTGTAAATATACTGAATAACTTCTTCACGGCGTGCGTTTTCAAAATCCACATCAATGTCTGGGGGTTCGTTACGTTCTTTGGAAATAAAACGTTCGAATAATAATTCCATGCGATTGGGATCTACTTCGGTGATACCCAAACAATAACATATGGCCGAATTAGCCGCCGAGCCGCGTCCCTGGCATAAAATGTTCTGCTGTCGTGCAAATTTTACGATATCGTGTACGGTGAGAAAGTAAGGTTCATAGGCCAATTCTTTTATTAACGCTAACTCATGCGAGACCAGTTGCCTGATTTTCTTTGGCACACCTTCAGGCCAACGTTGTTGCATACCCTGTTCAGTTAATTTTTTTAACCATGTTGTGGGGGTGTGCCGTGCGGGTACCAGTTCATTCGGATATTCATACTTGAGCTCGTCTAATGAAAAACAGCATTGATTTGCGATAAATAGGGTTTGTTCTAATAATGACAGCGGATAAAGCTGTTGCAGTCGTTTACGGCCACGAAGGTAACGTTCGCTATTTGCAAATAGCTGGTAACCTAATTTCGCAAGCGGTGTGGCCAGACGAATAGCGGTGAGGGTATCTTGTAATATGTGGCGTGTACGCACATGCATATGCACATCGCCCGCAGCGCATAATGGAATATCTAATGTTTGGCCAAGATGTTGTAAGGTTTTTAAATAGGCTTGGTCATCGCCTGTTAATAACAACTCTGTGGCGATCCAGATTTTTTTTGGAAATAAATCCGCTAACCACCTGGCTTGGCAGGTGTATTGCTCTATATCCTCGCCCGCTTGTGTATTTGTATCAGCGTTTTTTTTTACGGCCAAATTTTTTTCAGATAACTGTTTTTCAAATAACCCTTGTCCAGGTAACCTCTTTTCAGGTAACCAAAGCGCCAGGCATCCCACAGGATAATGGGTTTCAATAAGTTGACGGGTGAGTTTGTATTTGCCCTTCCCTGCATTACGGCGTGCGATGGTAATCAGGTGAGACAAATGCCCGTAACTGGTTTTATCCGTTGCCAATAGTACCAGTCGCAAACCATCATCAAGCTGGAACTCGCTGCCGATAATCAAATGAAACCGATGTGTCTTTGTCTCAGCCCTTGCCACCGCCTTTGTCGCAACTTTTGCCGCGACATGGGCACGTACTACCCCTGCGAGAGAACATTCGTCAGTGATGGCTAATGCATGGTAACCCAGCTCAATCGCGCGGTTAACCAACTCCTCAGGATGGGATGCACCACGCAGGAAACTGAAATTGCTGATACAATGTAGCTCGGCATAATCAGGCAGGTCTGACTTGTTGGAATGCAAAGCAATCATTTATGCAAACAGGCCATGTAGATACCAGCCTTTGTCAGAACCTGAGTCATTACCCAAGCCTTCACGTAAATCACGGTACAACCATAGTCTGCTGCCACGATGGTTGATGCCTATATAATAATCTCGCCGAATATCATTACCTGACCACCAACCAGCTTCGATGCGCTCAGGCCCTGCCGTGACAACAACAGGCCCCCGCCACCAAAGCTTGCCGTTTTTTTGTATGATAAGCTCAGGATCAGGCAATAACCATAGTGGACGTTGTTGTGTGATCTGTGTGAGCTGTGTAAATGACATGAACGATCGGTTGTTTTGTCCAACGTAATGCGCGTATTCCGGGCGATGATCTGCCAATGTATATAGCTCTGTTATGGCTTGACGACCCAGGCGTGCCTGTAATTGCTCTAACAGACGCGCTATGTTGTCTTTGCTTTCTGTTAGATGCTCCTTTGAAGCATAAGTTGAGTTCCCGTTCAAGTTTCCGTTCAAAACAAGATGTTCGCTTTCGGTAATGGGTAATTCGGCGCTGTTTGTTGCAAATGGCAAGATATGCTTTGCGGTAAGTTTTACTCGGGTTACCGGGGCACTTAGTTTTATTTTGCTTAGATGTTCTGTAAATAATTCAATCAGATGCTCAGCATCGCGTGTCGGCAATCGCATGTTAATTTTGATACACTCTAATAAATCGTTATTGTTATAAAGCGTGAAAAAACACGTTGCAATACACGCATCGCGTTGACGTAGAAATGTCACCAGTTTTCTCGCAAGTTGGCGGGCAATGATTAAAATAAAGGTGTTGTACAATATTTCAAATGGAAGTTCGATGCTCTCTTCAAAATTTTCAGGCGATTGAAATATTTTATGAGGATCAGCCAAACCACCCAAGGCACGATCGAGATAATTAACCAGCTGCGGATCGAAACGCCGGGCCAAGTCCTCCCGAGGTAAACGCCATACATCACTCAACATACGCACACCGATGTTGCTGAGTTGTTTCTTACGTTTTTCATTCAATGGTAAAATATTTATCGGTAACTTACCCAGTGCGGAACGTAACGCGTTTTTTTGCTTTACAACGACTGTTTGCCCGCTGCTTGCTAACAGGAAACTCGCCAGCGGCGTGGGTGTGACAGACAGGGTGAATACATGTTGCCACTGCCGGGCCAAGCTATCGTTGATGAGTGCGAGCAACGTCTCTAGTCCACCGAATAATTTCAAGCTACCGCCTATTTCAAGTAACAAGGCCCGGGGAGGATAGAGACTGATTCTGGAGGTAAATTGCTCTGCCCAGGCGGCTAGTTGTATCAATCTGGTTTGTTGTATTTTTTCATCGTATTCGAAAATTTTTAGATGCGGGCACAATGCGAAACATGAGCCCAATAACATCGTGGGGGTCACGCCACACGCTTCTGCCGTATCCGAGACAGTATGAACAACACGCTGGCCTTTTATTTGTTCAATAACGGCTATTGGCTGGTTAGCTGTGTTAGCGCTAAGGGCTGTATCAGCGCTAAGGGCTATATCAGCGCTAAGGGCTATATCAGCGCTAAGGGCTATATCAGCGCTAAGGGCTTCTAATGCCAACTTGGGAAAATAAATCGACAGCCATAATGCATGTTGTTGCGCATGTTTAATCTCGAGTGATAACTGTGCCATGTTGTCAGATGACAATTGAGCAACAGGCAGCACATTTGTTGGTTTATTCATGGCTTTTGAACTTAATTTATAACGATGTGTTCGTTACACGCTAACAACGTTACACACTTAAATGCGCACTGTGGTGGCGACAAGTGCCTCGTGCTTTTAATGTAATAACTTGCACACCATCGAATTCAGGTTTTAACTGTAAACGTACCACAGCTGGTGAGTCTTTTATTTCGCGCTGGCGAAACAATACACCCAGTGTTTTGCCAGTTTGTGCGGCAAGCTGTAAACGGCGCACAACCCCATTGGATATCCAGTCGAGCCAGGCAATCGCTATACCACACGCGTCGTTCTGTAATGCTTTCTCAAGACTCCATAATGCGTCTTTGCAGGTGGTATCCGGTCGCACGACGATTAAACGGCTAATATCCACACCTGCGCTGACTAATGCGGGCGCATAGGGTATATAAGGTGGCGCGATCCACAATATCCAACGGTTTTGTTGTGTTGCGGCGATCATAGACGGCAACAGGAGTTGCAATTCACCTATGCCCCATTGCGGTGTAATCACTTCCACCAATGCATTGGTTGGCCAACCACCGTCAGGCAAGATGGCATCGAGATCAGCATAACCTGTTGATATACCCGAACCGGTGTTGTGACTGCTCCGATCACCTGCCCGCCACAGGTTCGGATTATTATTTAACAGTATGCGTAATTGTTCGTTCATATGTTAAAAACGCTGTAGAACTAAGCGCTGTATAACTTGCTACGCGACATTTCGTTCTGCGATTAATTCTTTCTTATTGTATAACGGGCTGCCAAAAATCAAGAGATTTCCGTTATTGTCTCTAATGCGAAAATCTTTGCTGCCATATTCACGGTCTTCTAAATCGCCGACGATATTCAAACCTTGCTCTTTATAGCGTTGGTAAATTTTTTCAGCATTTTTTACATGGATGTAACATACGCCACTGCCAACGTGCTCGGGACGCCCTTCTCCAAACTCAAGTACGACTCCACCACGACTCACACAAGCATAATTCGGATTTTCCCAAATAATGTCGATGATGAATCCTAATTTTTCTTCATAGAAGCGTGCCGTCTCTTTAACGTCTTTCACCGGCAGGATTGGATTGGCGCTTTGGAACTGCTCATCATGTACTTTCACGTTTCATCCTCTGTTTGTCTGGCGTATAAGCTTAATATATCAAGGACACAAGGGAGCCTCTGCCTCTGATTAAGCCAGTAATAAAAAATGTTTTTTGAATGACCACTACATTGATGATAAATCTAATTTTTTTAAGCTTTTGGAACTACTTAAAAGGGGCAGAGGCAGAGCTTGTTCTTTTCCTTCGCCCGTACAATATAGAGGGTGCAGTCGATACCACTGCTTACTTACACCCTCATTTACGGGAGGATTCTGATTCTGGCTTTCTGGCCTATTACTAATAAACAGCACTAATAAACAGCGCTAATAAACAGTACTAATTAACAGTATCAATGCACAATAAATAACGCATTACAAACAAATAGCACACTATAAGTAACGCAATAGACCAACTGCAACACCTTCTATCTCGATGTGTTGTTTTCGAAAATCCACTTTGATGGTTTCAAAGTCCGGGTTTTCTGCTTTTAGATATATCATATGGTCTTTCTTTTTTAAGCGTTTTACTGTCACTTCATCTTCCAGCCGTGCCACAACGATTTGGCCATTTTCAGCCGTAGAGGTACTATGTACAGCTAATAAATCGCCGTCGAGGATACCCACATCACGCATACTCATGCCCTGAACACGTAATAAATAGTGTGCGCGTGGTTTAAATTGATCAGGGTTAATTTTGTAATGATCTTCTATATGCTCTGCCGCAAGAATAGGACTGCCTGCTGCCACCCGCCCTATAACTGGCAAACCTTCCTCTTCATTACCGTCCTGGGCGTTATCAGCGCCCTGATAACCGCCTAATAAACGAATACCTCTGGATGCATTAGGCACTAATTCAATCGCCCCTTTACGTGCCAACGCCTGTAAATGGCCGCGAATGCCATTGGTTGAACTCACCCCGAGATCGGTTGTAATTTCAGCCACTGTAGGTGGCATGCCTTGCTGCTCAACAGTTTTCTTAATAAATTCAAGAACTTCTTTTTGGCGTTGTGTCAGTACTGTTTTCATGCGTCTTTATATGGTCTCTATATTGTCTTTATATTAAATACTGCTTATTTAACCAGTGATGTTATAGACAGTATAAAAGCGCTAGCGCCATTTATCAAGTCTATTTTTCTTTTTATACGAGGCAGACAAGGGCAGTTCATTACGATGAGATATCACTAAAAACAGGCGGTTAGACTGATTAGGGTGCGCGTGGGTATTAACTAACAAATGATTTTAATCTTTCTACTCCCTCACGCAAATTCACCATTGAAGTCGTATAGGCAAAGCGTACGTGGGTATTTGCTTTGTTTTTTCCAAAATCAATGCCCGGTGTGATGGCAACGCCCTTTTCTTCTAATAATTTTATGGCAAATTGATAACTGTCATTGGTAAACTGGCTACATTCAGCATACAAATAAAATGCACCTTGTGGTGTACTTGAAATGTTAAAGCCGATGTCGCGTAATGCTGGCAGCAAAAAATCGCGACGCTGTTTAAATTCCTGACAACGTTGATCGAGAATGGTAATTGTTTCTTCTTTAAATGCAGCCAGTGCGGCATATTGCGCGGGCGTAGGTGCAGCGAGAAATATATTTTGTGCCAGTTTATCCAAATCATCGATGATCGCAGGCGGCGCAACCAACCAACCGAGACGCCATCCCGTCATATTAAAATATTTTGAAAAACTGTTTATAACGAAAATATTGTTTGGCTTATTGTTAGACTTATTGTTAGAGAGTGCCAATGCGCTTTCAGGTTTATCTTCATAAATGAGTCCGTGATAGATTTCATCAACTATCAGGCAGGCATTTTTTTGTTGAATAAACTCATTTATTTCTTGAAGACTTTTTTTATCAACAAGTGTGCCGGTTGGATTTGACGGTGATGCCAATATGACCGCACGCGTTTTATCAGTCCAGTGTTGTTCGATCAATTCTTTGGATAGTTGATAGTCCGTGCTTGCATCTACCGGTATGCCAACTGCATCGCCGTCCATAAATCGAACAAAATTTCGATTACACGGATAACCCGGGTCTGCCATTAAAACCTGCTCACCAGGATTAATGAGTACACCCAATACGAGTAACAGTGCACCAGACGCGCCGGGAGTGATGACGATTCGTTGGGATGCAATGGTCAGTTGATAATGTTGCTCGTAATAATATGCGATGGCCTCGCGCAATTGCGGCAAACCCAATGCAGGTGTGTAATGGGTATGACCATCATTAAACGCCTGTTTACCTGCCTCAAGGATAGGATCGGGCGTAACGAAATCAGGTTCACCGATTTCCATGTGAATAATAGATCGTCCCTGCGCTTCCAGTTCGCGTGCGCGAGCGAGCAACGCCATCACATGAAACGGCTGAATATCCCGCATGCGTTTTGCCGTTTGCAATTTACCGGTTTCTTTCACTAGCTTCTTTCACTAAAAAGTTTACTGAATTCTCTAATAGACATTTTGTTAGAGACTGTTGAGTTCAAACTGTGCTCTACCCCTGATGTAACGCGTTTAGAAAAGCAATATCAACGTAGTGTGCATTGTTTACATGGGAGTTTACACCAGAGTTTGCGTCACGGCTTAATTCGCCTTTTAATACTGTAAACGGCATATCGGGTTCACCTAAATGATCTAATACAATCAATGCACCATTAAAATTATGATCCCTTGTGTAATCGTTGACGGTAATCACTGATTTAATCCCGGCTCCAGCGGCAGACAGTATGCCATTTTCAGAATCTTCGATAGCAATACAATCTTGTGCTGTGAGATTCATTTTCTCCAATGCATATTGGTATATATCAGGGGCCGGTTTTTTCTTCGCTACAACATCACCTGCTGCGACAAATTCAAACCAGTCTTGCGACTCGCTACCCAAGGTGTTTTTTAGTAACGCACTGACATTGGCAACAGAGGTGGTCGTGACAATGGCCAGTCTTACGTTTTGTTTGCGTGCGTCTTCCAGGAGTCTTTTAACACCGGGCCGCAACGGTATTCGACCTTCGTCTAATAATGACACGTAGATTTGCGTTTTACGACGATGCAGTTTGGCAATAAATTCGTTGATGTCATCGCGTGCTGGATACTGTTTATTGAATTCAGCCAAGTAATAGTGCATACGCTCCTTGCCGCCAGTCACATCTAATAATTTTTCATAAAGCACATCGGACCAACGCCAGTCCAACCCCGCCTCTTCGAACGCCAGATTAAAGGCAACGCAGTGCCCATCCCGTTCTGTGTCTGCCAATGTGCCATCAACATCAAAAAGTACTGCCTTAAGTGCTCCCATAACATCCATACTCTCTTTTAACATATTTAACGTTTATAATGAGTGGCTTAGAGTATCCAAACCAGTATTTTATTGCACATCCTTTTTTGTCATTATTCAAATTCGAACGTTAAAGGTATTTCTCCAAGGTCCGATAATAGACCAATCATTCACAATAGATAAATACCCTATATTTTTGTTTTTTAAAGAATTTTTACTATTTTTGTATAAATAAAACACGTATTAATTTTAAGTAATTGGCACATATAATTCGAGATTCATTGCGTCATCGCGTGGTTTCTGGTAAAAATGCGCGCTCAATTTTAAGTTCTCTGAGAACAGGAGAAAAGTTATGGCTAGAATAGCTAAAACTACCGAAACAAAACCAGCTACAAAAAACGTAAATAAGGCTAAAAAAGATTTAAGCTTAGAATTCAAAGGCTTCACCCCTTATAAAGAAAAGAAGGGTGAAGAGTTTATGAGCGAAGGACAGGAAGCACATTTTCGGGATATTCTTCTATCCTGGAAAAAAGAATTAATGGAAAAAGTCGATGAAACGGTGCATCACATGCAAGACGACGCGACTGTATTTCCAGACCCAAATGACAGAGCATCTCAAGAATCTGATTTTACGATGGAACTGCGCACCCGCGACAGAGAACGTAAACTGATTAAAAAAATTGAACAGTCTCTGGGTAAAATTGATTCCAATGATTACGGCTATTGCAAAGTATGTGGCATCGAAATTGGTGTGCGTCGCCTTGAAGCCAGGCCAACCGCTGATTTATGCATAGATTGCAAAGAACTGGATGAAATCAAAGAACGACAAATGAAAGGCTAATTGCTTTTATTTGAGGTTTGATTTATCTAGTGCGTGAACATCTGCAATCTCTATTGCACTGTTTCTATTAAAGTAGCTAATAACGGCTAATAACTAAGAGTTAATAAAAAACGGCATTGACATTCAGTTTATGCCATTTTTTTTGTCGTAATTTCCAACATTTTTTTCGTTAATTTATATATTAGGGTAAGTTCTACGCACCTTAAAATATACTCTTCACGATGTACCCATCCATGTTGTTTAGGGTTAAGCTTAATGTATGGACAAGCAAACATCCCTTCCCTATCGCAGCAGATTTGCGCCCACCCCATCAGGGCCTTTGCATTTTGGATCGTTAACCACGGCGGTCGGCAGTTTTCTACAGGCCAAAAGCCAAAATGGCGAATGGTTAGTTCGTATTGATGACATAGATCCACCGCGCATCACTGAAGGTGCAACAGATTCCATTTTACGCTGCCTAGAAAAATATGGATTATTTTGGGATGAACCTGTTTTCTACCAAAGTACCCGCGATGCCGCTTATCAAGCAGCATTGAATTCGTTAAACGAATTAAATTTGCTATACCCTTGTGCCTGTTCCCGAAAAGACATTGCTGAGACCAATGCCAGAAATTATATGGGCATTAATGCTGGCACTGAAAACCCATCAAGATACCCAGGTACCTGTCGCAACGGCATACCACAGGGCAAACAAGCAACAGCGCTTCGCATTAAAACACATAACAGCGTCATTGAATTCGATGATTTGTTTTTTGGCAAATCAATTCAAAATGTGGAAACCGAAGTAGGTGATTTTCTCGTTAAACGCGTGGGTGGTTATTTTGCTTATCATCTGGCGGTGGCAGTTGATGATGCCTATCAAGGTATCACCGAAATTATCAGAGGATGTGATTTACTGGACTCAACCCACCGACAGATATACTTACAAAAATTGCTTAAGCTGAACACTCCCGTATATGGCCACTTACCGTTAGTTTTTGACGAAAAAGGCTACAAAATGAGTAAACAAAACTATAACGAAATTGACGTGCTTAACTGTGAAGTTGTTCCAACCCTCTACAAGGCGCTACAATTTCTAGGTCAGCAACCGCCCAAAGAGATTCTCGACGCAGATCAGACAAGCGTCTGGGACTGGGCAATCGAACATTGGCAACTGCAAAATGTACCCAAAGCGGATAATGTGCCCTATGGTGCTGATTGTTAACCGCATTTTGTTATCGCAACGCCGTAGCAATGCAGTTAAAAAGAATTTATCATGTTGCTAATAACGGTTGATAATTACCACTTAGCGGTAAAATGATGCGTTCCAGAAATAGTACAGGAGAAAGCCAAATGGCTGATGAAAAAGTATATAAAGTGCCTGCTGATTATGCTGAAAATACGCTGATTAACGAATCGCAATATCAGGCGATGTATAAAAAATCCATCGAAGACCCTGATGGATTCTGGGCGGAACAAGCTGAAGAATTTATTGATTGGTACAAACCCTGGGACAAAGTGTCTAACTGGAATTTTAACGAAGCGAATATCCGCTGGTTTGAAGGTGCCAAATTAAATGTAAGTTATAATTGTATTGACCGCCACCTGGAAAAACGCGGTGAGCAAACCGCTATTATTTGGGAAGGCGACGATCCTAATGTAGATAAAAAAATTACCTATTTTGAATTACACGAACATGTTTGCAGGTTAGCAAATGTGTTAAAAAATCGTGGCGTCAAAAAAGGAGACCGGGTTTGCATTTATATGCCGATGATCCCTGAAGCGGCATACGCCATGCTGGCCTGCACACGTATCGGCGCCGTGCATTCAGTTGTATTTGGTGGTTTTTCACCAGAATCACTAAAAGACCGAATTCTTGATTCGGACTGTCAAACCGTTATCACAGCAGATGAAGGCATACGCGGTGGCAAATCGATTCCCTTGAAAGCAAACGTAAACACAGCGCTAGAGTCGTGCCCAAATGTACATACGGTATTAACGGTGCAACATACCAAAGGCAATATAGACTGGCATAACGACCGGGATGTTTGGTATCACGAGGCGACCCAAACAGCATCGGTAAATTGCCCCCCCGAAGAAATGGATGCCGAAGATCCACTTTTTATACTTTATACATCAGGCTCTACCGGCAAACCAAAAGGTGTATTGCACACCACGGGTGGTTACCTGCTTTATGCCGCCATTACCCATAAATATATTTTTGATTACCATGATGGCGATGTTTACTGGTGCACTGCCGATGTCGGCTGGGTAACCGGACACTCCTATATAGTGTATGGCCCATTGGCGAATGGCGCTATTACGCTGATGTTTGAAGGCGTTCCAACTTATCCGGATGCATCACGTTTTTGGAACGTAATCGACAAACATAAGGTCAATATTTTCTATACCGCGCCGACCGCCATTCGCGCATTAATGCGCGACGGTGATGATGCTGTAAAAGCAACTTCGCGCAAGAGTCTCAGGTTATTAGGCACAGTGGGTGAACCGATCAACCCTGAAGCGTGGGAATGGTACTATCAAGTAGTGGGTGATGCACGCTGCCCTATTGTAGATACCTGGTGGCAAACAGAAACAGGCGGTATTCTAATTTCACCATTGCCAGGGTGTACCAACCTGAAACCTGGATCGGCAACACGGCCTTTCTTTGGTATTGCGCCGGCAATAGTTGATGACAACGGAAAAGTATTGGAAGGTGCTGCTTCTGGTATTTTGGTGATAACGGCGTCGTGGCCTGGGCAAATGCGATCGGTGTATGGCGATCACAAACGTTTTATTGAAACCTATTTTTCTAATTTCCCCGGTAATTATTTTGCAGGCGACGGCGCACGCAGGGATGAAGACGGTTACTACTGGATTACCGGCCGTGTCGATGACGTACTTAATATTTCCGGTCACCGCCTGGGCACGGCAGAAGTGGAAAGTGCACTGGTACTTCACAAATCCATTGCTGAAGCAGCCGTGGTCGGCTGCCCTCATGATATCAAGGGCCAGGGTATTTATGCTTATGTGACACCCATGACGGGTGTTGAACCCAATGCCGAACTACAAAAAGAATTAATAGAACTGGTTCGACATGAAATTGGACCCTTTGCCAAACCGGATGTAATTCAATGGGCACCAAGTTTGCCCAAAACCCGATCGGGGAAAATCATGCGACGAATATTACGAAAAATCGCGTCTAATCAAATTGACAATCTAGGTGATACGTCTACGTTAGCTGATCCATCGGTAGTGGATCATTTGATTGAAAACAGGGTAAAGATAAAAATTTGAAAGAATAGATCATTTATGTCTGGGAAAACTATATTTAAAAAATTATGTCTATAAAAGCAAGGCAAGCGGCAGTGGCTGGTATGTTTTATCCGGGTGACGCGGATGAATTGCATGATATTGTAACGCATTATTTGAATGCGGTGAATATAGAAAAAAAAACCAATGTACAGCCCGATAAACAACCCGTTGCGATCATTGCGCCACATGCCGGTTATGTTTATTCCGGCCCGATTGCTGCATCTGTTTATGCTCGATTGATTCCATTTCGAGATCAAATTCATCGGGTCATTTTATTAGGTCCTTCGCATCGCGTGCCCTTTAGGGGATTGGCAGCCAGCAGTGCCGAGTATTTTTCAACCCCCCTGGGCGACATTCCTGTTGATCGCTCTGCACTTGAAAACTTAATCCGTTCTTCACAAATTTCAGTATTGGAAGAAGCACATACACTGGAACATAGCCTGGAAGTACATTTGCCGTTTTTGCAGGAAGTGTTGGGTGAATTTTCACTGATACCATTGGTTGTGGGTGACGCTTCACCTGATGTTGTCTCCGGCGTTATTGAGTCCTTATGGGAAGACTCAACTAATTCAACTACGCTCATCGTTGTGAGTTCTGACTTAAGCCACTATCACGATTACAATACTGCGAGGGAACTCGACAGTGTCACGTCCAGAAATATAGAAAATCTAAATTATAAGGCGATTCAATATGACGATGCGTGTGGCCGTAATCCCGTTAATGGTTTAATTGATTTTGCAAAAAAACATAACTTGACGGCAAAAACCATTGATTTGCGTAACTCAGGCGATACCGCTGGCACAAAAGATAAAGTCGTAGGGTATGGCGCTTATGTCTTCGAATGAGAACGCCAACCAGTATAGCCAGGAAGAAAAAAATATTCTATTGGATACTGCGCATGCGTCAATACGACATGGCCTGAAATCAGGCTGCGCTTTACCGGTAAATTTTTTCGAATATCCAGCCAAATTACAATTATTGCGAGCGACATTTGTTACACTAAAGCTTAATGGTGAACTGCGAGGATGTATCGGTAGTTTGCTTGCTAGAGAGACATTGATAGAAAGCGTAGCTAATTGTGCCTACGCCGCGGCCTTCGAAGATCCGCGTTTTGCACGTCTTACACAATCTGAATTCGATTCTGTTTTAATTTCTTTGTCTATACTTTCTCCACCTGAATCGATTATTTTTGCTTCTGAAGAAGATTTAATTTCTAAAATTCGACCTGAAATCGATGGGCTTCTTTTGCAAGATGGATTTCACAAAGGAACTTTTTTACCGTCTGTCTGGGAGTCTTTACCTGATGCGAAAGTCTTCCTTCAACATTTAAAACAAAAGGCGGATTTACCGGTAAATTATTGGTCTGACACGATTAAAGTGGATCGTTA
>JAADIM010000067.1 GCA_013151345.1 Gammaproteobacteria bacterium
AAGCAGAGGAATTTCGCAAAATCGCCGCCAAAGGCTTACAACAGTAGTACCTGACGAGAAAATTAACTCCATGGCATCGTCATAATATTGCTATACCCGTAGCGTTTGATAAAGTAAACAATTAAATGGCAGTAAAATCATCCAGGCTTATCGCCGGTGCACTTGTTTTTTTGGTCGGTGCTGTTGGTGGTAACGTGTTTTACAAATGGGCACAAAATAATTCCGAGGCCAACGTTGTTGCACAACAAATGGTTTCCAAACCTCGCCCCGAATTTAGCTTACCGGACGTTGAAGGGCAAACACGCAATATCAGCGAGTGGGATGGTAAAGTCACAGTTGTGAATTTTTGGGCGACGTGGTGCCCACCTTGCCGCAAAGAAATACCTGTGCTTATCGAACTACAGGAGACGTATGAAAATCAGGGATTACAAATTATCGGCGTTGCAATCGATTCAAAGGAAAAAGTACAGGATTTTATGGACACGATGGGTATTGAATACCCCAGTTTGATCGGCGAAAACAACGCCATCGAAATCTCTAAAAACTATGGTAACCGGTATAGCGCCTTACCCTTTACTGCGATTATAAATCGACAAGGCGAAATTACCTTCACACATCGCGGCGAACTCACTCGCGAGCACGTCGAAGAAATTATCAAACCGCTCCTTTAAACCTAAATAAATCAGTTGGATCGTCGCGAGGGGGTCTAAGGTGCTGAAGATAGCGTGTTTTTCCATTTTTTAAGGCGATCGCGTAGTCGCGTAGTCACTCTACGGGTGACTTAAAAAATGGAAAAACGCGTTAGATTCAGTGCATTAGGCACCCGCAGTCGATCCAACTGATTTATTTAGGTTTAATTAATGCCCCGTTTATTAACCAACCCAATATCATCACTAAATTTTTCTATATTCGTTAAAAACTAACAAATATGTTGCGAACGTCGTCAAACTCGCAAATATCTGGACAATTCATTCTACTTTACGCATAATCGGCGAAGCAATTAACAGAAACGTGATTTTGTCGATTTATTTACACGATAACATCACAATAGCAACACAATAGAGAATTTATACACTAAATTACGTGAATTCGACGCAATATGCACCCTTACACCAACGCCTGGATGATGCACTCAGCCCCCCTCACTCAGTCAAGGACGTTTTAATGTAATGGCAAACGTACTCGTATTAAATGGGCCAAATTTAAACCTCCTGGGCAAACGTGAGCCTAAACACTATGGCTACACCAGCCTGGATGCCATAAATAAACGCCTGGTCGATATTGCACAGGCAGCTAAGCACACATTGACCTCCTTTCAAAGCAATGCTGAACATGAATTAGTGGAGCGTGTGCATACAGCAGAGGCCGAGTCTGTTGCTTTTATAATTATCAATCCTGCTGCGTTTACTCATACAAGTGTAGCGCTTCGGGATGCCCTTGCGGCCACACAAATTCCTTTTATTGAAATACATATATCTAATATTTTTTCACGTGAATCATTTCGTAAAGAATCCTATTTCTCCGACATCGCCATAGGTGTGATATCAGGGTTAGGTGCCGTTGGTTACGAGCTTGCACTAAGCGCTGCGCTGAATTACATCAATACACAAAAGAAGAAGGCCTAATACTGATGGATATTCGTAAAGTTAAAAAATTAATTGAATTATTGGAAGAATCCGGCATTGCCGAGCTTGAAATAAAGGAAGGCGAAGAATCAGTGCGTATCAGCCGTTATGGATCCAACCCGACGGCAACATCTTTTATGCCCCCTTCTTTTGCATTTCCGCCTGTTAATGCTCAAGTCACAACACCCGCTGTTAATCTGGTTGATACATCACCGACGCCAGCAGAGCAAGAAGAAGAAATTTCAGGGCATACGGTTAAATCGCCTATGGTGGGAACGTTTTATCGCGCACCTTCACCAAGTGCACCGCATTTTACCGAAGTGGGCCAACACGTCAATGAAGGTGACACCATTTGTATAGTAGAAGCAATGAAGTTACTCAACCAAATAGAGGCTGATAAATCAGGCGTTGTTAAAAAAATCCTGGTTGAAAACGGACATCCAGTAGAATACGGTGAGCCTTTATTTATTATTGAATTAGATTAAGGAAGCTCTGATTAAGGGACCCCTGATTAAACATCAAAATCTCCTTATCGACCCAATTTCGAGGATTCAAAATCACCACACAATTAATAACTATAGTGCACGATAATTATGTTTAAAGACCATGTTTGAAAAAATCGTTATTGCAAATCGAGGGGAAATCGCCTTACGCATCTTGCGCGCGTGCCGGGAACTGGACATTAAAACCGTCGCCTTACATTCAACGGCAGATCGCGAGCAAAAACATGTATTACTCGCGGATGAAACCGTTTGTATCGGCCCACCTGCTTCTGCAGACAGTTACCTGAATATACCGGCAGTTATAAGCGGAGCCGAAGTCACTGATGCCGTGGCAATTCATCCCGGTTACGGTTTTTTATCAGAAAACGCGGATTTTGCTGAGCGCGTAGAAAAGAGTGGTTTTGTCTTCATCGGGCCCAAGGCAGAAACCATTCGCATGATGGGAGACAAGGTATCGGCCATCAAGTTAATGAAACAAGCAGGTGTACCCTGTGTACCTGGATCAGATGGCCCATTAGGTGACGACGCTAATACTAATTTACATATTGCATCGAAAATTGGTTATCCGATAATTATTAAAGCATCCGGTGGCGGCGGTGGCCGTGGTATGCGTGTGGTTCATAGCGAAGCAACCTTACTGAATGCGATAACCTTAACAAAAACAGAAGCTGGCGCGGCATTTGGGAACGACATGGTATACATGGAGAAATACCTGGAATCACCTCGCCATATCGAATTTCAGATACTGGCAGATCAACACGGTAATGCGATTCATTTAGGAGAACGCGACTGCTCATTACAACGGCGTCACCAAAAAGTCATTGAGGAATCACCCGCACCGGGAATTACGCAAGCACAAAGAGACAAAATGGGGGAGCGCTGCATCCAGGCTTGTTTAGAATTAGGCTATCGTGGCGTCGGCACATTTGAGTTTTTATATGAAAATGGCGAGTTTTACTTTATTGAAATGAATACACGTGTTCAGGTAGAACACCCTGTAACAGAAATGGTCACAGGTGTGGATATTCTCAAGGAACAAATACGTATTGCTGCTGGTGAGCCATTATCATATAAACAAAGTGAGATTCAAATGCGCGGACATTCTGTTGAATGTCGAATCAATGCTGAAGATTCAAAAACATTTATCCCATCACCGGGTAAAATCTTGGATTTTCATCCACCAGGTGGGCCAGGCGTTCGAATTGACACACATATATATGACGGTTATACCGTACCACCTTATTACGATTCGATGATCGGCAAGTTAATTGTCCATGGTGAAACCAGACATATCGCCATGATTCGTATGCTGGGCGCTCTCAATGAAATGTATATCGAAGGTATCAATACGAATATTGCACTGCATATGGAACTCGTCAAAGACGTCGCCTTTCTCGCCGGTGGTGTCGATATCCATTATTTAGAAAAAAAATTAGGAATCTAAATACCTTTTTTACAATGTGGTTACAACTAAAAATTCATACATCAGACAAATATGTTGATGTACTATCTGATGCATTGTCAGATTTAGGCGCTTCTGCGGTGACCTTTATCGACAATGCGGATGAACCCATTTACGAACCGGACCTCGGCACAACGCCCTTCTGGCAGCAGACCACAGTTGTTGGTTTATTTGCATCTGACATTGATACTGAAAGTGTTATTGCACAATTGCGCCTGAAAGTAGGTGAAGATATTGCGTTGACATGGAGTAGCGAGCGACTTAAGGATCGAGTGTGGGAAAAAGCCTGGATGGATCACTTTGATCCGATCAAATTTGGCGAAAACCTATGGATCTGCCCGAGCTGGAGAGCAATACCCGACCCACAGGGCATAAACATTTTGCTGGACCCCGGACTTGCTTTTGGCACTGGCACACACCCAACCACAGCGCTTTGCCTGGAGGCGCTTTCACGGCGCTCATTAAACCATACAAAAGTGATTGATTATGGTTGTGGTTCGGGTATTTTGGCGATAGCCAGCATTAAATTAGGCGCATCAAATGCATGGTGTATCGATAATGATCCCCAGGCACTTATTGCGACAAAAGAAAATGCAAAAAAGAACAATGTTGAAAAAAAATGTCAGCTCTATATGGCAGATGCATTTTCACGCCTATGTTCACAACACGATTCGACAGTAAGAGCTGATTTACTCATTGCCAATATACTGGCAAAACCGCTCACGGAATTAGCGGCCTACTTTTCGCTATTACTTAACCATGGTGCCGAAATTATGTTATCTGGCATTCTAGAAAATCAAGAGCAAGAAATCGTTCAAGCATATAAACCATGGTTCGATATTACTGATGTAAGCAAAGCCGAAGAATGGTTATGTATTGAAGCTAAACGCAGGAACTCCGTGTAAATCATGAATGCTACCTAATAAGCCCGCACTGACACGAGGTTCCCAACATAATTAACCTAAGCGGTCTATATTTAATAAACACATCATAATACTGAATAACTAATGTACACACGTTGCCCTTATTGTCACACTTATTTTAAAGTCTTGGCAGAACACCTAAAGAAAGCAGGTGGGCAAGTGCGTTGCGGGCAATGTTATAAGGTCTTTAACTCAATAGGTAATCTTATTGAGAAATTACCGGTGCCTTTGACTGAAAAACGCAAAAAAGAACCAGAATTCTCCGTTCAGCCACAAAGCGATCCTGCGCTTGGACCATCACATAAACCGGCACCTGAGCCGCAACACACACCTGTTGCTAGCAATTTTAAGCAGATTTCTGCTCCTAAGATACCAACACCTATAGCGGATAGCCGACATTTACAGACAAATAAAGTGGATAAAATCGAATTCAAAGGAAAAGCATCCTCTGAATCGTTCATATTGTCGAAGAAAGATAAAATATTCGGTATTCATGCGGGCCCCCACTCCCCTAACAAAAACCTTATTGTACATCCTACGCTGGGTGCCAATGATGAAGACGGGGCACATAATCATAATACGTTATCGTGGGGTATTGGCTTATTTATCACTCTAAGTATTTTTATTTTTCAGTACAGTTATTTCTACCGGGGAGAACTAGCGCAACACGCAAGCCTCAAACCGTGGATTGTAACATTATGTGATATTACAGGTTGTGAAATTCCTGCTAAACACGACATACGATCAATTAAATTAGTACGTAGAGACATTACTACACACCCCAAGGTCAATAACGCACTTTTAATTAGCGCTGCATTAGTTAATGAATCTAAAAATATTCAACCTTTTCCCATCATGCGAATTCGACTATCTGATACTGTGGGACAAATTCTTGCCTCTAGAAAATTTAATCCACAGGATTATATGGACGCCGATATTGATTTACGCAAGGGAATGCTGCCAGGAAATCCAGTTCAGATTAACCTGGAAATAATTGACCCTGGAAAGACGGCTGTCAATTTCGAATTTGATTTTTTCTATCCTTCAATCAAATAATCCCGTGAAGAATAGCATCTTAAGCCAGTGACACAATCTGGCTTAAGATGCTTTATGTCATATTAATTTGCGACAAAAAAGTGGCTCTTGCAAATATTGGCCACTCACTCCCATCACCATACGCCTGTAGGGCCTTAATTTAAAATAAAAAATATTTAGTCAAGTAAAATTCATAAAAATATTTAAATAGTTAATCTTAGGCATAATATATTCCAGTATTTACCCTAAAATTAAAAAATATTTTCGCTAGGTCAGGCAACTTGTACTTTTATATAACAAGATTAAGATGTACCATGTGTCCCCCTATAAAGAGCACGTAGCGAGAATCTTTAGAATTTTTTAGTTATCTACTATAATGACCTAGTAGCTAAAATTACCTAGTTGATAGCTAGTAGTTAGTTACTAGGTGATTACTAAATTCTATAACTGACAGATTTACAAAACAATTGCGGTTCGGTGCTTACTGAAAAAAAGTAATTCTAAAAGAATGCTTAAGACAATGCTAAGACAATGCTAAGACAATGCAAATAGGCCCTTACAATATTTCAAACAGACTTGTACTTGCACCGATGGCTGGCGTCACTGATCGCCCGTTCAGACAACTTTGTAAAAATCTCGGTGCGGGCATGGCTGTGTCAGAAATGGCGTCTTCGAATTCTTTGTTGTGGGGCAGCGAAAAAACACAACGGCGCATCAATCATGACGGCGAAACTGACCCCCGCGCAATACAAATAGCCGGTGCTGATCCAAAAATGATGGCGGAGGCAGCCAGGTATAATAGTGATAAGGGCGCACAAATTATTGATATTAATATGGGTTGTCCTGCAAAAAAAATATGTAATGTCATGGCAGGCTCAGCCTTGCTGCAGGATGAAAGACTTGTTAGCCAAATACTTGAGTCTGTTGTCAATGCAGTAGACATTCCGGTTACGTTAAAAATTCGTACTGGATGGGATACTGCGCACCGAAATGGACCGCGCATTGCAAAAATTGCAGAACAATCAGGAATTCAGGCAATTGCAGTGCATGGTCGAACACGCGCTTGTGCTTATAAAGGTAATGCTGAATACGACACAATTGCCACTATTAAGCAATCTGTAACAATTCCGGTCATTGCCAACGGCGATATAACAACGGTAAAAAAAGCAAAATATGTTTTGGAATATACTGGCGCCGATGCCATAATGATCGGCCGCGCCGCACAAGGCAGGCCATGGATCTTTAGAGAGATTGACCATTACCTTAAAACTGGCACAGAATTACCAGAGCCAAGCTTAGTAGAAGTTCGCGATATTCTACTTGGCCATTTGACAAATTTATACAGTTTTTATGGAGAATACACTGGCTTACGCATGGCGAGGAAGCATATTTCCTGGTATAGCAAATGTCAGCCACATGGAGCTGCTTTTAGAAATGTAATAAATAAGGTTGCATCTGCTGAGCAACAATTTAAAATGACGGACAGCTTTTTTAACCAACTAATCACTACATTATCAACAACACACTTTTCAACTACACACTTTTCAACTACAAATAAGGAGATGGCTGCATGAGTACAATGCCGGCTCACATACACCAAAATAACGATAACCCAAACCCTGCCGCAGCTACTGCTGATACTGAAGCTGCAGCTACTGAAGCTAATCCTAATCCTCTTCGTGCTTGCGTAAAAACAATGATGGAAGACTACTTTAATGATATGGCTGGCCATCAGATCGGCGATATCTATGAAATGGTCCTCAATGAAGTTGAACAACCATTATTAGCATCTGTTATGCAATATACCCGCGGAAACCAAAGCAAAGCAGCTGAGTTGCTTGGCATTAATCGCGGCACACTTCGCAAGAAGTTGAAAAAACACGACCTGGATTAATTTCGATGCTTTTTGCTTTATAAGCACTTTTTTGAGCCAGATTTTTTGATTAAAATAGGAGAATATTGAGTATATTCTCCTATTGAAAGAGAACGTGGTAATCGGAAAATCTGGCCAAGATAGCTACTTTTAAAGAGAACCGCAGCAAATTCATCTTAAGTCCAAAAGGCGCCTCGTGTTACCTTGACCTCAGCAATTACTTGTCCTAACTCAAGCCAAGGAGAAAAAACGGCGTGCCCGCTATTAGACGTGCGTTAATCAGTGTCTCTGACAAAACCGGCATTATAGATTTTGCAAAAAACCTGAAAAAATTCAATATTGAAATCCTCTCTACTGGTGGAACAGCAAAACTCCTGGCCGACAATGGTATAACCGTGCGCGAAGTCTCCGACTACACAGGCTTTCCGGAAATGATGGACGGACGCGTCAAAACGCTGCACCCCAAAGTGCATGGCGGCATTCTTGGTCGACGCGGTATTGATGATAATGTAATGCAGCTAAATGACATCAGCCCCATCGACCTGGTTGTTGTTAATCTTTACCCGTTTGAAAATGCTATCGCTAGTCCCAACTGTGATTTGGCAACGGCAATTGAGAATATTGACATCGGCGGCCCAACAATGGTGCGCGCCGCCGCAAAAAATCATGCCAATGTTGCCATTATTGTTGATAACACCGATTTTGCAGACATTATAAAAGAAATGTCTGCAAATAACGGATCTGTCAGTGACACCACACGATTTTCTCTTGCCTGTAAAGCATTCGAGCACACTGCGCGTTACGATGGCGCGATTGCCAACTATCTAGGACGCATACAACTGGACACAAAGGGCAGCGGCGCTACATCTGATTTTCCACGCACGTTTAGCACACAATTTAAAAAAATAGAAGAACTGCGCTATGGTGAAAACCCCCATCAGAAGGCTGCATTCTACGTAGAACATACAGACATAGAACATAAGCATCTTGAACGTCAACAAAACAATGCGAGCGTTTCGACCGCAACACAACTTCAAGGAAAAGCGCTATCATATAACAATATTGCAGATACTGATGCAGCACTCGAATGCGTTAAACAATTCGATCAACCCGCTTGCGTAATTGTCAAACATGCTAACCCGTGCGGCGTAGCCTTAGGTGATGATATTACTGTCGCTTACGATCGAGCCTATGCATGTGATCCGACATCAGCGTTCGGAGGTATCATTGCATTTAACCAAGCCTTAGATGCGCACACCGCCAAAACCATCATTGATCGGCAATTCGTTGAGGTAATTATTGCACCTTCTGTGTCAGAAGACTCGAAACTCGTGCTGAAAGCAAAGGCCAATATTCGTGTATTGGAATGCGGTCAATGGCAACAGGCAAGCTCACCCGGCCTGGATTTTAAACGTATTACCGGCGGATTACTGGTACAAGATCGAGATACTGGCATGGTCTGCGCGCAACAGCTTAAGGTAGTCACCAAGCGCTCTCCAAGCAAACAGGAGCTTAAAGATTTATTATTTGCGTGGAAAATTGCCAAATTTGTTAAATCCAATGCCATCGTTTACTGCAAAGAGCTCACGACCATTGGTGTTGGTGCCGGACAAATGAGCCGTGTTTACAGTGCCCGTATTGCTGCAATCAAAGCAGCCGACGCCGGACTTGAAGTTAAAGGTTCAGTGATGGCAAGTGATGCTTTTTTTCCATTTCGTGACGGCCTGGATTCAGCGGCAGAAGTCGGTATTACGGCAGTGATACAACCTGGAGGTTCGATGCGAGATGAAGAAGTGATCACCGCCGCAAACGAACATGATATTTCAATGGTGTTCACAAACATGCGACATTTTCGACATTAAATTCAACTCTGGACGCCCCCAAGGGGGGGGGGTAGAATTTCGTCGGAAACGATAATCGAGAACACGGGGTTAAAAAATATTATATAATACCTTCCTCAGTGTGCTTCGTAGTTAAATTAAAGGGTAAAAATGAAAGTACTTATAGTCGGTGGTGGTGGTCGTGAACACGCTCTGGCGTGGAAAGCGGCACAATCAAACAAAGCGGATAAAGTATTTGTTGCCCCTGGTAACGCAGGTACTGCACTCGAGCCAAAGGTGGAAAACGTCCCCATCAGCGCAACAAATATTCCTGCGCTGCTCGATTTTGCAAAAACGAATGAGATTGATCTCACCATTGTTGGACCGGAAGCCCCTCTGGTTGATGGAATAGTCGATACTTTTAACGATGTTGGACTACGTTGTTTCGGCCCAAGCAAAAATGCAGCACAACTTGAAGGGTCAAAAGCCTTCACTAAAGATTTTTTACAGCGCCACAATATTCCTACAGCAGCTTATGGCAGTTTTACTGACATTGACCAGGCCATTGCCTATATCAAGGATCAAGGTGCGCCTATCGTGGTAAAAGCCGATGGCCTCGCCGCGGGTAAAGGCGTTATTCTCGCGCAAACAGAACAGGAAGCCATTGACGCTGTAAAGGATATGCTGGCAGGCAACAAGTTTGGCGATGCCGGACACCGGGTCGTTATCGAAGAGTTTTTACGGGGTGAAGAGGCCAGTTTTATCGCAATGGTTGATGGAAAACATATTCTACCGTTAGCCACATCGCAAGATCATAAAGCACGTGACAATGGTGACAGCGGCCCTAATACCGGCGGTATGGGCGCTTATTCTCCAGCACCCGTGGTCACACGCGCTATTCACGATCGCATAATGCAGGAAATTATGCTGCCGACAGTCAACGGCATGGCGGCAGAAGGTAATACCTATACCGGTTTTCTCTATGCTGGCGTTATGATTTCACGCGATGGCTCACCAAAGGTCCTGGAATTCAACTGCCGTTTCGGCGACCCGGAAACTCAACCAATAATGATGCGATTTCAGTCTGATCTTCTGGCACTTTGCGAAGCCGCACTGGATAAACAGCTTGACCAGGTAAAAATACAATGGGATCACCGCAGTTCTCTTGGGGTCGTGCTCGCAGCAAGCGGCTATCCAGACAATTACATTAAAGGCAGTACAATCAAAGGATTACCTGTATCTACAGCGGTTAGTGAACAAAATACAAAGGTGTTTCATGCCGCTACGACGGAAAAAGAAGGTGAAATTATCACATCAGGTGGACGCGTGTTGTGTGCCGTTGCACTCGGGGATAATATTTCAAAAGCACAATCCAGCGCCTACGAACTGGTGAAGCAAATACACTGGGATAATATATACTATCGCACTGATATCGGTCACCGCGCTATCGCAAGATAAAACTAGTAATCAACGGAGTAAATCAATGAGCAAACCATTCGTCGCCATTTTAATGGGATCTGATTCAGACTTACCCACCATGCAGTCCACTATGGATGTCCTGAGCCAGTTAGGCGTTAAATACGAAGCGAAAATCACTTCTGCGCATCGTACGCCTGAGGCAACCCACACTTACGTAAAAGATGCCGACAAGAGAGGCTGTGGCGTATTCATCGCTGCCGCAGGTTTGGCTGCACACCTCGCTGGCGCTGTCGCCGGACTGACACTAAAACCTGTTATCGGCGTTCCAATGGAAGGTGGCCCCCTAAAAGGCCAGGATGCCCTGCTCTCCACAGTACAAATGCCCGCCGGTATCCCCGTCGCCTGCGTCGCCATCGGCAAGACCGGTGCAAAAAACGCCGCTTACCTGGCCGCACAGATCCTGTCGGTATCTGACGAAACACTGGCGCAAGCGCTGAAAACAGAACGAAAAGCTAACGCTGAGATCATCATAGCCAAAGACAAAGAACTTCAAAATACACTTAACAAATAATCGATCTACGTTGAGGAAATTGTTTCGAGGACGCGCAAGTCGCCACCTAAACTAACACCATGGTACTAAACAAAAACCCAATACATCACAAAAGCCCGTTACACCTGGCCATAGATGCACTTACATCAGGGGGCATCATCGCCTACCCCACTGAAGCCGTCTTCGGTCTGGGCTGTGACCCACAAAACGAAACCGCAATTAAAAAACTCCTGGAAATTAAAAAACGTAAAAAAGAAAAAGGCTTAATTCTGATTGCGGCAAACATAGATCAGCTTGCGCCGTATATACAAGAATTGGACGCAGACACTGAACGTCGAGTTTTACCCACGTGGCCAGGACCGACTACCTGGCTGCTGCCCGCTAAATCAAATGTATCTGAATTTTTGAGAGGCAAGCATAAAACAATTGCGGTACGCGTTACCAATCATCCACTGGCCAAACAACTGTGTAAAAGCTGGGGCAATGCCCTGGTATCAACAAGTGCCAACATAACTAGCGAACCAGCTGCACACAGTGCCGAAAATGTTAAAATTATTTTCGCCAACAATGTTGATTATTGCTTGGAAGGAAATGTCGGGGATCTTGCCCGCCCATCGCAAATAAGGGATGGACACACGGGAAAAATTATAAGACACTGATAATATTCGCTTTAATGACAAAACTCAAAGACTGAACGTACGTCACTTTCATTTACTTCAATGATTACATAGGAGATAATTATGGCATCTGCATCAGCCCGTCACATCCTTGTCGAGACACCGGAACAATGTGAAGAATTAAAATCACAAATAGAAAATGGCGCAGATTTCGTCGACATAGCAAAAGAGCATTCAAATTGTCCATCAGGCCAACAGGGCGGCAGTTTAGGTGAATTCTCTCCGGGCCAAATGGTACCGGAATTTGACAAAGTCGTATTTAACGAAGAATTAGGAAAAGTTCATGGTCCTGTACAGACGCAATTTGGATACCACCTGATTGAAATCACAGATCGCTCTGATTGAAATTCAATGCAACATAGACCAGGGGAGTTTGAATAAATCTCTCCGTTTATGCATCATGGTCAAATTGAAATGAATATTTGCGATGCAACACCTAAAGATGCCCAAACATTGACTGACATCGCTTTCCTGGCAAAAGCCCATTGGAGCTACCCCAAAAAATGGCTGACACTTTGGCGTGAATCCCTAACCGTTACACCTGAATATATATCTCTAAATGAAGTTTGGATCGCCCAAGCTGACTCCGTAATAGCCGGTTTTATTGCTATTAGTATCGATAAAAATAGTATCGATAAAAATGTGGCCAATTTAGAACATTTGTGGGTTAAACCAAGCGATATGAAAAAAGGTATCGGTAAAAAATTACTACTGTTTACTATAGCAAAATGTAGAAAAAAAGGTATTTCATTACTCAGAATCGAATCTGATCCAAACGCAAAAATGTTTTATGAAAAATTCGGCGGCAAATTAGTGGGTATGGTAAAATCTTGTCCTTCCCCCCGTGTTTTACCCGTACTAGAAATAGACATATAATATTTTCCATTGCGGGCGTTATGAATAATCAAAATACCACTGATTTTAAACACTGATATAATTTATGCTGACTTGTACTCAATGGTGGATTAATAAGTGATCAACGATGAGCAATGAATGCAACAACTGCGGCGGTAAACTGGTAGCCAAATATAGAATAAACTTGCGAAATTTTATTATCCTCATCGTATACCTGCTAATTCTGTTTTTTTCGTTTACATTATTAATTCGTTTTTCTGGCTGGTACGGCGCGGCCATATTTGTTTCAATTGCCGGCACCATCGGCTGGCTCATACATCAATATTATGAGCGATACACTGAGTGTATTAAGTGTAAGACAAAAGAAAACATGTAATTGACCTCTACATCGACATTGTTAATTTTCGTATATAATTTATAAATCAAATTAAAAAACCATGAAATTATTAAACGACCTAATAGAAAAAAATAAACACTGGGCAGCAAAAATCAATAAAGAAGATTCTGATTTTTTCATTGAAGATGGCATATTAAAAGATTTGGATATATGTATTACCGGACTGCATCAGGTCGCGGCAACACACAGAAGCGCGTAGTTATGTAGCTATATAATTATGTAACTATATAGTTATGTATTTTTCTACAAGCTCAAAAATTAAATCTGCAACCTATACAATACAAAAACTTACAAAGCCTCGTCATTGAACAACCTGTGGCGCATTGACTGACTTCAAAGGCATCTGCACTAGTCCTAAATATTGTTGAGCGGATTGGTGCCTGAATTTGTCTCTAAAAAACTAATCTATTCCGAACTCAAAACTGTGTACAAACCCGATTACTATTTTGAACAAATAGATATTCAATGTGTTTAGTTTCATGTGAAATACTATTTTTTATAGATAATGACGAACACAGAAATAGCAAAATGAGACACTGTAAATTAAGTCAAGATACTCACAAAAATCACGGCAATTAATAACGCAAGTATAAATATGAGTATTAATTTAAAATTACTGTTTATGCTTTCTAATTCTTGCTTATCCAAATCAACTTCTCCATTTTCGGTATATTTTGGGTGTAATGCCCTGAACATTGACTTTAATGATTCTTGACACCATTCCCTTAACATCGATACTACGCTCACAAACTAACGCCATATCTCAATGCCATCACCGACAACCCCTCGAAATACTGCCAACGTTATAGTTTTTATCCTGTTGACTTCCGAAATCAAATAGTATGTAAAACACAACTAAATTGCTAGAAAATATTTGCACTATTGATACAAGTGTATCAATAAACACTAAATACTTTTCATTTTGATTAATTAATAAACTAAAAACACATAACAGCCCAACCATTTTTAGAATTAATCTATAATCCCGTAGAAACTAAACAATATATTGTTTCAACCGCAGACAAACCTTCAGAAGAAGGACCAGCCTAGCCTGTGCTGCGAAAGCGGGGCAGACGTCAATCACATTCACTTAAGCGCCTGCTTTATTTACCAAGAGGAAGACCCAGGGGAAAACCGTATTTATGTTTAGAGCAACAATATTTATACCCGCACTTGCTCGTGATTAAAACTACGTGTTTGATTTTTCAGTGTACTGAACGGGTATGGGCTACAATCATTCTAGATTCCGCAGTTGACCGCTTTGAGGATATGTATTGGCCTACTATATTTTAAAAATCAGCCTATCTGCCGCGCTTATTGTTTTAATTTCTGAGCTGGCAAAGCGAAGTTCGTTTGCTGGGGCATTGATCGCGTCGATACCGTTTGTTTCTTTACTTGCGATGACATGGCTATACATTGACACAAGGGATACTGTACAAGTAATAAAACTTTCTTACAGTATTTTTTGGCTGGTTATTCCTTCATTAATATTTTTCATCGCCTTACCTGCTCTATTGAAGAACGAGATAAATTTTTATATCAGTTTAGGTTTGTCAATTAGCATTACAGTTGGCACGTACTTTATTATGATTTTGATATTAAAACGTTTCAACATTATTTTGTGAGAACACGATGCACCCAATGCTAAGAGCCAGTCAATTCAATTTACCAAGGACTAAAGAAACATCTCTATAGGGCATTTTTACCACTTCCTGCCAATTGCCCCCAATAAGATTATTTAACGTTGGATCATTGTCATAGGCCATTATATAACCTTTATATTCTTTTATATTAAACTCGGTAGGAACACGTAACAAACCTGGTTTCGCATAAAACCAAAGTGCATAGTGTGTATGGCCTAATACCTGTATTTTTTCATTTTCGGGAACCAGTGCTTCGATTTTTTTCATTACAACAATACCGCTTCTATGTTCATTAATACGTTCAATCTTGTATGGCAGCAAAGCGCTAAAATACAGCAACTTCACTACTATCAAATTACCAATTAAAACCGGAAGAATAATTTTTGGTGAATCCTGAAATGCCAAACGCATTAGCTTATACGCTACAAAAACAAGTGGCACGGCAATGATCAGAACAACATACCAGGGCATCAATAATGACGGTGGAGAACGCCAAAGTGGTATTGATGACGTTACTAGAAAAACCGCAGATAACAACAGCAGAATAACCGCAAAAATTCTTACTACTTTTCGAATTACATTGGCAAATCGTTCAGTGGCTAATTTGTGATAATATATTTCAAACAATAACGTGACTAACACCAATATCGTCGGAAACATGGGTAAAAAATACCTGACCGCCGCATCACCCCTGAACCAGTAGAGCGGCAAATTCGCCAATATGGCGAGTATACAAAACACATACAGATTTCCGTAGCGTTGTTTTAATAACGCCCTGGTATCGCGCATATACAAGGGTATTAATAACAAACCAAAAGGCAGCAAGGCAGCAAAAAGTTGTAATGGGTATGAAGCAATGTGCTTAACATAATCAATGGCAGACGATGTTAATCCTCGATTAACAACCTCTCCCTGTAAACTTCTTAACAAAGCATTAACTCCAACGCTATCAGCCATTATGGCTAACCAACTACCGATAACCAGACACATCACGGAGAAACTAACTATATGCCCGATTGAAAATAGTTCTTTAAATTTTTTTTCAAAAAATAAAAATGGTACAATACTAAAATAGAAAAATACCAGGGAAGGTTCTCGTTTTGTCAAAAAAGCGACGGCGACAATAATAAGTGGCGCTATCCATAATTTAATGCCAGAGCAGCCTCGGTCATATAACCAGTACCAACTCCAAATTGACAACGTAACCAAGAATACAAAAACAACTTCAATCTCTGCAATATTTGCTTTTGCCATTAATTCAGGTGTCAAAAGTATCGCAAATCCCAGAAATATTTGTCCTGGTAGAGACAGATATCGACGCATGCCCACGACCATAATAAACGCCGTTAGTAAAAGAAACACAACTGAAGGCAATCGTGCAGTAAACTCTGTCACTTCACCCCCTGGCAAGCTAAAAGCGACAATCAACCAGTTGAACAACGGTGGTTTCGCTGTATAAATTTGATTGAGTAACGTAGGGACAAAGAACTCACCCGTTTCCATCATTGTTCGAGCAATGAGCGCACGACGCGGTTCTTCGTGTATGAGTGGTAAATTTCCCAGAAAGGGTAGATACAATATTATTACAAACACCAGCAACCCAATGCAAAGTTGCAAGGTTGTCTTAGCTGAATGTTGTGTTTGATTATGGGTATCCAATGAACTAACTTA
>JAADIM010000042.1 GCA_013151345.1 Gammaproteobacteria bacterium
CCCTAGTTTTACAAGCTTCAGTTTTTCTACCATTCCAGCACGTGCTATCTTATCTGTTTTTTGTAACCATTTTTTTCGAGATGTTTTCTTCAGTACCTTTATTCATTTTTATTGTTAATAGCTTTGTTATTACTTTGCCCGCTGTTATTTTCAACCTGATTCTCCCAGACCGATTTTCTACACAGTCCTTCCATTGTGCATCGGCTACAGGTCAACTCATCTCCCCACGCGGGAGCAGGGGTTCCTTGTGATAAGCTATTCATTAATAGCTTCAAACGTTCAGCGGTCTGTTCTTTAATTTTAATGAGGTGCTCAGATTCCAGGCTTGCTTTGTTGGTCGCTTGATTGTTGTCTAAATATACGTATTCAACCCGAGCAGTTGTATATTGTGGGTTTTCTACTGTTAGTATATCTGCCAATAAGGCATAGAAAGGTAACTGGACGGCTTCTCCGCTATCGATATCATCCTGGTGGGGTGGCGTGCCTGTTTTATAATCGATGACGCCTAAGCCTTGTTGGCTGTCGTCTATACGATCCAATCGGCCTTTTAAAGAGATGCCTCGCGAGTAGTCTTCATATGTTTGCTGCAACTCGACATGCCTTACTTGCCAGTTTTGCGCATGCTCAATTTGCCAATCGACGTATGCAGGAATAATTCCCAGCCATTTTTTGAGCCAACCACGATGTTGAAAATTATCTTCTAGATCGTTTGCGAATACAGCATTGGAAATTTCCTCAAGTAATTCTATTGCCTCAAGGCGCATCGAAGGTTCAACATTTTTACTAATGGGACCAGGTAGGCCGGCAACGTCTCCGTGGAACGCTTCCAGGCATCGATGAACACGGCTTCCATAATCACTTTTTTGCAGCGCTTCACGAATTTCATCGGGAGGTGCTAGTTTCAGGCATTGTTGTGCAAAATATTGATAAGGGCAGTTTATCAATTGTTGGTGAGAACTTGCGGAAACACTGTTTGGTATCAATTGAGGCAGTATAACCACTTTAGGCTGATCAGCTGGACCAGGCAATTCTTTGGCGCGATGAAGGGAATCACAAAGCAGGACGTGCGCATCCGAATGATGAACTAACTTTTCAAGCACCGGGTTAGTTAATTTTTCGTCATATGCGAGGCTATGAAAAGCCTGTATTAATTCAAGCCAAGGGCTGGCGATTACATCTTCGCTTTCTTGTTGTCGTCTGTGCGTTAATAAAATGCTCGGCGAGGAATCTAATAACCGCCGAAAATGATATTGAAATACAGACTGGTTTTTTGTTGATGGATCGAGACCCAGTTCCATTCGTACCCCATCATTAAAAAACGGCGAATGTGATGCAGCGCCGGGTAAAAATTCCTGTTCAACCGCGCCAACAATGAGTCCATCAAAAAAATGTAAATTACTTTGAACCACGCCCATTAACAAAACGGGTGAGTTTTTAATTGATGGCTGGAAGTTATTTTGTTCGAGAGTACGTCCCAGCCAGGTACGAAATCCTAACCAGTCAAGTTCGATATCATTTGTTGATGCCGCGAATTGCATTTGTTCTAGTTCCTGGAGAATTCGTTCACCCGCGCTGTCTTGTGCAAACGCTTTGTATACACCGAGTAATTCCAGGCTCTCGATTAACGTTGATAGAAGATGTGTTGCAGGGTACTTGTTTTCAGAGATTAAGTTTCCCGAGCTTAAGTTGTTCGAATTTAATTTTCCTGAAATTAACGCTTGCAAAGGTGCCGCTGCCTGTTCGAGCTGATCAAGTAATAAAAAAACCTTGGCATATGACTCATGAAATTGTTCGGGTAGTCTGTTTTTTCGAAATTGGCCGTGCTGTCGATATCGATGCAAACCTCTGGGGATATTTTCGTGTAAAATAATATCGTTTTCCAAGCGGTAGACTGTATGCAGCCGTTCTTCGTTATCCCACTCTGAAAAAACAAAGGATGATTTCAAAATATCCAATAAAGGCTCATGCGCGAAATCTTCTTCAATGACCTGCAACCAGCGCTCTATTACAGATGCTGCACTTGAAGTGGATAGTGCCCAGCCTGAATAATCAGTGATAGCAATATTTGCTCTTTCGAGTAACGCACGTACTCGGCGAGCAAGTCGTCTGTTTTCAGTAACGATGCCAATATTATTTTTACCCTCAAGTAACCATGATCTGACCTGAAGGTCGATAGCAATAGCTTCATCTTCAGAATTGTTTGCTGTAAAGACGCTCAATCGTTCCTTGAAAGGACTTTGAGGATATTGTTTGGAAAAAGCTAATGCGCGGTTTTTAAGTACTGATCCTTCATTGTTAAATACTGCATTTATACCTTCTGTATAAGGCGTTGTTGTCGTTATTGATGTTGTATCGCGCAAGTCTGTGTGATCTCGTAAGACTGGATTGTCTTCGCCATAGAGTATCAGGTGTCGTTGTCGTTCTACTTGATTGGATTTGATCCAGTCAGATTCTATTGCACTCAAATCATAAAAGCCGAGTAAATAAATTTTGTTTGAACAATTGTTGTTAGAGACGTTGCTAGAGTTGATGTTAGAGCTAATGTTAGAGCTAATGTTAGAGACAGGGTTTATGTTATTAGTACTGTTTGTTAAACATAATACATAGTCTGTTGTTTCATCAATAAAGTTTTTTGACTCTAGTTGTTTGTGCCAGGCATGCCAAAGCGTATGCACAAGTTTTGCTTCACGTCCCAGGGCATGTATCCCGTCATTTTTTATGCCGTAGGCTTGACTAAGGCGATGAACAAATTCATTAATGTCAGCAGGTAGTCTAGCGTTTCCCAGTGTTAGCTCATCAAAAAGTTGCAGTAATTCATTGGTGAGTGTCCATGGGTTGCCCTTGCCATATAATTGAGGGTGCTGAGAGAGCGCGTCGTATAAAATAAGTTCTCGGCAATAATGACTAATGGTTTGGGCGTCAAATCGAGAGTTTTGATTAGTAACCCATTTTTTCAAGGTGGTGATATGAGGGCCGAGCAGGGCCGGTATGTTGAGTTTGTTGGCTTCGGTCACTAATACCTGACGGATTCGGCTTGCGGCACAGGTGTCGGGTAGAATGATTAACACATCGGCCAGGTTTGGAAGTGACTGCTGATGCGATTCCAGTATTTGGGATGCAAGTGCGATGACGGGATCGTCAGCATGCGGAAGAACATGAATAGAAACCGGGCGTGAAGTCAGAGTATAGTTCCTTATTTAAGATTCATGTAGGAAGTGAATGTATTCGCAGTAGGTTGGCGTGAGCTTGCAAAGTCCAACAGCAGGGCACGCCGTTACTCTGTTGTTGGGGTTCGCAAGCTGACCCCAACTTACAAAATGTACGTATTCAGTTTTTAAACTGAATACTTTTATCGCTTGGTGCCTACGTATAAGTTAACCATGGAGGACAAGAATTTGATCTTACTTCTCCAAATACTGGAATTTGTCTTTTACTTCTTCCCACTCCGCTGCATCTGCAGGTGCCGGCTTGATTTCAGTAATCACCGGCCAGATCTGCGAGAGTTCTTCATTTAGCGGCAGAAAATGTTGTTGATCATCTGGTACATCATCTTCAGCCAAAATGGCATTAACCGGGCACTCAGGTTCACACAAGCTGCAATCTATACACTCTTCAGGGTCAATAACAAGAAAATTTGGTCCTTCGTGAAAGCAATCCACAGGACAGACTTCTACACAATCAGTGTACTTACATTTTATACAACTTTCAATTACCACATAAGTCATTCAATTCTGCTCCAATAAATCTGATACTGTGTCTCCTACGCCTCTGGGTCGCCATTTTAACGGTATATGCTCGAATAGACGAGTGCCAGTTTAGGGGTTCCCTTATACCATAAAAAAAATACTATGAAAAAATACTATGTGGAAAACACCCCGTAAAAAAGTCAGGATTTATCCGAATTTTCCAGTTCTTTTAAGCGGAATAATTCTGCCAGGGCTTCGCGGGGTGATAATTCGTTGGGGTCTATCTGTTTAAGGGCGTCTGTCAGAACAGACGTCGCATTCGTTGTTTCAGTCGTATTTGCAGTAGAAAATAGCGACATTTGATTTATTTCCGGGTTATTTTGTGTCTCGGCAGCACTGTTTTCCAGTTGTAGTAATTTTTTCCTGGCTTGTTTGATCACATTATCAGGGACGCCCGCTAATGCTGCTACCTGTAGTCCATAACTCTGATTAGCCGGGCCTTCTTTTACTGAGTACATGAATACTATTTTCTCGTTATATTCAATAGCATCGAGATGAACATTCACTGCGTTGTTTGTTTCTTCTGGTAACGTGGTGAGCTCAAAATAATGTGTTGCAAATAAAGTAAATGCATTTGTTGTGTCCGCCAGGTGATGCGCGCAGGCCCAGGCTAATGACAGTCCATCAAACGTGCTGGTACCGCGACCGATTTCATCCATTAACACCAGCGATTGATCGGTCGCGTTGTGTAGAATATTCGCGGTTTCTGTCATCTCGACCATAAAAGTAGAACGGCCACCGGCCAAATCATCGGATGATCCGATGCGCGTAAAAATTCTGTCGATAGGGCCTATCATTGCATTTTTTGCAGGCACAAAACTGCCAATGTAAGCAAGTAATGTGATGAGTGCTGTTTGCCGCATGAAGGTCGATTTACCCCCCATATTGGGTCCGGTGATAATCAGGATTCGGCGGTTCTTTTCCATTATCAAATCGTTTGGTATAAACGATGAAGTCAACACATCCTCGACAACCAAGTGACGACCTGCAGTGATAGACAGGCCCCCCTGGTTGCTCAGCTGGGGTTGTACCAGGTTAAGCGCATGGGCCCGTTCCGCCAGATTACACAGCACATCCAGCTCAGATAAGGCTGTTGCAGCGTGTTGCAGTGTGGTTAAATCAATATTTAATTTATCCAACAGCGCGTCATATAGAATTTTTTCTTTTGCCAATGCGCGTTCACTCGCGCTGAGTACTTTGTCTTCGAATGATTTTAATTCAGGGGTAATATAGCGTTCAGCACCTTTTAGCGTTTGTCTTCGGATATAATTATCGGGCACTTTGTCGGCGTGTATTCGACTCAGTTCAATATAATATCCGTGTACCCGGTTATAGCTCACCTTTAATGTATTTACACCCGTTCGCTCACGTTCCTGGATTTCAAGGTCGATGAGATACTGGCCGGCATTTTTTTTTAATGAGCGCAGTTCATCCAGTTCGTCATTGTATCCGGGGGCGATAACGCCGCCATCACGAATTAGTACGGGTGGCGTTTCTATCACTGCACTGTGGAGTAGTGAGCAAATATTTGGAAATGTACCGATTTTCTCTTTTAAGTTTACAAGCAAAGGTGAGTCGTTTGATGCAAGTGTTTCTTGTATTTTTTTTTGTATTTCCGGTAACAAGTCCAGCGCATTGCGAAGCTGGGATAGATCGCGCGGACGCGCGGTTTTAAGTGCGATTCGTGAAAGAATACGTTCTACATCACCGATGCCCTGTAAAATTTCTTTTATCGGCGCATAGTTTTCTCTTTCCAGCAATACATTGATACCATTGTGTCGTTGTCGAAGTATTTCGTGATCACGTAACGGTCTGTTAACCCAGCGGCGTAACATCCGGCTACCCATTGGTGTGTTTGTTTTATCAATAATTGAAACCAGCGTATTTTCTTTTCCGCCCGTCAGGTTTGTTTCCAGTTCTAAATTGCGTCGAGTGGAGGCATCCAGAATTAAACTGTCTTCACGCTGCTCTACTTTGATTGACTGAATATGAGATAGTGAGGTTTGTTGGGTGTCGCGTACATATTGCAATAAACAACCTGCCGCGCACAGTGCACTGCTTAAGTCCTGACAACCAAAACCGGCAAGATCATGTGTACCAAATTGATCGGTCAATAATCGATTGGCAGATTCAAGTTCAAAATACCAGGGCGATTGTTTGCGTAAGCAAGCATGATGGGTCAAAAAGGCGAGCGACGGCATGTCTTCACTCACTAACAATTCTGCAGGCTTAATACGTTCCAGTTCGCTTTGCAATCCTTCTTCGTCGAGACCTTCCATAACATGAAAGCGGCCACTGCTGATATCGATGGTGGCAATTGCATACATTGCATCTAGTTGGTGAATGGCGGTTAACAGGCTGTCCTGACGCTCTTCCAGCAGTGCTTCATCTGTGACAGTGCCCGGTGTCACCACGCGCATCACTTTGCGTTCAACCGGTCCTTTGGATTTAGCTGGATCTCCGATTTGCTCGCAAATTGCAACGGATTGTCCCTGCTTTACTAACTTTGCAAGATAGGGGTCTGCCGAATGATAAGGAATCCCAGCCATCGGGATGGGGTCACCATCAGATTTACCGCGTGCGGTAAGTGTAATACCCAAGAGTTGAGACGCTTTTCGTGCATCTTCAAAGAACAGCTCGTAGAAATCACCCATGCGGTAAAAAAGCAAGGTATCTGGATGCTCTGCCTTAATGCGCAAGTACTGCTGCATCATGGGAGTATGGGTTGAGATTTTTTCTGCTGTGTTGGTCATATGGGGTGCATTTTAACGGAATTAATAGCAAGTGTAATGGTGAGTTAATGTTCGGCAATACAAAGCTGTCACAGCGCTTTAACTGATGATAGGAAGCTGCTGAAGCTTAAAAGAAAATATTGGTGTGAGTAAAAATAAATCAGCGGTTAGAAAACGCTCAAACTGGCGTATTTAAAAAGTAACTGGCACCCGAAGGTCGCTGCAACTAACTATAGCGTAACAGGCCTATTGGAGCCACTACTTCATGGGTAGTCACTACACACGTTCTTGGATGGATATTAAATTAATTCGGTTTCCAATATTTCGCCATTAGTGTCAATATTTATCGTAGCGACACCGGGCATCCGTGAAAGTATATATCCCACCATCAGTGTCACCATCGTTTCGTTTTCTTTGTTGATTGCGGTTAACAGTTTATCCGCAGCAATTTGACAACGTTGTTTCGTGTCAGGATTATCAACCCAGTCACGGCTAACTTGCCAGCCATTGTCCATATCACTATCCATTTTCTGGAAGAATTTTTCACCGGATTTAATGGTCTCTTCGGGTACTTCAATAGGGTAGGTTTTTTCATCAATGATGACGTTTAATATCAACTTTATTTCTCCTGATTTAATACTTGGCTGCCATTTTACACAGATTGCCGGATATTCGTAAGTGATTGACTATACGATAATTTTAAAGGTTAATTAGTATTTATGATAAGTGCGTAACTTAGGTGTAAAATCAGAGATACCAAGCTTAAATTAGTCGTTTAGAGAGGATCAATATTGAATTCACGAATAATCTACCGTTTATTGATTGTTATCTGTCTGGGCGGACTTGCCATCGGGTGCTTGGATTCTTCCGACAGCGTATCGCAGTCGATTGTTATCTCGGACGGGGCGTGAGGTCAAACATCTCAGTTCAACGCTTTGAGGTGGTTTATAATAATTCGGAGTTAGATAATTTATGGATGGAACAGGGTCAGGGTTTAGGTGGGGAGCATGGGAAACCGGTTGTCGATTTTGAGATTGGCCAAGCACTTGCTTTATTTTTAGGACAAAGATCTACGGGTGGTTGCCTGATTGATATTGAAAATATTATCGAACTAGAAAGTCAGGTTGATATTCATATACTTGAAACTGTACCGGGAGCAGGGTGTGCAGTGACAACTGCTTTTACGCAGCCTTATCTGTTTGTAGAAATAATAAAAACAAATAAACTTGTATCGTTTCAGATTCGATCTGAAACTGTGAATTGTAATTAGGGGAGAAGAACAGCATGGGATATAATGATACATTTCGTATGAGTTCGCATGCTGTGATAATCAATCGACAAAATGAATTACTTCAATTAAAGGCGACTTATGGAAATTACGGGTGGGGGTTGCCTGGCGGTGCACTTGACCCTGGTGAAACTATCTATGAGGCTTTGCATCGGGAATGTTTTGAAGAAATCGGTATCAAAGTGACCCTCATTTCATTAACGGGAACCTATTACCACAGTTCGTTAAATTCCCACGCGTTTATTTTTAGATGTTCTATCCCAGAGCATGCAAACATCATACTAAGCGAAGAACATTCTGAATTTCAATACTTTGCTCTGGATAAATTGAACCCGGTGCAACGACAACGTGTTGAACATTGTTTGAATTATTCGGGAGAGATTCAGAGTGGGTGTTTTTGATGCAGATTGGGGTTCCTAACGTCACCCCAACCTACATGACGTCTTTAATTGCATCGATGGCGTCGTCTATTTGTTCTTTTGTGATGACAAGCGGTGGTGCAAAACGAACGATTGTTTCGTGAGTTTCTTTACTTAGTACACCTTTGGTCATTAGTTTTTCGCAAATTGAACGGGCAGTTGTTTTTGCCGGGTTAATTTCCATGCCGATTAACAAGCCTTTTCCCCTTACATCAATAATAAGATCACTGTTGATGGCTCTGAGTGCCTGCATGAAATATTCTCCGAGTTCAAAAGCCCGGTCGGCCAGGTTATCTCTTTCGATAATATTGAGCGCTTCCAATGCGACCGCAGAAGCAAGCGGGTTTCCACCAAATGTACTGCCATGATCGCCAGGTGTGAAGACATCCATTACATCTTTGCGAGCAAGGAACATTGAAACGGGTAATAGTCCTCCGCCGAGTGCTTTTCCCAAAATCAAGCCGTCCGGTTTGACTTGGTCATAATCGCTGGCCAGCAGTTTCCCAGTTCGGCCTAATCCGGTTTGTATCTCATCACAAATGAGTAATACATTATTGTCTCTACAAATTCGAGCACATTCGGCGAGATAGCCTGCAGCCGGGACGATAATACCGCCTTCTCCCTGTATGGGTTCGACCAGAAATGCAGCGGTATTAGGCGTGATGGCGTTTTTTAACGCCTCTGGGTTTCCGAACTCCACGCGTTTGAATCCGGCTGGGAACGGGCCAAACCCCCGTTTGTATTGTTGTTCTGACGACATGCCCACAATGGCGATAGTGCGGCCGTGAAAATTATTTTCGCAAGCAATAATTTCGGCTTGCTCTGGTTTAATGTCTTTTACTTGATAGCCCCATTTACGCGCCGCCTTGAGTGCAGTTTCTACCGCTTCTGCACCCGTATTCATTGGCAGTGCTTTGTCTTGTCCAGTGAGTTGGCAGGCTTTTTCGAGTAAGGGGGCCAGTTTGTCTGTGTAAAATGCACGTGAGACGATGTTTAATTCGTTCGCTTGTTTGATTAATATTTTTATCAGTTGCGGATGGCAGTGGCCATGACTTACAGCGGAATATGCACTCATCATATCCAGGTATTTATTGCCCTGATCATCCCAAACATAAACCCCTTCACCTTTTACCAGCACGACAGGTAACGGTTTATAATTTTGAGCGCAATAACTATCCTCTAATTCAATTGTGTTATTCATACTATTTATTATTAGCCCATCGAACAGTTAGTTAGCCTGTAGCACAGATTAAATCGATAATCAGATTGGCTGTTTTATTATTCACGTCTCTGAAAGGGTTGAATTCAGTTATCTCTATGCCAATAAAATTATCCTGTTGTTTTACTCGCATTACATTTTCTATCAATTGTTCCGCTTGTAATCCGTCTTGTGTAGGTGATCCAACGCCTGGCGCATCGACAGGGTCTACCGCATCCAGGTCAATGGAAATCCCAAAGCCTGTTGTGTTTTTTACGATGGATAGCGCGTCGTTCATTACTGCAGTCAGTCCACGTTGTTTTACTTCGTCCATGAAGAAGACTCTGGCACCCAGTTGCTTTAGTAACGATGCTTCTGCGGATTCGTAACTGCGCACGCCAACAAGGCAAACATGCTCCGCTAACAGTTTTGCTCCTTTGCTGCCAATTTCCCGTAGCGCCTGAAGGCCTTCATCTAATAGGCAAGCCAATGGCATGCCATGATAGGCGCCGCTCGGGCTGGTCTGTGGTGTGTGGCTATCCATATGCGCATCGACCCAAATGAGTCCCAGCGGGTTGCTATTTGCGGGATAAGCAGATTTAAGCGCGTTGGCGGCACCACTCCAGGTGCCTACCGCGCAAGAATGATCGCCGCCAATGACGGCAAATTGATGACCCATTTCTACTTTTTTAGCGATAATCTTCGCTAATTGATTACAAAGGTCAACGATTGCTTCTTCTTCAGATCTGCTCGATTTTGGGCGGAGAATATTTTCCCATTCGGCATCAATACCCGTCTGATTGAGTAAGGACTCCAAGTTGCTTGCCCGAATTATTGTTGGCCCCATGTCGCAGCGTGTATCTTGCGCGCCAATACAGGAGGCGGCTCCGATGAGTTTGAGCTTTTTTTGTTTTTTGATTGCTTGCGCACTGACCATGGTTAAGATTCCTTTATTGCTAAGCCCTTATTGCTAACCCCTTTAAGTACTAACTTAAATAATCACTAACTTAAAGATTGTGAGGAAATAGTGATGTTTATAGTCTAATGTATAGTATCGTCTAATGTACAGTATCGACCAAATTCGGATGTTTTTAATCAAGGACGCTGCGAAATGCTATGATAACAGATTGGCGACACAATCAAGTTTTACAGATTTATAAAGAAGCACTTTTTTCTGTGAATGGCCGTAGTGTCGTCCGTCATTATATTGCAGGCATTTCATTTGAAAAAACAGTTCGAATAGTCGCCATAGGTAAAGCCGCTGAGGCAATGACACAGGGTGTGATTGATGTTTTGGGGCAGCGTGATTATCAAGGTCTGGTTATTACCAAAAAAAATTATTCTACTTTTTCAATATTTGATTCTTGCCCTGTCACCGTGCTGGAAGCTAGCCACCCGATCCCGGATGAAAGTAGTTTATATGCGGGAAAGGCTTTAATCGAATTCATTCAACAATCACCAGCAGATGCAGAATTTATTTTTTTGATATCCGGCGGGGCTTCATCTTTGGTTGAAGTTCTTCCAAATGGAGTGACTGCGGAAGACTTGAAAAAAACGAATCAATGGTTATTGGCCAGCGGTTTAACTATAAATCAAATCAACGCGGTCAGGAAAACGATGTCGTGCATTAAGGGCGGGCGTCTAGCAACTAGGTTAGGTAATAGAAAAGCAGCAATGTTACTGATATCGGATGTACCTGACAATGATCCAAGTGTTATTGGGTCGGGTATGTTAGTGGCTGATTCCGGCTCGAATAAAATACTTGCTACATTGGATTTACCCACTTGGTTAGAAAAACGGGTAAAAGCGTCAACTTCAATGCCAAACCAGGGGGATGATTGCTTTAAACATATTAATGTGAAAATAATATCAGATAACCGGTGTGCACAATTGGCAGCTATTAATCAGGCAAAATTACTGGGATACGATGTTTATTCAGACGATGGACCCGTTAGCGGTGATGTAGAACAGATCGCCAAGAAAATAACCGATAAATTGATTCAGGGGCAGCCGGGTGTTTATATTTGGTGTGGAGAAGGAACTGTAACGTTACCCGAGCAAGTCGGGCGTGGTGGCCGCAATCAACAGCTCGCCCTCTGTGCAGCATGTGAGTTAGCCGGGCATCCGAATATATTGTTACTTGTCGCCGCAACTGATGGCTCGGATGGACCGACAGACGATGCGGGTGCGGTTGTTGATGGGTACACTATACAAAACGGGGCAAACAAAAAAATGAATGCAAGAGACTATTTACTGCGCGCGGATGCGGGCACTTTTTTGGATTCTATAGCGTCATTGATAAAGACGGGCCCGACTGGCACAAATGTAATGGATCTAATTATAGGCTTGAAGTGGTTGGAGTGAGCGTAGCGAAGTCCAACGCAAGTGCCCAACAAAGCTCCGCTGCTGGACTGCGCAGGCTTACTCCAGCGAATAGAATGATTCTAAAGTAAATTAATTTAAACAGGTGAATTTTACTATAGGGGAAATGTTATGATGTTAATGCTTAAATTGAAATAATCTCGTTAACTAAGCGATTTAACTACTTGAATCATAGTCTAAAGTGTCAAAATATTGTGGATCCCCTATGCTTTTCGTCACAAATCCATAGTGGGTACTGCGTCACATTTTTTTTGGCAAAAAATGCCCAAAATTGTGTCAAAGATCATATGTGAATATGGTGTTTTAAGCAGTAACTTGCTGGAATTTAGATAGAAATTAAGGACAGACCTAAAGTTTATGCGGTCTTTGACGTTAACATTCTTGCAACAGTAAAAATATGATCAAAGGGTGATCAATCATGAAAATCAATAAAAGGAAGCCTGACTTTATACTGGTCTTAGCTGTGTTAGTCGGCATCGGTGTAATTATTACAATGAAAGCACAAGCAGGTGCGGAATCAGGTGTTGTCGTAAACAAAGTTGAAGGCAAAGCGTTGTATCACGACGCATGGACGAAAATAAACAATAAAGCTAATCAACAAATTGTTAGAAATTAAATCCTGCAACATCAACTATTTGCTTGCAACATCTTGCTCGCAATATCGACTAGAAGGCGTGTGTAATTCACGGATTAGGCTATCGCCAATTCGCCCAGTAACTTTTATTTCATAATCTCTCCTATCTCTATTATATATAGATATGGTTCATCAATGTTGATCTGTTCTTTCAATATTTAGGTATTTGGTCAATTGGGTCGATACACATCTTAATATAACTTCCTACGTAGGGTGTGTTTTACGCACCAGTGTATTATAAAAAATGAACTATAAAAACAGCGCGATAACACGTAGCGTGTTTGGTGTGTAAAACGCACCCTATGGCTGGTCTAACAAGCATTTAATTACTAGAAGTACGGATGATGAACAACAAGTTAACAACTTTAATTTATTTATTACTTATCCAATTAAGCTTTGTTACGCCCGCGTCAGCTGTTAATACAATCCAGGTAATGGCGTTATTTAACGGCAAGGCAGTTTTAAAAATTGATAAAGTACAGCATACACTTTCTATTGGCGATACCAGCCCTGAAGGTGTAAAACTTGTTTCAGCTGATAGTGAAAAAGCAGTCTTAGAAGTCGATGGACAAAAAAAGACTTATAAAATGGGAAACGCGGTATCTATTGGCACACAATATAGTAAACCAACTGAACGTGTTAGCCAGGCTTTTGCAGACCGCCATGGTATGTACTTTATACAAGGCAGTGCAAATGGGTATCCAATAAAATTCTTGATTGATACAGGCGCGACGTCCATCGCAATGAACTCAGTGCACGCAGATCGGTTGGGAATTGACTATAAACTAATAGGAAAACAAGGATTAGTCAGTACAGCATCGGGTATTGCCAAGGCTTATTCAATCACATTAAACAAAGTGAAAGTAGGGGAGATAGAACTAAGGAACGTGGCTGCGGTGATTCTTGATGGTGGTTTTCCTACTGAAGTCCTGCTCGGCATGTCGTTTTTAGGTCGTGTGACAGTCGAGCGAGAAGGTAATTTAATGCGTATCATAAAGAAATATTAACGTGTGCATCGCACTAGCCACTTTGTACTCTCTCTCAGTTCTTATGGCCAGATACCGCGTAATAATGTGGCATTGGCGACACGTTGAATCGCAATAATCAAGGCAACAGTGCGAAAGTCGGGAGGGCGACGAACGTCCTCTTTATCGGACTTTGTTCCGACGGCAATTTCACCTTTGACGACAAACGATTGCCAATGGTTAAAAACGACATCAACAGTCGCAATTATTTTTGATTTCAATTTGAGATTAATTTTCTCGACTTCCCAGCTTTCGTTAACCTGGTTTTGCACCCATTCAAAATAACTTACCGTTACGCCACCCGCATTGGCAACAATATCGGGTAGAATAAAAACGCCTTTTTTTACCAGAATATCATCTGCCCGGGGCGTTGTTGGGTTATTGGCAGCCTCAACAATTAATTTGGCTTTAATCTTGTTTGCATTACCGCTATGGATCTGGTTACCTAAAGCCGCAGGCACAAGAATGTCGCATTCGCTTTCTAATAGTTCTTCATTGGTAATCGTCATCGTTTTCGGCATACCGACCACAGTGCCATGCTCAGACTGAAAATCCAGAACAGCATCAGGATCAAGTCCATTTTCGCTATAAATACCACCACGACTGTCGCTCACAGCTACAATTTTTGCACCTTCACGAAAAAAATAACGGGCAGCGACCGAACCGACATCACCAAAGCCTTGAATTGCAATTCTCGCACCGGCAATTTCCTGTTGTTCGGGAATGAGCGCTTTTGATAAAAAACGTTCAGTTGCAATTACACAACCTAGCCCTGTTGCTTCACGACGACCATAAGATCCTCCGATATTAATAGGTTTACCTGTGACGACAGGCCAGTTGTTTTGTCCCGGGTGAAGCATATCGTAGGTATCGAAAATCCAGGCCATGGTTTGTTCACTTGTATATAAGTCGGGCGCAGGGATGTCAATATGAGGGCCGATCGCGTTGGCTAACTCCGAGGTAAATCTGCGTGTAATGCGCCGCAATTCACTGTCACTTAGTTTTTTAGTATCACAGACAATACCTCCCTTCGCGCCGCCAAAGGGAATGTTGACCAGAGCGCACTTCCATGTCATCAACTTGGCAAGCGAAATAACTTCATCAATCGTAATATCGGGATGATACCGTATACCACCTTTGCCAGGACCAAAGACATTATTGTGAATGATTCTGTAACCTTGAAAACTCCGGACAGAACCATCATCCATTTCAATCGGAAAATTGATAATGTTGATACGTTTGGGTAGTTTAAGAAATTCGATCAGGCCGGTTTTAAGTTCATTGATACAATCAGCTGCCCGGTCAAACTGTTGGTTGCTGATATAAACCGGGTCTATATTTTCGTTGAATTGCTCAGGTTTTTCGATTGTCATGTTTATGTTCCATAAAAAGGGGATCCGCGTATAAACAAGATTAACGCATGCGTAATTATTTTCTCGCCATTCTACTTGTTTTTGACAGTGTTTAAACAAAGCAAAAAAAGGGGAGGGGCAGGTTACCTGTATTATATCTAAGAGATACAAATTGATTGTTTAATTGTTTTCTGATTATTATACGAGTAACTTGATCCCTTACGTTATATATTTTTGGGAAAAGGGAGGCCTGACACGAAATTCTGTTTATTCTATTCAGGGAGATAAAAGCTTATCTAGCTCCGAACGTAATTCCATTTCACCTATGTCGCTACCGCGCGTACCCCGCCTTGTCCCGTCGGGGCTAAAAAATACGAGAACAACGGCACCAACACGTTGTTGCTGTCTAAAAGCCTGGCCTTCCCTGGTATTAACATCTACGACCAAAAAATTGACCTTCCCAGTATAATTGGATCGTACCGTATTGAGTAGCGTCATATATTCCAAACTTTCCACAGAATTCTTGTCATGCGTTAGCACCACAGCGGCCATATTCTTGCCTATTATTGACAAGTCATCACTAAAGCCCTTCGGTAGTAGCATAACCGCAACCGCCAAAAAGACACAGACGCCTACAATTACGATTAGAGTGGTACGTGTCGCAGAACCGGTTTGGGTATAAATCATACTTTTGTAATTCCTATAATGATTAAAACAACAAAAAATAGGCCTCAATTTTTACATCATCAAGCAACCTGATCCCTCTCACCGCTTGATCAAAATAGCGGTGACTCTATAACAACCGTTGCATTATTGGTCGGTTTTAACGATCACTCCTATTTTACAAGAATATTTCGTCGTTACGT